>JAQUTA010000074.1 GCA_028709965.1 Lutispora sp.
GGCCTTGAACGACCTACAAAAGGCAATATTAAAATTAAGGGCAAGAACATTGAGCGGATGAGTGAAAACAGCTTGGCAAAGTTTCGACAGAGATATGTGGGCTTTGTATTTCAATCCTATAATTTGTTAGCTGCTCTGACAGCTCAGGAAAATGTGAGTATGCCTTTAATATTTAGAGGAATGGGTAAAAAAATAAGAAATGAAAAAGCAAAAAAATTGTTGGAACAGGTAGGCTTGGGAACACACTTAAAGCATAAGCCAAATCAGATGAGCGGTGGTCAGCAGCAGAGGGTTGGCATAGCGAGGGCCTTTGTCGGAAATCCAGAAATTATTTTTGCTGATGAACCCACAGGAAATCTTGATTCAAAAACTACAGTAGAAGTAATGAAGCTGATTACTAATATTGCAAGAGAAAATAATCAGACATTGATTATAGTCACTCATGATGTAAATATTGCAAAATATGCAGACAGGATAGTATATATCTTGGATGGCAACATAGAAAAAATAGAAAAGACGGTTAATGTAGAGGGGGAAATGGCTTGAAAAAGGGTTTAGCAGGTATAATGATTTTATTAATGATACTTCAGATGAGTTTAGGTATTGGAGTGGTTTATGGGGGTGAAGAGGAAATTAAAATAACAAGTCAAAAGTATAAAACAGATAATGGGTATGTATCAAAAGTAGGCCCTAGCCAAAATTTTGACTTAGAATTATCAATAAATGTTTCAGCAGATGTTACAATATTTTACAACTCATCTTTTATATCAAAAGATTCGAATTATGAATCACATACTTATAGTTACAAAAAAGGTGAGACTTTAAAAATTCCTTTGTATTATAAAGGCGGAGATGATACTTTACTTGATTTTACTTTTGACTATGACGAAGGGAAAAGTATAACAAGAACAATTGGTATAGACATAATATCCGACTCTTCATCCACTCCATCCACCAACCGAAACGAACCAAAGCTTGTGGTCTCCGGTGGAACCAATCTTCCCGTTGTCAAAGCAGGAGAAGAGGCAAGGATTTACATACCACTAGAGAATTTATCTACAGCAGGAGCAAAAAACATTCAGGCAAGCTTAGAATTCGACAGCACGGATAACCCATTTGAGATGGAAAAATTGAGCGTTACATATTCAATTGACAAGATATCCGGCAAAAAAATAGAGGATGCTGTATTTACTTTAAAGGTTTCGGAGAGTGCAGCAGAAAAGATATATCCATTAAAGCTGAAATATTATTATAGCAGCTTGTCAGGTACGAGCTACGAAGGTTCAGATATAATAAATGTGAAAGTAACAAACTCCAAAAAGCCTCCAAAATTGGTTGCGACTGCCATTGGCTATGGAGATACTTCTCTAACAGCAGGCGATAAGAAAACCATATCAGTAATACTCAGAAATAATGGAGCGCTGGATGCAAAAGATATAAGAGTATCACTAAAAGGTTTAAGAACTGATGGATTTACTCTATTTAATTCTCCTGACGTAAAGCAAGTTCAAGATATTCCGGGGAATAAAGTTATACAGTTAGACTATGTATTGATACCTTCTTTGAGTATGGCTACAGGGAATTATGATTTGCAGTTGAAGGTTGATTACAAGGACAGCAAAGCGGTGAGCTATTCAGATGAATTCAGTTTCTTTTTGCCTGTAAAAGGCTTGGATACTACTCTTTCTGATATAATAATCGAGAATATAGAAACACCAAAGGAAGAGATAAAGGGAGAAGAAAGCTTCATTGTAGCTTTTGATGTGACCAACAAAAGTGTTGTAGAAGCTGATGGAGTCAAGGTAAGCCTAGTTACAGACAAAGAAATAATTTGCAAATCTTTAAATATAAAAAGCCTTGGTAAAATGGTAAAGGATGAAAAGAAAAGAGTGGAATTTGAGCTCTATGCTACCTCTGAAGCAGTTACTAAGAACTATCCTATTCAAATAAATGTTGATTATGAAAATGGAGTGGGAGATAAGAAAGTCAAAAATAATGCAAGCCAGTATGTAGGAGTGTATATCAACAGAGGCAGCGGGAAAGGAACACCCCGAATAATAGTAGACAGATATATTATAGAGCCTTATACAATACAAGCAGGAGATGTCTTTCAGCTTACAATGTCCTTGTTGAATACCAGCTCCTATGCTACAGTGAGCAATATAAAAGTATCCCTTGTAAGTGATGATGGAGTATTTAATCCTGTCAACAGCAGCAACACCATATATATTGAAAGCATTGGACCAAAAGAAAACATTCAAAAAGTTTTCACATTGACTCCAAAGAGAGATGCAGAACATAAAACCTATGGCATCTCTGTAAATATAGAATATGAGGATGAAGCGGGAGCTCAATTAAGCTCAAAGGATATGATTTCTGTCCCTGTTATACAGCAGGCCAAGCTGGTGCTAGGGGATGCTATGGTACCGCCTGAGGTATTTATGGGGCAGACCTTTCCTGTTTCACTAGAGTTTTACAACATGGGAAAGACCACTTTATATAATCTTATGATAAAGACGGAGGGGAATTTTTCAACTCAGAATTCGAATTACTATGTAGGCAATTTTGAGACTGGCAAGACGGATAGTTATGATGTTGGCATAACACCTACAGAAGAAGGCGCCATAAACGGCAGAATAATATTTAGCTATGAAAATGCAGTAGGAGAAATATTTGAAGAAGTAAAAGAAATACAATCTAACGTTATACAAATGCCCATGGAGCCTATGCCTGAACCCGGTATGGGAGAAAATCCTGGGGATAATGGTAAAAACAAAATAATGAGCATAGTTAAGAACCCATATTTTATTGGAGGTTTCATCATGTTGGCAGCAGGTATCTTCTTTGCGGCAAGAAAGATACATAATAAGAAGAAAGGTATGACTTTCGATGAATAGTATTGATATTATCAATATGGGTCTTAGGAATATGTGGAGAAGAAAAACCAGGACAATACTTACTATTTTAGGTGTTATAATAGGAACATCTTCCATAGTTATTATGCTGTCTTTGGGAATTGCGATGAATGAGAATTTCAAAAGAGAGATAGAAAGAATGGGGAGCCTCAATATCATCAATATAAATACCAATTATATGCCTCCAGAAGGAAACATGAGATCTCAGCCAAAAGAAGTTAAATTAGATGATAAGGCCTTGGCAAAAATGAATGCAATAGAGGGAGTAGAGGCTGTCACTCCTATTATGCACACCTATTGGAAATTTGGAGTAGGTAAGCTTATTGGAGGCTTCAGTGTAATAGGCATAGATACCAAAGTTATGGAAGAGTTTGACTTTGAGGTAGAAAATGGCAGACTATTGAATGAAGCGGATACAGGGGCTTTGATATTTGGCTCCTATATACCTAATATGTTTTATAACCCAAAAGCTAATTACTATTACGGCGGTCCGCCTCCAGCAGTAGATTTAATAAGCGATAAGATTATCATGACTATGAACATGGAGTATGGGGAGCGGCGAAGAAGTGGCCCCAGCGACAGCAGCAGCAAACCAGCACCTGAATATAAGGTTAAAGGAGTAGGGGTGCTAAAACAGAGCAATGATGAAAAAGATTACAATGCTTATATGAATATTAATCATCTAAAAAAAATTCAGGAAGAAAGCAATAAAACCCAGAGAGGCCAGTATAGAGGATTTAATCCTTATCAAGAGGTTTCAAAGGACAGCTATCAGAATGCCATGGTAAAGGTAAAGGATATAAAAAATGTAGGAAAGGTTCAAGAACAGATAAAGGAGATGGGCTTTGGAGCCTTTAGCCTAACTGATATTTTGGATTCTATGCAAAAGACTTCTGCAGGCATACAAGCAATTTTGGGCGGCATCGGAGCAGTATCTTTGTTAGTTGCTGCATTGGGAATTACAAACACAATGATAATGTCTATTTATGAGCGAACACGAGAAATTGGCGTTATGAAGGTATTAGGAGCCGAGTTGGGGTCGATCAGGAGATTGTTCTTATTTGAAGCGGGTCTTATAGGCTTTTCTGGTGGCCTCATAGGCATTGCCTTTAGTTTATTGGTTTCCTTGATTCTAAATAAAGCCGGTTTGTCATTTATGAATTTTTTTGGCCCTATGGGAGATGGAAGTAAAATATCCGTCATACCTTTGTGGCTTATGGCTGCCTCAGTGATATTTGCCACTCTTATTGGTTTGATTTCCGGATACTATCCTGCGAAAAGGGCTATGAAGCTGAGTGCACTAGAAGCTATAAAAACAGAATAAAAATTGAATAATAAAAGAATTCTAATGATATAGTAAGATATATTAATGAAACACTCTACCAAAGGTTAGTACTTACTTGACATATTGTATATCTTATTGGTATAAATAGTATAGCACATATAAACAATAATACCACATGTTGCATATTAATATGTATAAATTGATTATCTTTGTGATGGGAGGATGTATAATGGGTATTAAAGTTGCTATTAATGGATTTGGAAGGATTGGAAGGCAAGTAACCCGCATAGTTGCTGATAAGTGGAAGGACAGTGATATTGAACTGGTTGCAATCAATGCAAGGGCAGACATTAAGACCTTGGCACATTTGTTAAAATATGATTCTGCCTATGGTAAGTTTAATGGTACTGTAGAAGTTTTAGAAGATGCATTGGTTATTAACGGGAAAAAAGTAAAGGTATTTACAATATCTGAAGCATCCAATATTCCATGGGGAGAACTTGGAGTAGATATAGTAATAGAATCTACAGGAGTATATACAAAAAGAGATAAGGCTATGGAACATATCAATGCAGGCGCAAAGAAGATTGTCATAACAGCTCCTGCTACGGATGAGGATGTTACTGTTGTAATGGGAGTAAATGAAAATGATTATGACTCGAAGAAGCATTCCATAATATCAAACGCTTCATGTACCACAAATTGCCTGGCACCTTTTGCCAAAGTATTGCATGAGAAGTTTGGTATAGTGCATGGCCTTATGACTACAATTCACTCTTATACAAATGATCAAAGGATATTGGATAAGACTCACAAAGATCTGAGAAGAGCCAGATCAGCAGCAGAGTCAATAATACCTACTACTACAGGAGCTGCCAAGGCTGTTGGCAAGGTATTGCCCGAGCTTAAGGGCAAGCTTAACGGGTTTTCTCTCAGAGTGCCTACACCTACAGTATCTGTTACCGATTTAGTATGTAATTTCTCTGTAGATGTTACTGCGGAAGGAATAAATACTGCCCTAAAAGAAGCGGCTGAAGGACCTTTAAAGGGAATTTTGGGTTACTCCGAAGAACCTTTAGTATCAATAGATTATAAAGGTGACGACAGATCCTCCATAGTTGATGCTTTATCCACTATGGCAATTGGAGACAAAATGGCAAAGATTGTAGCCTGGTATGATAATGAATGGGGCTATTCATGCAGGACGGTTGATTTGGTTGAATACATTGCAAAAAGAATGTAGTAATGGAAAAGGATTATCGACGACGATAATCCTTTTCAGTTTATTTGATATATTAACTCTTCTATTTATTGAATATTGTAGTAATATATATAATATGGATTACAAATTTGAATTAGGAGTGAACTAGTTGGGAAATACATCAAAGTGGATTTTTTTACTTAAAAAGATCCCTATGCTTTTATTTGGGCTATTTCTGTATTCAGCAGGAATAGTTGCAACATTGTACTCAAGACTAGGAATGAGCCCTTGGGAAGTATTTCATATGGGCATAGTAAATCATACCCCTTTGACACTTGGCCAAACTTCCCAGATAACAGGCTTCTGCATACTTGCATTATCTTATTTTATTGGAGTTATACCCGGATTGGCTAGCATACTAAACATGTTTTTTATCGGATTTTTTATTGATTTTATTAATAACTTGGGTTTCTATAGAGTTCCTACTACTTTATTGGGAAGGTTTTCTTTGCTTGTACTTGGAATACTCATGATTGGGTGGGCTACGTATTTTTATTTGAAGGTACAGCTAGGAGCAGGACCTAGAGATGGTCTCATGGAAGGATTAGTTAAGAAACTAAAAAAACCTGTTTGGATTATAAGGAGTGCAATTGAGATTACCGTATTAATTATAGGGTATTTTCTGGGAGGACCTGTAGGAATAGGAACTTTGGTTACTGCTTTTACCATAGGTTTTTCTGTTCAATTAGCTTTTAAGATTGGTAAATATGATTCGAAATCAGCAGAACATGAAGATATATTAAAGATGATAAATAATTTTAAGAAAAAACAGGAAGAGAATATAGGATAAAAGGTTGCGATAATTTTATCGCAGCTTTTTTTATATAGCAAGATGTTTTTATCCCTCATCTAGATTAAAAGGTATATTTAGGCAGAAGATGGACATATATATAGATAGCCGAAAATGCAAGGTGTTGTGGGAGGGGTAAAAATGGTACAAGCAGATACTACTTTATTATATTTGTTGTATATATCAGTTATGGTTTATATAGCTTTCAAGTATTATGAAAAAGCAAAAAAGTTAAAAGAAATGAATGAAGCTTTTCTTATGGCAATTCATGATATAAAAAACTACGGTGTTAATATTGATGCTTCAAATCAGTTTCTTAAAAAAATAGTAGGAGATGAAAGCTGCAGTAACACATATAATGTTTTATCTAAACATTTAGAAGTGATATCAAGCAATTGTAGGGAAATGAACGGATTGATTGAAAATTACTCCAAATCAATAAAGCTTGGGGAAAAACATAAAGACAGTATTTCCAAAGAAAATATAATTGTTCTAGTAGAGGAAGCCGTCAAATTAAGTAAGTATTACGCAAGGAAGAGAAATATTCAAGTCGAAATTGGCACAAAATATGCAGCAATGTATGTAGAATTAGATAAAGAAAAAGCTATTAGAATAATGTGCAATTTGATCATGAATGGAATAAAATATTCCTACGAGGGAGGAAGGATTCTAATATCAGTCCTAAGTGACGATAATTGGATAGAAATCCGTGTAATTGATAGAGGAAAAGGTATGACATATAATCAATTAAAAAGAGTGTTTGATAAACATTATAAAGCAAATGATAATTTGGATATTTATGAGTTGAGCCTGGGTGTTGGACTTTATGCTTCACGTCGCATGGCGGAAGAACAGGGCGGGCACTTGATTGCAGAGAGCACTGAGGGAGAAGGCAGCATATTTACTTTAAAGCTGCCTTTAAAAAGAGTGAGAGAAGATAAAGAAAAAAGTTTTAAAGGTATACCTTTTAACTGAAGAAATAAGCATTATGTGGTAAAATAAAGAAAAAGACATTAGGAGGTGCAGAATGTACATATTTGATGCTCATTCAGATATATGGATGAAATCAGTAAACGAGAAAAGATTGGGAAATGAGAATTATTTCATGAATACCCATTTTCCAAAGCTCAAAGAAGGTAAGATACTAGGAGGCATTTTTGTAGTTTATACCAGAACAGATGAAAAAGTTGATCCTGTTCGTTATTTTTGGAAGGAAATAGGCGGAGTTATTGGAGAAATTAGAGAGCTAAAGGAAAAAGATGCTCCAATCGATTTCATAAAATTCTATAGCGAAATTGAAATTGCTATGAAAAAAGGACACTTTTTTGCATTAATGGGATTGGAAGGTTTGAGTGGAATAGAAGGAGATATTGAACAAATCAATACTTTATATAATTTGGGTTTTAGGCATGCGAGTTTGACTTGGAATGAAGAAAATCACTTTGCAGCTGGTGCAGCCATAGAGGATGATAGTAAGGGAGTTACTCCTTTAGGGGAGGAAGCTATAAAGCTTATGGATAAGTTAGGTATGATGCTAGATGTATCCCATCTTAATCAAAGGAGTTTCTGGGATGTTACTGAAATATGGAAAAAACCAATTATAGCTTCCCACTCGAATTCTAATGCCATTTTTCATCACAGAAGAAATATTAATGATGAGCAGGCAAAAGCCATTGCTAAATCAGGTGGTGTAATCGGTGTTAATGCCTGCGGTGAATTTTTGCATAAGGATAATCCGCAAATAAATTGCTATTTAGATAATATTGAGCATTTGGTAAGTATTGCAGGATTGGAAGCGGTAGGCATAGGCTTTGACTTTTGTGATTTTTTAGGTAGCGGTTCTTTAGGTCCTGATGAATTGACTACCAAAGATGTAGAGGGTTTGGAAGATATAACTACCGGAGGTGCCGTATTAGAAGGTTTAAAAGCTAGGGGCTTCAGTAGTGAAGACATAGAAAAGATTGCCCATGGAAATTTTCTAAGGGTCATAAAGGAGCTTATTCAATGAGATTTTTCAAAAGAAATGGTTAGATAGATTTAAAAGGTATTAAGGAACTGGGAGAAGAAATAATAAAGTAAAAAGGGAGGCAGATAGCATGGGGCAGGTGCTGGATTGTAGAGAAGCTGCAAAAATATTTTTAGATAATATTAAGAAAGCCAGCTTAGAACTTAAAGGCAAGGGCATAAATCCTACTTTAGGTATTGTCAGGGTGGGAAAAAGAGAAGATGATATTGCTTATGAAAAAGGCATTTTGAAAAATTGCGAAAAGGTAGATATTATAGGGAAGGTTCATGAATGCTCTGAAGACATTAACATGGATAGTTTTATTAAGCTTATTGAAGAATTAAATGCAGACCCATTAATTCATGGAATTCTTATATTTAGACCCTTACCAAAACATTTAGATGAGAATATAATCAAGCATATAATAAACCCGAATAAAGATGTGGATTCTATGAATCCCCTTAATTTAGCCAAAGTGTTTGAAGGAGATTTATCAGGATATTCGCCTTGCACTTCGGCTGCGGTTATAGAGATAATAAAACACTTCAATATATATATTAAAGGTAAAAAAGTAGCAGTATTAGGTAGGAGCATGGTTGTTGGAAAGCCTTTGGCGATGATGTTGTTGAAAGAAGATGCAACTGTTATGATTTGCCATTCGAAAACGGAAAATCTGAAGGAAACTGTTGCAAGTGCTGATATAGTTGCTGCAGCTATTGGAAAAGCAAAGTTTATAGGCAGCGACTATATAAAGCAAGGTGCAGTTGTAATAGATGTAGGAATAAATGTGGATGAAAACGGAAAACTGTGTGGAGATGTAGATTTTGAAGCTGTAAAAGACAAAGCCTCTTTAATAACTCCTGTTCCCGGTGGAGTTGGTTCTGTAACAACAGCAGTTCTATTAAAAAGTGTTATTAAAGGAGCAAAAATGATGCTATAAGCATCATTTTTTTTTACATAATATCACAACATAAGAATATATAGGAACGATGAAATATTTGGATATATCCTTAAGGAAAAAGCTTTAAGGCTTGATATATAATGGCTGACATTAGAGAAGCTCGTTTTTTGACAAAGTTGGACATACAGCTTATAATGTCTTATGTAAACAACAACTAAGCTGAATCCCAACGATGTTGGGTACGGAGGAACCAACTAGAGGGGTTAATCCAATAAAGTACTTTGGTAGGGAACCTTCTTTCCCGAACCCGTCAGCTAACTTCGGAAGCGAATATAGAAGGAGAGTAATACTTATGAAAAGAGTATTGAAGAAGATTTCAGTCTGCGCAATTATGGCTGGATGTATATCTATGCTTTCAATAGGAGTAAACGCAGATACATTATTAAAAATAGGCTCTAGAGGAAATGACGTTTATACCATTCAAAGCAAATTAAAAAACTGGGGCTATACAAGCTCAAGTCCAGATGGTATTTATGGCAGTAATACTAGAAGTGCTGTAATGTATTTTCAAAGCAAGAATGGACTAGTAGAAGATGGAGTATCTGGATACTGGACTTTGACGAAGCTTGGAATGGCTAATGTCAATTCTACATTAAAAAGTGGAAGCAGAGGGGCTTTAGTAATAAAATTGCAAACAGCTTTGATTAATAAGGGTTATTCAGTTGGGAAAGCAGATGGTATATTCGGTTCTAAAACCCGAAATGCAATACTCAGCTTTCAGAAAGCAAATGGCTTAACCCAGGATGGTATTGCAGGACCAATAACTCAGACTAAAGTATATTCTTCAAATGTTACAACAACTGCTTCAAGAGGGACAAGCTCTACACAGCAGATGTCTTTAGATCTTTATTGGTTGTCCAGAATAATACATGCAGAAGCAGAAGCTGAGCCTTATAAAGGAAAAGTAGCCGTTGGGAATGTAATTATGAATAGGGTTAATTCAACGCAATTTCCTAATACAATAAAGGGTGTAATATTTGAATATTATAAAGGTATACCACAATTTAGTCCTGTGGAAGAAGGGACTATATACAATACTCCTAATGCAGACAGCATTACTGCAGCAAAAGAAGCGTTAAATGGCACTAGACCTGTAGGGAACTGTACCTATTTCTTTAACCCGGATAAGGCTCCTGGTAAGTGGATAGTGCAGAATAAAACCTATGTTACAAGAATAGGTAATCATGTATTTTACAAATAGGAACCAACCTAAAGGCAAAGCTTCAAGCTTTGCCTTTAGTATTGTATGGAAGAAGCTCATTTAGTATACTTAAATTAATGTTTGAAAATAAAGCAGGTGTATTTAATTGGGTAATAGAGTAATAATTCATGTTGATATGGATGCTTTTTTTGCATCAGTAGAGCAAATAAAAAACCCAAGATTAAAAGGAAAACCCGTTATTGTTGGTGGGAGTGGCTCTAGGGGAGTTGTGAGCACTTGCTCCTACGAAGCAAGAAAATATGGAGTACATTCTGCCATGCCAATTTTTATTGCAAGAAGCTTATGCCCTAACGGAATCTATCTTCCTGTAAGACACAAGCTTTATGAAGAGATTTCTATGGAAATATTTGAAATACTATATTCAATAACTGACTTGGTAGAACCTGTTTCAATTGATGAAGCCTATCTAGATATCACTAGCCTTAATGAAGATCCTGTAAATACAGTTAATAAAATAAAAAAAAGGGTTAAAGACAGTGTAGGTCTTACACTGTCGGCAGGGATTTCTTATAATAAATTTTTAGCAAAAACAGCATCGGAGTGGAATAAACCTAATGGATTGAAGATTATTTCTCAAGATATGGTACCTGAAATTCTAATGACGTTGCCGGTAAAAAAAGTCCACGGTATTGGAAAAAAATCCATAGAAAAGCTAAATGCTATAGGAATATTTTCTATTGGTCAACTACTCAATCTTACTGAAGAGCAAATGGTATACTACTTTGGAAAATATGGAATAGAAATTTATAATAGAATAAGAGGTCATGATGATAGACCTTTGTGCATTGAGAGGATAACAAAATCAATAGGCAGAGAAACTACCTTTGATAGTGATACGAAAGATAAGTATTTTATGAAAAAAGTATTGGAGGATTTCGCCTTAGAATTGGAGAATATCTTAAAAAGTGAAAGCTTATTTGCAAGAACAATTACCGTAAAAATTAAAACCCAAGATTTTAAAAACCATACTAGAAGTAAAACATTAAAGGAATGTACAAATAGCCTAGATAAGATCAAGAGCACTGCTTTTGATATACTTGATAATTTTATCATGTCTCAAAGCATAAGATTAATAGGCCTTTCATTATCGAATTTTAGCAATGTGAAACATGAGCA
>JAQUTA010000171.1 GCA_028709965.1 Lutispora sp.
CAGCTTTCTTTGACCTTTTGATGGGCTTTTCTCCTTATACTCTTTGGTCTTTCTTTATAAAAGGCTTAGCCGGATTCATAGTTGGCAGCATTGCACATTCCGGTGGTGCCAAGGGCAAAAGTTTTGTAAGAAATATATTGGCCGTTGTAGCAGGTGCTGCTTGGGCCCTTATAGGATATTTAGGAGCATGGACAGCAGTAATAGGCAAGTTTGAAGCTGCTTTGCTGAATATACCTATCTCGCTTATTACCTCTGCAGTCGGCGCACTGGTAGCACTGCCACTTGCAGTTGCTTTGTATAAACCTATTTCGAAGCTAAATATTGGAGAGTGATAAAGTTTTTATCCCTTTATCACTCTCATAGCATTGAGCACTGCTATGAGTGCTACTCCCACATCTGCAAATACCGCTTCCCACATGGTTGCGAGTCCAAGGGCTCCCATAATCAGTACCACAAGCTTTACGCCCAAGGCAAATATTATATTTTGCCATACTATTTTTCTTGTAAATCCTGCAATTTCGATGGCTTCAATCAGCTTTGAAGGTTCATCCGTCATAAGCACTATATCTGAGGCTTCTATGGCTGCGTCAGAACCAAGGCCGCCCATGGCAATCCCTATATCTGCCATAGTCAGTACAGGAGCATCATTTATGCCATCACCTACGAATACAACGTTGCCTTTCTCTGATTTCTCATTCTTTATTTTCTCCAATATTTCTACTTTGTCATTAGGAAGAAGCTCATAATAAGCCTCATCCAGGCCCAAAGCTTGCTTCACGTTCAAGGCTGTGGCTTTATTGTCTCCTGTGAGCATTGCGACCTTCTTTACTCCTGCTTTCCTTAAGCTCTTCACAGTTTTCTCCGCATCTGCCTTTGGTTTATCTGAGATAAGTATATAGCCGGCATAATTGCCTTCTATGGCTACATGAACTAAGGTTTCAGAAGCCTCAATCTTTTTATAGGTGATGCCTTCCTCTTCCATGAGCTTATCATTTCCAACGAGTATATTTCCTAGGTCGGTTTTCACTTTTATACCTTGCCCTGCGATATCCTCATGATGAAGAACTCTTGTTAAATCTATATTTTTCCCATAAGCCTCCTTTATTGACAGGGCTATTGGATGATCTGAGAAGCTTTCTGCTGTTGCAGCATATTCTAATACTGCATCCGTAAGATAAGCTTCTTCATTGACTATTTCATTTACCTTAAATACCCCTTCCGTCAAAGTGCCGGTCTTGTCAAAAACTACTGTATGAATGTTGTTTAAGGCTTCCAAATAGTTGCCACCCTTTACCAAAATGCCTCTTTTCGAGGCCCCGCCTATGCCTCCGAAAAAACTGAGGGGTATGGAAACAACCAAGGCACAGGGACAAGATACAACCAGAAAAATCAAAGCTCTATAAAGCCATTGAGGAAAGGTATCAAAGCCATAAATCATGGATGGAATCAAAGTTATGCCCAAGGCAGTCAGTACCACTAAAGGGGTATATACCTTGGCAAATTTGGTTATGAAATTTTCCGTAGGCGCTTTCTTCAATGCAGCATTTTCTACTAAATCTAATATTTTTGCTACTGTAGACTGAGAGTATTCCTTATCCACTCTTAGGGTTATCATTTTATTTTTGACTATGAATCCGCTTAAGACCTCGTCTCCTGCCTTTATACTTCTTGGTGCTGACTCTCCTGTCAAAGCAGAGGTATCCACAGAGGTTTCACCTTTTATGACAGTACCGTCTAAAGGTATTCTTTCTCCTGGCTTAACCAGTATAATATCGCCTATCTTTACATCTTCCGGTGAAACCTCCTGTACTGTGTTATCCAATACTAGGTTTGCATAGTCAGGTCTGATATTCATCAAAGCTTTGATGGATCTTCTGGAGCGATCTACCGCAAGATCCTGAAATATTTCACCTATATTGTAGAATATCATAACTGCTGCTGCTTCTGGATACTCACCTATTGCAAAGGCCCCTATAGTAGCAATGGTCATAAGAAAATTTTCATCAAACACATTACCCTTGAAAAGATTTCTAAAAGCCTTATATACCACTTTGCCACCGGCTAATACATAAGCTGCTGCAAATAATGCCAGTCTCATATTGGCGGGAGTCTTTATTATTTGAGCCACAGCAAAAATAGATAAGGCTCCTGCCAATTTCCACAATTCCATCTTTGCCTTGCTTTTCTCATCTTCTATTTCTTTTGTCCCGGATTTTTTTTCTGCTATTTCAACGCCTTGTTCTATATTATTCATTGTTTTTATTGTCTCATTTATTACCCTCTCTTCATCCATGGGACTGCCATATTCCAAAACCAGCCTTTTGCCTACAAAATCTATGGAAGCTTTGCGAACCCCTTCGATGTTTTGGATGCTATTCTCCATTTTTGCCGCACAGTTGGCGCAATGGAGACCTTTTATTATGAACTCTCTTTTTAATACCTCTCCCATTTGATTTCCCCCTTATAGATTAGTTGCGAATCGCGGGACAAAAAGAACCGTCCCCGGTGTCCC
>JAQUTA010000007.1:0-25116 GCA_028709965.1 Lutispora sp.
GCAACCATCAAAAATACTACTACAGCAGTAGCTACTACGGCTAGTACTATGGGATAGACCATGGCCCCCTTAACTTTATTTTCAATTTTGAACTCCTTTTCATAATGTACTGCCATTCTATCCATTATGGTATCCAAGCTTCCGCTTGCTTCTCCTGCCTCTATCATGTTTATTAGAATGGGAGGGAATATTCTGGGATTATTCTTCATTGCTTCAGAGAGAGTCATACCTTTTTGCACATTATCAAATACATCAGCTATAGCCTTTTTCATTTGTTTGTTTTCTGTTTGTTTTTCCAATATATCCAAACATTTTACTATGCTTACACCTGAATTCAGCATGGTATAAAACTGTCTGCAAAACACTGCCAAGTCCTTCTTCTTTACTTTTCCAATTGTAAGAGCAGTGCTTGCTCCGCTGTTTATGGTCTGCTCAATGGATATGGGCATATAATTGCTGCCTTTGAGCATGGAGATTACTTCTTTTTCGTCCTGAGCATCATGAATTCCCTCAATAATTTGACCATTATCTGTAACAGCCCTATATTTAAACTGCATATGAGAATCACCTGCCTATAATAAGTATTTTTTCATTATATCCGGATTGTTTGCCTGAATTAGCAATACCTCCTGGCTTATAAGCCCTCTTCTATATAGGCTTAGCAAAGAGTTATCCATGGTCTGCATTCCTACCTTGGAGCCTGTTTGTATTGCTGTATCTATCTGATGAGTCTTCTCTTCTCTTATAAGATTACTGATGGCGCTTGTGGCTATCATCACCTCAAAAGCTGCTGTTCTTGAGTTGCCGTCTATGGTTGGCAAAAGCTGCTGTGATATTATGGCTTCCACTACAGTTGACAGTTGTATCCTTATTTGCTGCTGCTGATTTGGGGGAAATATATCTATTATTCTGTCTATGGTCTTGGCAGCTCCTAAAGTATGCAATGTAGACAGTACCAGATGTCCTGTCTCTGCTGCTGTCAAAGCAATGCTTATGGTTTCTAAGTCCCTCATCTCGCCAACCAAAATTACATCCGGGTCCTGACGCAGAGCTGCTCTTAGTGCATTTGCAAAGCTCAAAGAATCATTTCCCATCTCTCTTTGGTTTATTATGCTTTTATTATGCTTGTGGAGATACTCTATAGGATCCTCCAAGGTTATAATATGATATTTTTTTTCACGGTTTATCTGATCTATCATACAGGCCAAGGTAGTAGATTTACCGCTGCCAGTGGGACCTGTAACAAGTATGAGACCTCTTGGCAGTCTTGCTAGATCCTGCACTATAGCAGGTAGCCCCAATTCCTCGAGAGTAGGTATTTTAAGAGGTATTATCCTTATGGCAATCCCATAGCTTCCTCTCTGCCTGTATATATTTACTCTGAACCGCCCTAAACCCGGCGAGGCGTAGGATATATCAATTTCGCCTTTTTGTTCCAGCTCATTAAATTGCTTTTCATTGAGCATGATTTTAGCGATTTTTTCCGTATCCTGGGGGTTCAGATTAACATCGCCAAACTTGACTAATTCTCCGTTTATTCTGAAAATAATGGGTAAACCCACTGTAATATGGATGTCAGAAGCTTTTTTTTCTATTCCGGATTGAACTAATTTAAATAAATCCATATCTTCACTCCTAATCTGTCGTATATCCAATTCTGAGCACTTCTTCCATGGAGGTAATTCCTAGGCAAGCTAGGCTGATTGCGCTGTCAAAAAGAGTTGTCATACCATTTTTTATTGCTTCATCTTTTATTTCATCTGTGGTAGCCCGGTTGTCTATTAGTTTTCTTATATTCTGATCCAGGTACATAACTTCATGGACGGGTATTCTGCCTCTAAAGCCTTTAATGCATTTATTGCAGCCATTGGCTTTGTAGAGGATTGACTCCTGCTGAGGGTCAATGCCTAATAGGGCTTTTTCCTTAGCATCTGCCATATATTGAGTCTTGCAACTGGAGCAAAGCCTTTTTACCAGTCTTTGAGATATTATGCCTATTACTGATGTGGATAACATATAAGGTTCAATACCCATATCTATAAGTCTTGCCACCGTAGATGCTGTATCGTTGGTGTGCAATGTGGAGAGGACCAAATGACCTGTGATAGAAGCTCTTACTGCTATTTCTGCTGTTTCTGAGTCTCTAATCTCTCCAACCATTATAATATCCGGGTCCTGCCTGAGTATTGAACGAAGTCCACTGGCAAAGTTAAGACCTGCCTTATTGTTTACCTGAACCTGGTTTATGCCATGAAGCTTATATTCTACAGGGTCTTCAACTGTTATTATATTTTTCTCTTCTTTGTTAAGATCTTTGAGCACAGTGTAAAGAGTGGTGCTCTTACCGCTGCCGGTAGGTCCGGTAACCAAGATTATTCCATAGGGCTGACGTATAATATTATTAAATACCTTCAGGTCATTATCCGAAAAGCCTAAATGTTCCTTGGTAAAGCTGAAGGCATCTCTGTCCAAGAGCCTTATTACTATTTTTTCTCCATATACTGTAGGCAAAGAGGATATTCTCATGTCAATATCCTTACCTTCCAATTCCATCTCTATCCTACCGTCTTGAGGTATCCTTCTTTCTGCTATGTCCATTCTTCCCATTATTTTTATCCTTGTAACTATTGCCATGTGGCTTTTCTTAGAAAAGCTCATTATCTCTTGCAAGTCACCATCTAGTCTAAGCCTCACTCTTATATTGTTTTCATAGGGTTCAATATGTATATCGCTGGCCTTCATCCTTATAGCTTGTCCTATTATGGTATTGACCAACTTTACAACAGGGGCACTGTTGACATCTGACAATTCGCTTTCGTCTAAATCATCCAGGCTGCTAGGTACGAATTGCTCTTCAAATTCTTCAATTATTTTTTTGCTCCCTTCTTGAGTATAGTATTTGTTTATGGTTCTTCTGATTACAGACTTGGCAGATATGGCTATCTTAACCTTCATGCCTGTCAACAGTTTAATATCATCTATGGCAAATATATTAAGAGGATCATTCATAGCCACCAAAAGTTCATCATCAACAATATCTATAGGAATCAAGTCGTATTTTCGAGCAATGTTCTCAGGTATTAATGCTGTCACCTTTGAGTCAATCATATAATAAGCCAAGTCTATAACAGGAATACCTAACTGCTCTTCCAAAACTTCCAAAATATCTTCTTCTTTTACATATCCAAGATCTACTAACACTTCTCCAAGTCTTTTGGTTTTTATGCTTCTTTGTTTTTTTATTGCATCTTCCAGTTGTTCTTGATTGAGCTTACCTATGTTTATCAGCATATCGCCTAGTCGTAAGTTCTTTCTCATGTTGTTCACCTACTTGTTGTTTAATAAGGAATATATCCTAATATATCTATAAAAAAACCGCCTAATATATGATTAGTCGGTTGCGCCACAACGTCCCTATAGTTTAAGCGCCCAAATATAACCATAGTTCCTTCGTACTAATTTGCTATATGTCTTTATTACTAACTTGTAATTATTATATTCTATTTCTTATCTGAAAATCCTTCAGAAATAGAAAATATTTTCAATTAAATTGCATAATATTACTATAATATTATTATTTCTTGATTTTTCTCATTACAATTCTCTCTAGTTTTCGCATCAGCCTTGTCCAAATAAATTCCTTGGGGCTTATTGGAGTCACAAGTATAGTGAATAATCCTAAACGGTTGCCTCCTAATATATCCGTAAAGAGCTGATCACCTATTACAGCTGTATTATTATGATGGGTTTGGAGAAGCTCCATGGCTTTTCGGTATGGGGCATTTCGTGGCTTACCTGCTTTATGTATGGCCGGGAGTCTTAGTACTTCATTAAACTTTTCAACTCTCTTTCTGGTGTTGTTTGAAATCATGCATATATTAAAGCCTTCCTCTAACAAAATTTTAATGAAACTCAGTACTTTTTCATTCGCTTCTTTTGTTTCCCAAGCTACCAAGGTATTATCAATGTCGATTATTATTCCTTCTATGCCTTTTTGTTTTAATTTCTCAACATCAATCAAAAAGACAGATTCATAGTGTATATCAGGTATAAGCAGGTTTTTCATAGTGCACCTCAATTCTCAATATACAGCTCCTTGTAAAGCTTCTTTATGGCTCTCTTTTCTATTCTGGATACATAGGATCTGGATATACCAAGCATATCTGCTATTTCTCTTTGAGTCTTGCATGCTCCGTTTATTAGTCCATATCTAAGTTCCAATATAAGTTTTTCCCGTTGTTTAAGAATAGACTCCATCTTTTGATACAGCTTTTTAATCTGTATCTTAAGCTCTACTTCATCCAATATTATATCAGAATCACTGCCTAAAATGTCAATTAAAGATATTTCATTGCCTTCTTTGTCTATTCCTATGGGTTCATTTATAGACACCTCAGATTTTATCTTTTTAGAAGCTCTAATTGTCATCAATATCTCATTTTCAATGCATCTGGCAGCATAGGTGGCTAGTCTTGTGCCCTTTTCGCCTTTGAAGGTTACTATTGCTTTGATGAGCCCTATGGTTCCTATAGAAATGAGATCATCGCTTTCCTTGCCGCTTCCAAATTTTTTCACTATATGGGCAACCAATCTGAGATTTCTTTCTATCAGTACGTTCTTAGCGTCTTCATCACCTTTTTGATACTGTTCAAGATAGTATTGCTCTTCTTCAGGAGTTAATGGCTGCGGGAAAGAATTAGTACTTTGAACATAGCCAAAAAGTAGAATAACATCCCTAACTGTCCCTGCAATCAAGGTACTTATTAATAGCAGCATTATAAAACCCTCCTAATTTTTTGTCGCTTTAAATTATATGTTTTAAGGAAGGGTTTTGTGACTGTCCTATCTTTTTATATTTTTTAATATTTTTTCTCCTACTTGTTTAAATATCGGTGCTGCAGATTTTGCCCCTGATTGGCCATTATTGATGAAAATAGTAATAGCATACTGAGGATTATTTGATGGAATAAAGCCTGAAAACCATCCATGAATGATCTTGCCATTGTTCATTCCAGTTTCTGCTGTGCCTGTTTTGCCGCTGCTTCCTCCTAGCTCATCCAGATTTGCTTGCTTGCCTGTGCCATTTGTTGTCACATCACTTAGCATTCTTTTTATTCTATATGCGGTTGTAGGTGACAGCACTATTTGGGGAGCAGCTTTATCTATTTTTTTCACAGTTCCCCCTTCTTCATTTATCAGTTCATCAACTAGTCTGGTATCGTATTTGATTCCGTTGTTGGCTATGACAGCCATCATTGCTGTGACTTGGAGAGGGGTTACCTGAATCTTGCCTTGTCCAATGGAAATATTTCCTATTCCGTCTTCCTGAGATTCAGGAAGATATCCTGCTTTTTCTTCCAACATTTCATAGCACTGCTTTTCACCCAATCCCAGCTTTTTTGCCATATTCAGTATAGTCTCTGCTCCTAACTCAATTCCTATTTTTACAAAGGTAGTATTACAGGATAGTGCAAAAGCTTCATCTATTGTAATTTCTCTATTTTCATGATTCTTATGGGTAGAGCAGTTGATTACGCTGTTTCCTACAGTGATGCTCCCCTCACATATGTATTTCTTACCTAAATCTATTTTGCCACTTTCTATAGCAGCAGCTGCAACCACAACCTTAAATACGGAACCAAGGTCATAGGGCCATATTGCTTTGTTTATTAGCTCCTCCCCTTGGCTATTAATATATTTCTGGACATTATCCTGTTCATAATCCGGGTGACTTGCCATAGCCAAAATATCTCCGGTTTTGATGTCCATCACAACTATTGCCCCATTAACTTCATTATTCGTCATAATGTCTTCAACAATTTTTTGAATATGATAATCAATTGTAAGCTTTATACCATAATTTATACCTTTGCTACTGACTTCAACTTTTCTAAAGCCTAAACCTGGAATAATATTTTTGCTGCTGTCTACTACAGCAATAATGCTTTTACTGCTGCTTGCAGATAAGTAATTATCCATACTCTTTTCTATTCCCATTTCGCCTATTTTATCTGATTTGCTTATATAGCCTATAACGTGCCTGCCAATGGATTTTGTTGAATATCTTTCATTCTTTTCTATGACTATTACACCTTTGAGCTTTCCCATTTCTATAAATCTAAGCAATTCTTCATTTTTGTTATTATAAACAAAATCTAATGTGCCTCCATCGGTATTTATTTTTTTTAACACTAAATCCTTAGATAGACCGCTTAGCTTAGCAATAATGGATGCAGCAGTTTCTTTGTCATTAATATAATCAGGATATACTATTATATATTTTTTTATTTCCCTTCCGGTAAAAGGGATGAGATTCCGATCATATATATTGCCTCTATCCATGCCAAGAGAAATACTCATGAGCCTTTGCTGCACTGCTTTTTTACTGTATTCCTTATTCTTGATTATTTGAATAAAAAATAATCTGCCAAGTAGGATTATAGACATAAAAATAAACATAAGTCCTATAAGTAGAATTCTTCTTTTGCTTATATATGGAACTTCTTGATCCAAAATAAAAGCCCCCTTAATAAGATATGGGGACACACCGCTGTTGTCGTGGGTCATGTCTTGCTGCGGAATGTATCCTATTTTATCTATATTATGGGAGATTATATGTTGATTTATACTGTTAATCCTAATATGCTCTTAATTTTGGCTACCATTATGTCTATGGCTACTCGATTATAGCCGCCTTCGGGTATTATGAGATCTGCGTATCTTTTAGTGGGCTCAATGAATTCATAATGCATGGGCTTTACCACTTCTGTATATTGCTTTATTACAGAATCGAGAGATCTTCCTCTTTCTTTCATGTCTCTTACTATTCTTCTTATGATTCGCACGTCTGCATCGGTGTCTACAAATATTTTTATATCCAATAATTTACGAATTTCCGGTGAGTCTAATATGAGTATTCCTTCTAAGATTATTATTTCCTTGGGTTCTATTCTTACAGTTTTTTCTTTTCTATTATGAACTGTAAAATCATACAAAGGCTTGTCTATAGGTTTATTATCAAGAAGCATAATTAAATGAGAAACTAAAAGTTCTGTATCAAAGGCAAAAGGATGATCGTAATTGGTCTTTATTCTTTCTTCATTTGAAAGATGGCTTTGTTCTTTGTAATAGCTGTCTTGCTCAATGATAGCAATACTATTTTTGGGCAAGCTTTCATAGATAGCCTTGGCAACAGTGCTTTTCCCTGAGCCAGTTCCTCCTGTTATGCCAATTAATAGAGGTTTACTCATCCTCGTTTCTCTCCCTTCTGATGATATCGTATTTTTCTACCTCTTGTTTCATCTCCATTTTCAATATTTGCTGGGGATGAGGCGCAGAAGATATCTCTTGTCCATCTTCATTCCACATGGTTTCAATTTTTTGAGTGAACATTTTTTTATGAGGACCTATAATTTCAATTTCTTCTCCTTGTGACATTTTATTTCTCTGCTCTATTGTAGCAATTCCGGTGGAAGCATCATAATCCTGCACTATTCCCACAAAAGCGTAATCTCTGACATATGAGCTGGTCTCATAAATTTGTCCTTTGCTATCAGGTTTACCAAAATAAAAGCCTGTATAAAACTCTCTGTGACTAGCCTTGTTAACTTCTTCCAACAATTCTTTATCAAATACAAATGATTCCGGGTTTTCAAAGTATTCATCTATAGCTTTTCTATATGCTCCAACAACTGTTGCAACATAATAGGAGCTTTTCATTCTGCCTTCTATTTTAAAACTTTTTATACCTGATTTTACCAGTTCAGGTATATGCTCTATCATTGATAAATCTCTGGAGTTGAATATGTAAGTTCCTTTTTCATCTTCTTCTACAGGCATATACTGTCCCGGTCTTTTTTCCTCTACTAGATAGTATTTATATCTGCAGGGATGAGCGCATTCTCCTCTGTTGGCATCTCTCCCAACCATATAATTGCTAAGGAGACATCTACCTGAATAGGATATGCACATAGCACCATGAACGAAAGCTTCAAATTCCAAACCATGAGGTGCTTTTTCAATTATTTCCTTTATCTCATCAAAGCTCATCTCCCTGGCTAAGACTATTCTTTTTACACCTTGGTTATACCAAAATTCCGCACTTTTATAGTTAGTGTTGTTTGCTTGAGTGCTCAGATGAATCTCCATATCAGGTGCTACTTCCTTAATGATTAGGAGCACGCCGGGATCCGATACTATTAAAGCGTCTACTCCAATTTCTTGAAGTTCCTTTATGTAATCATCTAAGCCTAGTAGGTCTTCATTATGAGGCATTATATTTACTGTTACATATATTTTTTTGTTAAGTTCATGAGCAAAATTTACTCCTTCTTTGATATCATCTAAAGTAAAGTTGCCAGCTTGAGCTCTTAAACCAAATCTCTCACCCCCAATATATACAGCATCTGCTCCATATATGAAAGCCATTTTTAACTTTTCTAGGTTTCCTGCAGGTGCCAACAATTCAGGTTTATTCATCAATTATTGCCTCCTTTAGCTTTATACTTATTGAAACTCCATCGCCTATTGGTATAACTGCAGTTTGCATGGCTTCATGCCCTGATATATAGCTTAAGAATTTTTTTAGTCTTTTGACGATGGTAATCTTTCTTCTAATTAATAGACTCCTCTCTGCAACCATTCCTCTAAATAGTACATTATCACATATGAAAAGTCCCCCAATTTTCAATTTGTTAAATGAAAGCTTCAGAAAGTCCATGTATTGCCCTTTAGCTGCATCAATGAATATCATATCGTAGACCCCTTCTAAGGATTGCAATACTTCCTCTGCATTACCACTTTGCACTTCAATATTATCTTCAAAGCCTGCCCTCTTTATATTTTGTCTTGCCAACTTCACTAATTCTTCACTTCGTTCCAATGTGATGATCTTAAAGCTCTCTCCAGCAGCTTTGCCCATCAAAATAGCAGAATAGCCTATTGCAGTGCCAATTTCCAATATATTTTTTGTGTTTGTGGTTTTTATAAGTATAGATAACAAAGCCGCTACATCCGGAGTTACTATAGGTACATGGTTATCTTGAGCATAATTTTCTAGTTCCTCCAATATTCCCTGAGATTTTGGAATCAATCCGTTTATGTAGTTTTGAATATAATCGTGATTTATATTGCTCATCACTTCGCCTTACTTTCATGATAATAGGCAATACATATTAAATATCATGTATTGCCTATTATTTTATTTTTTCTTATATTTATTCTGAGCTTGAATATGCTCCTTAAAAGTCTTAGTAAATACATGGGAGCCGTCATCTATTGCAAAAAAATACAAATAATCCGTATCATCAGGGTATAATGCTGCCTCAATAGATTTTAAACCAGGAGAAGCTATAGGTCCCGGAGGCAATCCCGGGTTTTTGTAAGTATTATAGGGTGATTTTACTTCCAAATCCTTAAAAAGCAGGATTTCTTTTCTCTCTTTTAAAACATATTGAACAGTAGCACAGGATTGAAGAAGCATATTATTTTTTAATCTATTGTGAAATGCTGAAGATATTATTTTCCTATCCTTTTCTATTTTAGCTTCTCTTTCTATTATAGAAGCTAATGTTACTACATCATCAATAGACATATTGAGCTCTGCGGCTCGTTTCTTGAATTCATCATTAAATATTACATTAAAACGGTTTAGCATTTTATTTATTATTTCTTGTTCACCAGTGCTTTTATATACTTCGTAGGTGTCAGGAAATAAATAACCTTCCAGCTTCCCTTCTTTTCTGTCTATTTGTTTTAAAAAGTCATAGTCAAAGTTGGCTTCGTTGATTAAAGTGTTCAATTTTTCTCTATCACCTAAACCCAACTCTACTAATCTGTCAATTATCATCCTGATTTCATAGCCCTCTGGTATAGTAAATTTGACTATTTCCACAAAACCCTTTCCATGCTGGAGTATTTCTGAAATAACTTTTACATCCATTGAATTTTTAAATTCATAGGTTCCCGCCTTATATTTGCTATCCAAACTATTGGTTTTGCTATAAATTCTAAATGTCATGCTATTTTTAATCACTTTGTTCTGCTTGAGTATTTCCGCAATCTTCTTTGAATTTGCTCCATTAGGTATGGTTATTCTTATGGTTTTCTCATTTTTCATATCTTTAACAGGTTTTAGAGAAAGGTTGTAATACATAAAGCCTGCAGCTAAAATTAGCAATATAAATGAAAAGAATATAGTTAGCCTCTTATCCATAAAGTTGCCACCTTTCATAATTCTTCTTAATTATATATCGGGTTGCTTTTTTTGACAAGACTTTATCCTTTTCTCATTTTGGCTCTTTGACTTCCACCTAGCACTTTTTTTCTAAGCCTAATTGACTTAGGTGTTATCTCAACCAGTTCATCTCCTGAAATGAACTCTAGGCATTCCTCAAGGCTCATTTCTATGTGTGGACTTAGTTTTAATGCCTCATCTGAACCGGAGGCTCTCATATTGCTTACATGTTTCTTCTTGCATACGTTTACATCCAAATCATCACTTTTTGCACTTTCTCCTACTATCATTCCTTCATATACTTCCAAGCCGGGCCCTACAAAGAGCTCTCCTCTTTCTTGAACATTAAAGAGACCATAGCCTGTAGTTTCACCATTCTCGAAGGCTACTAGGGCACCTCTGTTTCTTTCGGGAACTTCTCCTTTATGAGGTTCAAAGCCCATGAAAATATGGTGGAGTATACCATTCCCTTTTGTATCGGTCAAGAATTGGGATCTATAGCCAATGAGGCCTCTGGTAGGTATTTTAAATTCGACCTTAAGATAGCTGTCGTTTGTGGTATGCATATTGAGCATTTCTGCCCTCCTTGCACCCAGCTTTTCCATTACTACTCCCAAATAATCCTGAGGTACTTCTACAAATAAATTCTCAATAGGTTCACATGTTTTGCCGTTTACTTCCTTTATTATTACTGTAGGCTTAGATACTTGAAATTCATAACCTTCTCTTCTCATAGTCTCTATTAAAATTGAAAGATGGAGTTCTCCTCTTCCATAAACCTCAAAAGCATCTGGCGAATCCGTTTCTATTACTCTTAAAGCCACATTAGTTTCCAGTTCCTTCATAAGCCTTGCCCTTAGATGTCTTGAAGTTACATAATCTCCTTCTCTACCTGCAAAGGGGCTGTTATTTACCATGAAGGTCATGGAAATAGTAGGCTCCTCTACTTCTATCAAAGGCAGGGGCTCAGGATTTTGGCTATCGCATAAGGTTTCACCTATGTTTATATCAGCTATTCCAGGGATGGCAATTATATCGCCTAAGGATGCTTCGCCTATTTCCATTCTTTTTAATCCTATGAAGCCATAGAATCTGCCTACCTTAACATTTTGCAGGCTTCCATCTCTTTTGCACAAAACAGCGCTTTGACCATATCGGATGCTGCCTCTGAATATTTTTCCTATGGCAACTCTGCCGATGTATTCATCATATTCTATGGTAGTTATGAGGTACTGCAATGATCCTTCTAAGCTTCCTGAGGGTGGTGCCACCCTGTTTATTATTGTTTCAAACAATGGAGTTAAGTCCTTCCCCTCATCTTCCAGGTTGTATGTTGCATAGCCCCCTTTTGCAGAGGCATAGATGGTTGGGAAATCAAGCTGATCATCACTTGCCCCCAAGTCGATAAAAAGATCTAATATTTCATCAATGACTTCAGGTATCCTGGAATCAGGTCTATCAACCTTGTTTATTACCACAATTGGCTTGAGATCCAAAGCCAATGCTTTTTTTAGTACAAACCTTGTTTGGGGCATAGGTCCTTCAGATGCATCCACAATCAAAAGAACGCTGTCCACCATTTTTAATACTCTCTCTACTTCGCCACCAAAATCTGCGTGTCCGGGGGTATCTACCACATTTATTTTTATGCCGTTATAATTAATGGCAGTATTTTTCGCCAGTATGGTTATGCCTCGTTCTCTCTCCAGATCATTGGAATCCATTACTCTCTCTGCGACATTTTCATTGCTTCTGAAGGTGCCGCTTTGCCTTAACATTCCATCAACCAAGGTGGTCTTTCCGTGATCAACGTGTGCTATTATGGCAATATTTCTTATGTCCTCTCGTATATATCTATCCATGGTACACTTCCTTTATTATTACGAATTATATCAACAATACTACATTATACATTTTAACAAGTGCAGTTACAATAAAAATATTTATCTTCCTGTAAGCACCTTTAACTTTTGAGGCAAAATGTGAAATTCTGCTTCTATAACTCCCGGCTGTTCTCCGTCTACCTCAATCAATGCTTTTTGTTTTGCATTTACTCTGACGGTTTTTCCTCTGTAATGCTTAACCTTTGGGTGACTTAGATGGCTGCCATCATATATCTTGGAGAAATTATAGAGCAGTTCAAATTTATTGAAATTCCCAAGAATTATAATATCAAAATAACCATCATTCATTTCTGCCATAGGTGCAATTTTCATTCCACCACCAAAATACTTGCCATTTGCTACGATTATACTGTTTAACCTTTCATTGATGTTCATATCATCAATAGAGATTTCAAAGTTTTTATTTTTATAGGTAAATATAGTAGTAAGCGCACCTAACATGAAGGATAAAAATCCTTTTAACGCTTTTGAATTTTTATTTACCCTAAATGTAGTTTCTCCACCTATGCCTACATCTGATACATTTAAAAAATATCTCTGTGTTTTTTCTCCGCCATACTTTGTGAATTCAACTGAACCAACATCATACACAGAACTTTTCATTTCTTTTAATAATTCAATCATTGAATAGACATCTTTGTTTATACCAATCGTTCTTATGAGATCACAGCCTGTCCCTCTTGAAAATACAGCTAAAGCAGCATTTTCATTTATAATTTTACCGTCTTGAAAAAAGCCATTGAGCACCTCATTCATTGTTCCGTCTCCGCCTACAGATAATATAACCTCATAGCCGGAATTGAGAGCATTTTGAGTTAATTCTTTAGCATGCATTGGATATTCTGTGAACACAAAGTCAAAAGCGATTCCTGAATCTCTTATGGCTTTCTCAAAATTCGGCCATTGCCTTCCTGTAGAGCCATTTGAAGAAACAGGATTTACTATAGCTAATATCTTTTTATGCATAATATTACCCCCATAGTATTATAGAATAAGAAAAGCCTTGAAATTTCAAGGCTAAGCTTGTCATATTTCCATTATGATAGGTAGTATCATTGGATTTCTCTTAGTTTTTTCATATATAAATTCCTTGAGATTATCCTTTATATAGGTTTTTATGGTACCCCATTCAGTTATTTTCTTTTCTTCGCAGATGTCCAAAGCTTCTTTTATTACAGCCCTAGCCTGATCCATCAAATCCTCTGACTCTCTCACATAGACAAAACCCCTGGATATAATATCTGGACCTGCAACAACTAAACCAGATTCTTTGCTCAAAGTGACTACAACTACTATAAGGCCATCTTGAGACAGATGCTTCCTATCCCTGAGAACAATATTTCCTACGTCACCAACACCAAGGCCATCTACTAGAACTCTTCCTGCCATGACTGTTCCCGCAATTCTTCCTGTATCTCTTGTAAATTCCATAACTGTACCATTGTCTGCTACAAATATGTTGTTTTTATCTACGCCCATTTTCTCAGCAAGTTGAGCATGCTGAATTAAATGCCTGTATTCACCATGGACAGGTATGAAGAATTTTGGCTTTACAAGAGCTTGCAACAGCTTCAACTCCTCTTGGTAGGCGTGACCGGATACATGTACATCAGCTAGAGCCTCATATATGACATCTGCACCTTTTTTGAATAGTTGATTGATTACCCGAGAAACCAGCTTCTCATTGCCCGGCACAGGAGTTGCAGATATTATTACTGTATCTCCCGGAACAATATCTACTTTTCTATGATTTGCTGATGCCATTCTGGTCAATGCAGACATCGCTTCTCCTTGGCTTCCAGTGGTAATTATTGTTATTTTATTAGGAGGATATTTGTCAATATTATCAATATCCAAAAGCACATTCTCGGGGATATTCAGGTATCCTAATTCTGTAGCTACATTTATTACATTTACCATGCTTCTTCCTGATATTGCAACCTTTCTCCCAGATTGTATAGAAGCATTAATTACTTGCTGTATGCGGTGAATATTTGATGCAAAAGTTGCTACAAGTATTCTTTGTTTAGCATTGCTGAATAATTCTGTAAAGTTATTTCCCATAGTACTTTCTGACATAGAGTGACCTTCTCTTTCTACATTGGTACTGTCAGACATCATCACCAAAACTCCTTTTTTGCCTAGTTCAGCAAATCGATGGAGGTCTATGAGTTCCCCGTCTACCGGTTGATAATCAATTTTAAAATCACTGGTGTGAACAATAACTCCTATGGGGGTATGTATAGCTAATCCAACTGAATCAGCTATACTATGGTTTGTTTTGATGAATTCAATGTCAAAATCACCAAGCTTTATTATATCCTTTGGCTTAATGGTTATCATAGTCACATCAGATAAAGTGGTATGTTCCTTCAGCTTGTTTCCAACAAGACCCAAGGTAAGTTTAGTTCCATATATGGGAATATTCATTTGTCTCAGTATATAGGGCAATGCTCCTATGTGATCTTCATGACCATGTGTAAGTATTATACCTTTTACTTTTTCTCTGTTTTTTAATAAATAGCTTATATCAGGAATTACCAAGTCAATTCCTAGCATCCCTTCATCTGGAAACATAAGACCGCAGTCAATTACTATAATAGTATTTTTATACTCAATTACAAACATGTTTTTACCGATCTCCTGCATTCCGCCCAATGGTATTAATTTTAACTTTGCTTTTGTATTACCCAAAAAACATACTTCCTTTCTTTTTTCCGCACTAATATTATTTGCTTTTTATACTTTTTTAAACAATTAAAAAAGTATTGCAATAACTTACAATACTCTAATCCCTGCATAGATTGCAGTATCCGAAAAACTTTAAGTTATGGTTGGTTATTGAAAAATCATACTTATTTTCAACCTCATGTTCAAGCTGCTCCAGCAAGTCTTCTTCCACCTCCACTACTTTACCACAGTTGATACATATAAGGTGATGATGTTGATGGTCTTCATCGTGGTATAACTCATATCTGCTTCTTCCGTCATCAAAATTGTGTTTATATACCATTCCCACTTCATCAAACATCTGCATGGTTCTATATATAGTTGCAAGCCCTATTTCAGGGCGTTCGCCTTTTACAAGCTCGTAAATCTCTTCCGCGCTTAAATGTTTGCCTTCATTGGCAACAATAACATCTAAAATTGATTTTCTTTGTGGAGTGAGCTTAAAGCCTTTTTCCTTAAGCTTTTTTTTCAATATATCATATTCATAACTCAAACCCAACATCTTCCTTCACATCATATATATTAATTCTATTATCAATTGAAAATTTTGTCAATGGTATATGAAATAATGAAATGTTAAATAATTATCTTATATTAATTGATTTTTAAAATGGTTATGATATTATTTAAATGAGAACATTATCAAAATTTGGGAGGGATTTTATTGTTGAATCTTTCAAAAAGAGCTGATTTGATGCCTGCATCACCTATCAGAAAACTGGTACCTTTTGCTCAAGAAGCAAAAAAAAGAGGAGTTAAAGTTTACCATCTCAATATTGGACAGCCTGATATCAAAACACCCGAATTATTTTTCCAAGCTATAAAAAATTTTGATGCACCTGTTTTAGAGTATGCTCTATCACAAGGTAATCTAAATCTCATTGACTCATTTAGAGAGTACTACAAGAAGTGGAATATTGATTTTGCACAAGATGAAATCATAATTACCAATGGTGGAAGTGAAGCCATAATTATGTCTATGATGGCTATCGGAGACCCTGGAGATGAAGTACTGGTTCCAGAGCCTTTCTATGCTAATTATAATGGCTTTGCATGTGAAGCAGGTATGGTTGTAAAACCCATCACTACAAAAGCTGAAGATGGATTCCATCTTCCAAGCAAAGAATACATCAAAAGTCTCATAAAACCAAATACGAAAGCAATAGTAATTATAAATCCAGGTAATCCTACTGGAGCAGTCTATACAAAAGAAGAATTAATAATGTTGGGCGAAATTGCTATTGAACATGATATTTTCTTAATTGGAGATGAAGTATACAGAGAATTTATTTATGAAGGTTTGAAGTTCACTAGCTTGATGGATATCGCAGGAGTTGAAGACAGAGTTATAGTCTGCGATAGTATATCCAAAAGATATAGTGCTTGTGGTGCTAGAATCGGTTGTGTATGTTCAAAAAACAAAGAATTCATGAGTACTATAATGAAGTTTGCTCAAGCAAGACTTTGCGCTCCTACTATTGAAATGATTGGAGCTACAGCTTTGATTCACACAGCTAAAGAATATTTCCATGAAGTTAATCTTGAATATCAAAAAAGACGAGATATTGTATATAATGCGCTGAAAAATATACCCGGTGTTGTATGTGAAAAGCCAATGGGAGCTTTCTATGTTGTAGCTAAGCTTCCAATTGATAATGCAGAAGATTTTGCAAAGTGGATGCTTACTGATTTCAACGTAAATAACGCTACTACAATGGTTGCACCTGCTGAGGGCTTCTATGCTACACCAGGTCTTGGTAAAGATGAAGTTAGGTTAGCTTATGTTTTAAAGGAAGAAGACTTAACTGCTGCAATGGATATTCTTGCCAAAGGTATTGAAGCTTATAACAAAAGATAATAAACTAAAAGAAGTCGGGAATTCCCGACTTCTTTTAGTTTGATTCGTCTTTTATTAATTCTTCATAGGCCTTTATTACTTCATTTAATTCTTCTTCATCTTCTATGCCAACGAGAATATCCTCTCCGTTTTCGTCTTGCTCCATTCTTAGGACATATACTTCATCTACTTCATCTGATTCAGGATCAATATCTGCGTCTGAAGGCAGCAAAATAGCATATTCATTTTCATCTAATTCCAATGTAGCTATAACCTCGAACTCAGTTTCGTTACCATCTTCATCATAAAGAACAATGAAATCCATATCTTCACTCATTGTCTCACCCTCTTTCTTAAACTTATTGTTATTCTATACTACCATTTATTCTATGTCAACAGAAACAAAACATTGATTTTTGGGTAATTATGAGTTTTTTTGTGCATCCATGTAGCTTTGAAGTATAAATATGGCAGCAATTTTATCTATGACCTTTTTTCTGTTTTTTCTGCTGACATTTGCTTCAAGCAAAGTTCTCTGAGCTGCTGCAGTAGTAAGCCTTTCATCCCAAAGCACTGTTTCTAATTCAGGATAAGCACTTTTTATTATTTCTTCAAATTCTATAGATTTATTCCCTCTTTCACCAATAGTATTATTCATATTCTTTGGTAAACCTATTACAATTTTGTCGATATTTTTTTCTTTTATTATTTCATCCAATTGCTTTAGGTCTTCATTGAGTGATTTTCTGCGTATTGTGCATACTCCATGGGCTATCCAGCCCAATTCATCACTGACTGCAACTCCTATTGTGGCATCGCCCACATCCAATCCCATGAGTCTCATCTTTATCACTCCAAAACTATATTATCTTTATACAGAATTCCTTGCAGTATCTGCTGCAATAACCACATAAAACGCATTTTTTAGAATCCACTACCGCTCTATTGTTATTAATGCTCAAGGCACCTTGCTTACATGCAGCTACGCAGGCGCCGCAACCTTCACACCAAAAATCTATCAGTAGCTTTCTCTCTTTTTTACCGATGGCCGCTCTTATATTATCAGGTATTTCTTTGCCTTCAAATAGCATTGTATTAAATACGACTTCCTCAGTGCTCTGCATCCCCACAGCCACTGAGTGTATATTGGGATTTCCCAATACAAAACCAATAGAAGCTTCTACATTGCTCAGTAGATTGCCTCCTCCCAAAGGCTTCATGGAATATATGCCTTTGCCATGGGCATTGGCTTCTTCAATAGCTTTTTGCATATCAAGGATGGTACCGTCTGTGATTCCTAGGCCTGCCTTATTATAAATTGGATGTATTATTTGTATATCATCATATTTTAATGCAGCTCTTACACCAGCAACATTATGAGTTGATATTCCCAGTGCCCTTATATAACCCTTGTCTCTAGCTTTTGCTAGATATTCCAATGCTTCGCTGTGACCTCTTAAGGTATGCTCGCTTTCCTGTTCGTGCAAAGAAAAAATGTCTATATAATCTGTATCAAGCTCAGTTAATGCCTTTTTGAGACTTTTTTCTCCGCCCTCATGAGAATAAGCATAGGATTTGGTAGAAATAATAAATCGATCTCTCTTGCTTTTGATTGCTTCTTTAATATAAGAATAATTCTCATATAATTCAGCTGTATCTATAAAGTTTACTCCACGTTCAAATGCTTCTTCAATAACCCTTACTCCATCTTCCAGCTTTAAATTGGATTGGAGTGGGCTTATGGTCAAGCTTCCAAAACATAACTTTGAGACAACAATATCCGTATTTCCTAAGTTTTCATATTTCATATTTACCTCACAAATAAGCTGGAAGAAATCACTTAGTAACTCTTCCAGCAATTGATAGAAAATTTTTTATTTATCCTTTACGTAAGCTTTTACCAATTCTTCTAAAAGCTCATCTCTCTCCATTTTCCTTATGAGGCTTCTAGCATTGTTGTGACTCGTAATATATGTAGGGTCTCCCGAAAGTATATATCCAACTATCTGATTTATTGGATTGTAGCCTTTTTCAAGAAGAGCTTTGTATACACTTATGAGTATTTCAGAAGGTACATATTCCTTTTCCTTGTCTACTTTAAACTTCATGGTTTCTTCAATGTTTGAGTACATTATGCCACCACCTTCCGTGCTATTCTACCTTAATGATAGTATAGCATTGATAATATTTCAACATTATTATTTTATTTGTTTATCAATTATTATGGGAAGTACCGCCTTTATTTCATCAATCTTATCATTATCCTTTATGCCACCTTGAGCCATATCTGACCTACCGCCGCCACTGCCATTGCCTAATTTGGTTATTTCCTTAATTATATTTCCTGCATGCACTCCCATTGCAACGGCAGGTTTTGATGCCATAGCTAACATAGTTGTCTTATCGCTTTCTTTTGAATAGATAATAGCCAAACCATTATCCAGCTTTTCCCTAAGCTTATCGCCCAAGACCCTCATGTCTTCAAGTCCAGAAGAGTTGGCGTTTATGAAAACATATTTTATACCTCTTACTTCTGTTGCTGAAGATATATATTCATCCAATGATGATTCTGTAATTTTATTCTTTAAGTTTTGAATTTCCTTTTCCATGTCCTTTGTGTCTTTTATTGTATGCTCAATTCTTCTAAGCAATTCATCTTCGTTGGTTTTCAATTTAGCACAAGCCTCTGCTATGAGATTTTCTTTATTTATTAGATATTCATATAGCACTTCTCCTGTTATGCCTTCTATCCTTCTGACTCCAGCAGCTATACCGCCTTCGCTTATTATTTTGAACATTCCTATCTGGCTTGTATTCTCCAAATGAGTGCCGCCACACAATTCTATGCTATAATCACCCATTTTTACAACTCTAACATAGTCACCATACTTTTCCCCGAATAAAGCCATTGCTCCCATCTTTTTCGCCTCTTCTATCTCTGTCTCTGTTACAGTTATATCCATGCCTCTCCAGATGCTGTTGTTTACTTCTCTTTCAACTTTAGCTAACTCTTCCTCTGTCATAGCCTTAAAATGTGAGAAGTCAAACCTAAGTCTATCTTTTTCTACCAATGAACCAGCTTGCTCAACATGAGAGCCTAGGACGTTTCTCAAGGCTTTATGAAGCAAATGGGTAGTAGAATGGTTTCTTGCTGTAGCTAATCTTCTTTTTTTATTTACTGTACCAACACAATTATCATCCACCGTAACAGTGCCTTCTAAAACCTTACATTGATGAGCAAATCTTCCCCCCACTACTTTTTTGCAGTCTAGTACCTGTAGTTTAAAGCCTTCTCCTTCGATAAAACCGGTATCAGCTGCTTGCCCTCCACTCTCTGCATAAAAAGGTGATTCTGATAGGATTACACTTATCTCCGTGCCTACTATTCCCTTATCCACTATAGTATTATCTTTAATAATTGCCTTAATAAGGCTATGGTAGGTTAAATTGTCATACCCTACAAAATCCGTCTTTATATTTTTGTCAAGCTTTGAGTATATATCTTCTTTCCAGCTTTCTGCTTCATTATCACCTCTGGCCATTCTAGCTCTATCCCTTTGAAGTTCCATTTCCTTAGCAAAAGCTTCTTCATCGATATTTAATCCCTGCTCTTCTAGAATATCTCTGGTCAAATCCAAAGGAAAACCATAGGTATCATAAAGCTTGAAAGCAGCCTCCCCTGATAGGGTATCTTTTCCGCAAAGATTATCAATATATTCCTGAAGTTTTTCCAAGCCTAGCTCAAGAGTCTCTTCAAAACGTTCTTCTTCTATCTTTATTATGTTTTCTATATATTCTTCTTTTTCCTTAAGCTCAGGATAAGCATATTGATACAGCTCTATTACCGTTTTGGAAACCTTGCTCAAAAAAGCCTCCTTAAGGCCTAGCAGTTTGCCATGTCTAGCGCCTCTTCTAAGAAGCCTTCTTAATACATATCCTCTGCCTTCATTGCTAGGTAATACTCCATCTGAAATAAGGAAAGTAACACTTCGAGCATGATCTGTGATTACTCTTATTGATACATCCTTTTTTTCATCTATACCATATTCTACACCTGCTAAGCTGCATATGTAATCCAAAGTATGTCTTATGGTGTCTACCTCAAAAATGTTTTCTGCTTCCTGGATTATTGCCGACATTCTTTCTAAGCCCATGCCAGTATCTATATTGGGTTTAGCAAGTTTATTATAATTTCCTTCTTCATCTTTATCAAATTGGGTAAAAACAAGATTCCAAAACTCAATGTATCTGTCACAATCGCAACCAAATTTACATGTGGGTTTACCACAGCTATATTTTTCTCCACGGTCAAAGTAAATCTCTGAGCATGGTCCACAGGGGCCTAAGCCAATCTCCCAAAAGTTATCCTCTTTGCCCATCCTAACTATTCTGTCAGGACTTACACCTATTTTTTTGTTCCATATTTCATAGGCTTCATCGTCATCTTCATAAATAGTAATCCACAGTCTATCTTTTGGAAGTTCCAACCATTTAGTGCAAAATTCCCAAGCCCAGGCTATGGCTTCATCCTTAAAATAATCACCAAACGAAAAGTTACCAAGCATCTCAAAGAAAGTTCCGTGCCGTGCTGTTTTTCCCACTCTCTCTATGTCTGGAGTTCTAATACACTTCTGACAAGACGAAACTCTGCTGTTTGGAGGAGTTTCCTGTCCAGTAAAAAAGGGTTTTAAGGGTGCCATACCAGAATTTATTAATAGAAGACTCTTATCCTTTTCAGGGACTAGAGATGCGCTTTTAAGCCTTAAATGATTTTTAGTTTCAAAAAAACTAAGAAATTTTTCTCTTATTTCATTTAAACCTAGTTTCTCCATGTTTATCCTCCTCTTAAAGTAAATAGGTAATAAAAAACTTCATCCCTATTGGGATGAAGACAATTCCGAGGGACTTCAACAATTTGCCTTTCAGCATTATATAGAATTATTAAAACGTAATAAAAAAATTATATATTATTGCACAAATTTTGTCAACTTTTTGGTATTATATGCAGTTTTCTAAATAATATTTTTCAAAAAATGTCTTATACATAATTTAATTACTGCTGCAACTGGTACCGCAATTATTAAACCTATCACACCAAATATTTTGCCTCCAATAAGCAAAGCCATAATAACATAAATAGGATGTAAGCCGACACTTTCTCCTATTACTTTAGGTGTAATAATACCACTCTCAAACTGCTGTATCAATATATAGGAACCTGCAGCATATAAAGCTTTTGTAGGAGAGTCTAAGAATGCGAAAATAATTGTTGGTATCATTCCTATTATGGGGCCGAAATAAGGTATTATATTTGATATACTCGCGAATATTCCCAAAGTCAAAGAATATTTAACCTTGATTAAGACTAATGCTATAGTAGTAAGTGCTCCAACCACTGACGAAATTAATATCTGACCTCTTATATATTTGCCAAAAACATTATCAATATCCCTAAAAAGCTGTAAAACTTTACTCCTCTTTGATTTTGGAAGGATTAATACAAGTTGATTCTTAAAGTACTCAGAATCCTTAAGCATATAAAAAGTCAACACCGGGATTATAATGAAATTAAAAATTCTGGAGAAAAAATTTATTATGGAATCTGCAACATTTTGCAAAAAAGACATAACTATATTCTGAATCAGCAACATATTATCATCAATTATATCCTTGAGACCTTGAGGAAGGGCACTATTTATATATCCCTCCTGTACTCTTTTATAAAGATTTTGAAGTTGTTGAGAATAACTTGGAATGCTTTCCACCAAGGTAGATATATCTCTAAATAACTTTGGTATTACAAATAAACCTGTTGCTATTACTAAGGATAAAAATATTATGTACACCATTATAACGCTTTGCAGGCGTTTCATTCCTTTTTTTTGAAAGAAATACACTATAGGGTTTAGAAGATATGCGAGTAATGCTGATAATAAAAATGGGCTCAAAATATTGGACAAAAATGCTCTGTATTTAATAATTAAAATCACTATAATAATTATTATTAAATATTTTAAAAGCTTAAATAGAAATTTTTTATTATTTATTTGATTTAGCATTAAAATCAACTCACAAGTCTCTATTTTAATTTAATCTACCCAAATTCAATAAGCCTCTGCCTTGCTCCTCTATTATTTCATTATGAAGTATTGTTATTGCGTCTGAATCAAGTTTGTAGCCTGAGCCTGCCATGACAAGCTTTTTTCCAGTAATAATATCATCAATATAACCTTCGGAAAATTCAAAGCTTTGGAAATAGCCTCTATCTAAATCCAACAATATGTCCCTAACAATACCGATAAGCTCACCATCTCTATTTAAGACTATTTTATTTGAAAAGTTATTATTATATGATAATCCATAGTATATTCTATTATTGTAATCAAAATCCTTAGATACTTTGCTGCTTTTGATAAATAATCCATCTTTAGTTTTAAGCAATAAATCATTAAATAGAATAATACCAAATTCTTTTTTTAGCATTTTTTTTCTCCAAACAAAACCTAAAATTTCATTGCTGTTTTTCTTAAGCACAACATCATATGCGAGTGCTAAAGTATGCTTATTTCCAATATTTAAAATAGGCTTTTCTATAATTTCGCTCCATCTAATCAAAGAATCAACTCCAATCATTTCTTTCATTATTATCATTTGTAACCTATTTTAAAAAAATGATTGTAATTTTAAAGAAAAAACTAAAGACCGTGTAACGGTCTTTAGCGATTTTGATCGTATCTTTCATACATTTCTCTTAAGTTGCTTGCTTGCATTCCTTGCTCCTCAGCAAATTTTTTAAAAACATCTGAAACTCTTTCGTCTTCAATTCTTTTGGAATACATTTCAAAATCGCGAACCAGCTCCATTGTATTTACCCAGGCTCTTTGCAAGCAATCTCTTGTGTTCATTTTATCATCTGCCATGAATACACCTCCAAAAGCTTTTAAACCTTTTAACAAATAATATTAGCTTTTTAAGGTTTTTTTATACTTTTAGATGCCTATTTTAGTATGACTCCTCCACCAATCAAATAGTCATCCTGATATAATACAACAGCTTGACCCGGAGTTATGGCTCTCTGAGCTTCATCAAACACTAATTTTACCTTATCTTCTCCAATAGATACTGCCCAAGCATTACTTTCTTTAGCGCTATATCTTATTTTTGCTTGAACTCTCATAGGATTTTCAAGTCTATCAAAAGGCATGTAATTCATGTTTATAGCTATCAATTCTTTTTTGAATACTTCTTTTCCTTCCCCCAAAATTACTTGATTCTTTTCCGGTATAATATTTACTACAAACATAGGCTTGCCAAGAGCTATCCCCAGTCCTTTTCTTTGACCTACAGTATAATGTATGATACCTTTGTGTGTACCTAATACATTGCCATCCATATCTAAGAATGTTCCTGGTTTAATGTGATTGCCTTTTTTTTGTTCTAGGAATTTGCCATAGTCATTATTTTCTACAAAACATATTTCCTGACTATCCGGCTTATCAGCCACATCCATGTTCAATTTCATAGCAATCTGTCTTGTTTCTTCTTTTGTATAATCTCCTAAAGGCATAAGTATATGCTCAAGCTGGCTTTGAACCAAATTGTATAATACATAGGTTTGGTCTTTAGAAGCAGTTGCTGATTTTTTAACTAAATACCTATCCAAATTTTTATCATGTAATATCCTGGCATAATGGCCTGTTGCAACATACTGAGCTCCCAATGCCTCTGCTTTTTTTAACAAAGCATCAAATTTGACATATTTATTGCAGGCTATGCAGGGATTTGGAGTTTTCCCTTTAAAGTACTCATCTATAAAATAATTTACTACCTTTTCTTCAAATATTTCAGTGAAATTCATAACATAAAATGGGATTTCTAAACTGTCACACACTCTCCTAGCATCATCTACAGCAGAAAGAGAACAGCAGCTGTCTTGACCGCTATCCTTTTCAAAATCCTCATTGTTTCTTAGCTTCATTGTTACACCAATGACTTCATATCCCTGCTCTTTTAAAAGGTAAGCAGCTACAGAACTGTCAACGCCTCCGCTCATCCCTATTATTACTCTATTTTTCATCATTTGCACCTACTATATGTGTTTTATATCTTCTCTATTTATTATGCTTATTTTTGTAATCTTCTATAGCAGCTTTAACCGCTTCTTCTGCTAAAACTGAGCAGTGAATTTTTTGAGGCGGCAATCCATCTAAAGCATCAACAACAGCCTTATTGGTGAGCTCAAGTGCTTCATCAACGGTTTTGCCCTTTATCATTTCTGTGGCTATGCTGCTGGTAGCAATAGCCGCTCCACAACCAAAGGTTTTAAATTTTACGTCTTCAATAACGTCATTCTCTATCTTTAGATATATTTTCATTATATCTCCGCATTTTGCGTTGCCCACTTCTCCTAC
>JAQUTA010000007.1:25216-50389 GCA_028709965.1 Lutispora sp.
ACTATACCTGGTACATTTTCTGTTCCAGCTCTCTTTCCTCTTTCCTGTCCACCACCGGAAATTAGATTAAATATCTTCGTGCCTTTCTTAACATATAATGCACCTATACCCTTGGGACCATAAAACTTATGAGCTGAAAGGGATAGCATATCTATATTCTGGGCTTTTACGTCTATTTTTATATTTCCAACAGCTTGAACCGCATCGGTGTGAAAGTATATTTTTCTCTCCTTTGCAATTTTACCTATTTCATCTATAGGTTGAATGGTTCCAATTTCATTGTTGGCATACATTATTGATATCAAGATTGTCTCATCTGTAATAGCAGCTTTTAGATCTTCAATACTGATCATCCCATAGTTATCTACAGGCAGGTATGTGACTTTGTACCCTTCTTTTTCCAGCTGCTCACAGGTGTGCAATATCGCATGATGCTCTATAACTGTAGTTATTATATGATTTCCTTTATTCTTGTTGGCATAAGTTATCCCTTTTAATACCCAATTGTCGGCTTCGGAACCTCCTGCTGTAAAATATATTTCTTCAGGCAATGCACCTAAGGCTTTTGCAACCTTTATCCTAGCCTGATCAACAAGTTTTTTTGCATCTCTTCCAAAACTATGAACACTAGATGGATTCCCATAATTCGTTGTAAATATAGGCAGCATTTCTTCTAATACTTCCGGTCTTGTTCCGGTTGTGGCAGAATGATCGAGATATATTTTTTTATTCATTTTCACTTCTCCTCATCATTTTGTTTTATTATTGAGTCTGTGGTAATCATCAACCATATCTTTAAGAGTTATTGTGTCAATCACAGTATTGATGCTTTCTGCAATTTTTTCATATAAAAGTCTTGTAGCGCAATAATCTGCCTTACTGCATTCTGTTTCTCCTTCCGATACGCATTCAGCGGGAGCTAATGAACCTTCCAAAATTCTTATAATATCTCCTACTTTTATTTCTGATGGTTGTTTTGATAGTTCATAACCACCTTGAGCTCCCCTAGTGCTATTTACAAGCCCGCTTTTTCTTAGAGGTGATATAAGCTGTTCTAAGTATGTATCTGAAAGAGATTGTTTATTTGCTATATCTTTTAATGGCATTGCACCTTTCCCATAATTTAATGCTAATTCAAGCATCATTTTTAAACCATACCTGCCTCTTGTTGACAGAATCAAGATATCAACCTCCCTATGAATTCAATTCCTACCAATCAACTAGGATATTAATTTAAAGATATCACTTCCTATAAATACTGTCAATTATTTTATTAATATTTTTATATTTATTTATAGTTTTTGAAAAAGCAAGGCACAGCCAAAGGCATAAGTCCTTCAGCTGTGCCAATCTATATTAAATTGCCAATACTAATGTATTAGCAACAGTTGATCTTCTTCAATCAATAAAAGGTTAGATCTACTAACCTTTTATTGATTTGTTTAACTTGACTATACATTTATCAACGTCTATCTTTCTCGTTTGAGCAGCCTGCTCAATAGTTAGCTTTGATAATCCTCCTCAGCCACATCCACTTCTATCTATGTTATATAGCTTGAAAATTCTTCTGGTTTCCGGATGATTTTTGATTACATCAGCAATAATCATTTTTTTTGATATCTGATTTTCATTCATTTCCTTTGTTTACTAATCACAATAAGGATTTATATCATTAATTTGAGGAGGGTTGAAGTCTGGAATGTCTTTAATTTCAAAGCTGTCACAAAATTCTTCTTCTGAACATTCATCAGTGATCAGACAGGTTCCAAATACAGGTATGCACAATTGAACCTCTGCATCAAATTTAATTGCGACAAAAACTCCAATACTTGTTATAAGAGTATCCCCTATAAAATCATTGTTTTCTTCATCGATAATTGCTTCACCTAAGCATTGGAGTTCAAAGGTATCTTGATCAACAAAATGAAGCAACCTGTCGAATGTATCCGTAGTAGCCCCTGGATATAATCTTCTTACACTAAAGTTAAAACACAATTCTCCATTGGGACCTTTGGATAATGCTGTTCCTGACGGTATGCTCTTCACTTTCAATCTTACAATATTTCCTTTGGAGTCCTTAGAAAAAACCTGGCAACAACACCTACCAGAAAACCTTAATCTTTTTTCAGAGCTTGTTGAAGCATTTTTAATTTGAGGATTGATAATCATGCAATGCCTTAAAATCAATGTAGGGTCTATACTTCCTCTAAAGCTATCATGACATTCATCAACATCAAGCTCAATGCCCTCTACACACTCTCTTAAAACGAATTCATCAAATACCTTTTTAACTTTTACGCATTCCTTAAACATTGTAAATCCATTACTTTTGCTGCTTAAACCTACAAGATCATTGTTACAAATTGAACCAGTGCATTCTACTTGAGGCAATGGCATATACGAACACCTTCCTTATATGATTATATCTTTCATAGTACATAATATGTAAAGTTGTTTTTTTTGTGTAAAGTTTTTGATTATTAATAAGCAACATAAAAACAATAGTAAAACCATATAATTTTGTAGGTTATTAAAAGGGTGGTGATATGGTGTCAAACTCTAATACTTACAAAATTCTGTTAGAGTCTAGGGGAAATAAATTTTGCATTTATTATAAGAATGCAACAATATATTGCAAGACAATAGATTTTGATGGAATGGCAAAAGAAATTATATTAATAGATAGCGTATATGAAAATTTTTTATATTCGAAGTCACAAGAAGACAATATATATTTGCTATTCCAGGGTAGAAACAAGAATTTCTTGTTATTCACCTATGATGGTGAAGGATGGCATATGGAGGAATTACTACTAAGAAAAAACTTTAGCAACATTATTCCATTAGGACTTTTTATCCTAATGAATGGTATACATATAATATATGCAAAAAAGTTACCTATAGAAAACTATTATGATCTATTTCAATTAAAGAAAGAGAAAGATGAATGGGAGAAAACATTTATATGTGAAATATATTCAAAAAAAATAGAGTCTTCTCTAGATATTAAGGCGACAGGATATGATATGGTTCATATAGTCTCTACCTTTTATGATGGTGAAGCCTCATCTTTGAACTATTATAACTATAGTATTAACAACAGTAAGTGGTTAAATATCCCCATAGTGAATCTCAATCATAATAATATTTATATTAAGGTATTAATTCACGAAAACAAGCTAAATGTTTTTTGTTATAATATTGATAATAGTACTCTCAACTTATTCTATTTCACAAAACATTTGAGCAAAGACTCCTCTTTTTCACTTATTGATATTATTAAGCTGAGCCAAGTACCAAAAGGTTTAGATTTGGTTATGGAGCTTAATGATGATATCCTGAAAATAAGCTATATGGGAACAGATCATTATTGGGAAAATTACTATAATATTTCTCAGAAAAAGTGGGAAAAGACAAATCAAATTTCTTTAAATGAGTTTCCAAATCTTCATTACGCCAAAATAATATATGATAATTTTAATCTGAATATAGAAGAAAAGGAAGCGATATGCTTAATTAGTGATAAACTGAAAGTATCATTGCCTGAAATTAAATCAGATTATGACACAGAAGCTGTAACTGAAGCAGCGAACTTAGATTCAAGATCTGCTGCTCTTATATTGGGGCAAATAAACATACTATCAGAGAAAATTGAGGATTTGAACAAAAAGCTAAATAAATCAAAGGAAAAAGACTTTTATAAAGAACCTTTACCAATGAAAGAAGACAAGTGCCAAGATACTCATAATACACACCCTCAACCTCTTAGAGAAAGCAATTTTAAAGAAAGATTTATGAATAGAAAACCAACTTCTATAAAACTTGAAAGTTCTACTTTACTATCCAAAGAGATTAAAAATGCCGGAATTACTTTCCCACAATTTTCCGATATGGAAAAGGAAGATAAACTGTCTGTCATCGCTGAAGAAAAAAAAGAAGAAATTGAAGTGGTTAACGAAAATCAAGGGACTAAACACAAAAGTATAATAAGATCTATTAGTGAATGGTTTAAATGATTTCAGGGCATGCATAATAACATTAATGCCATGCGCGCCCTGTTTTTACTTTTTATCTTTTTCTCTTTTTAAATATTCTAGGTGATCTTTGATATTTTTTTCATGACCATTGTCTGAAGGGGAATAGTATGTTATCCCCAATAAATTGTCAGGCATATATTGCTGATCTATATGATTATTTTCATAATCATGAGGATATTTATAGCCTACACCATAGCCATGCATCTTAGCATCTCTAAAAGCTGCGTTTCTCAAATGATATGGTACAACTCCTGTATTTTTGTTCTTAACATCCTCTAATGCCTTATCTATAGCCAAATATGAAGCGTTGCTTTTTGGCGCAGCAGCGACATATGTAACAGCTTGAGCTAATATTATTCTTCCTTCTGGCATGCCCACCATCTTTACTGCCTCTGCCGCATTTATTGCAATTGTAATTGCCATAGGATCTGCATTTCCTACATCCTCTGCAGCGCAGATGACTATTCTTCTGGCAATAAACATAGGATCTTCACCTGCATAAATCATCTTGGCCAGATAATGTATTGCTGCATCAGGATCAGAGCCTCTCATGCTTTTTATAAATGCAGATATTGTATCATAGTGATTGTCACCTGTTTTATCATAATTTAAAGCTTTCTTTTGAATACATTCGGTAATAGTATCATTATCAATGATAATCTCACCATTGGAATTCTTTTCAGTAGAAATCACTGCCAATTCCAGAGCATTGAGAGCCTGACGAGCATCACCGTTTGATAGTGCAGCCAAAAGCTTTAAAGCTTCATCTGTTATTGTGGCATTATAGGCTCCTAGACCTTTTACACTATCCCGAAGGCATCTCACTATTATATTTTCTATATCCGATTCTAACAGAGGATTAAGCTTAAAAACCGTTGAGCGAGATATCAAAGCGCTGTTAACTTCAAAATATGGATTCTCTGTAGTGGCACCTATTAGTATTACAGCACCATCTTCTACAAAAGGTAAAAGAGCATCCTGTTGAGCTTTATTGAAACGATGTATTTCATCAATAAACATTATAGTTTTCTGACCATTGGATGATCGTCTTGTTTTTGCTTCTTCTATTACTCTTTTTATGTCTTGGATTCCTGAAGATACTGCATTTATCTGCTCAAAAAAGGCTTTAGTAGTATTTGATATTATTTTTGCCAGAGTGGTTTTACCGCTTCCCGTAGGTCCCCATAATATAACAGAGGATAGTTTGTCAGCTTTTATTGCTCTGTATAAAAGCTTTCCGGGAGATATTATTTCTTTCTGTCCTACAAACTCCTCCAAAGTATCAGGTCTCATTCTTACTGCTAATGGACCTTCTTTTTTCAAGTCTTCCTTAAATTTTATATCAAATATACTCATCTGATCTTTTTTCATTGCCGCAACCAACCTTTTCCATTTGTATATACAAAATAAATTTCATAATTTGTTTGAAGCGGAGAAATAATTCTCCGCTTCATTAGTTAAAATTTAACCTGTACATTGCTTCTCTCAGTCTCATCAGCCTCGAAATAAGTCTCCTCGTTAAAATTAAACCAATTTGATATAAAATTATTAGGAAATATCTGTCTGAAATTGTTATACATCATAGCAGTATCATTATAAAATTGTCTCGAATAACCAATTTTATCTTCCACACTTGTTAGTTCTGCCTGAAGATGAATAAAATTTTGGTTTGCTTTCAAATCCGGATAGCTTTCAGCAAGTGCAAATAGTTTATTCAATGCTCCAGCAATCTGATTGTTTGCATTCATAGCATCTTCAGGAGTTTGAGCCGTTGCATATGTATTTCTTGCTTTAATAACATTTTCTAAAGTATCTTTTTCATGAGTTGCATAACCCTTTACTGTTTCAACAAGATTTGGTATAAGATCAAATCTTCTCTTGAGTTGAACATCAATCTGAGCCCAAGCATTTTTAACTTTGTTTCTTCTGCTAACAAGCCCATTGTAAACAGACATAATTCCTCCTAAAACAGCTGCCATTATTATAAGAATAACCCACTTCATAATTTCTACCTCCTCTTTAATTATTTATTAAAATGCACCTGCTCCGCCACCTCCGCCTCCACCACCACCTCCTCCGGAGAATCCGCCTCCACCTCCACCAGATGAGGACAGTTGGGAAACAGCTTGTTTGTATGTTGATTCTGTTGCTTTTGTTACTGCGCTTGTAACAGTATTCAAAGCATCAAAATGATTCAGCCCTCTGCCATAGTATCCATAATACATATAGGTCAGGCCGGTATGATTAAAGTCTTCTTCTCTAAATACCATCTTCAACTGTTTTATTACTTCTTTTGCCACTCCTAGAGTTATGGCATAAACCAAATAATGCTCCCAAAGTATTACCGATGGTAATTCAGCCTTGTCAAGCCTGCTAAAATGCAGCAAGAATTTTTTAAATGCTTTCCACATCTGAAATTGGAGCACACCATATTCTGATCTTCTTTTGACAGTAATAGAATATATCAGAAGTATCAGAGATGTAAAGATTGTAACTATAAAACCCAATATGTTTCCATGAGCTACAATTGTGTAAATTGCTAAGGCAAAGCCCAATAGTGATGCAACTATTCCTAATGCCATTCCACGGTTTGATTTTTTATCAAAAAATTTAAAGGCTTCTGCTTCTTGCCTAACATATTCAGACCAGGCATCATAATCAGATTTAAACTTTTGGGCTCTTGTTTTACTTTTTGTATATTCTTCAATGTCATTCAATGAAACTCTCCTGTTGATGCCAATGTTAACAAACATCCAGTCGATAAAGAAGGCTTCATGTTTTGACAGCATAGAACCATCAATGTTTTCATTTAGTGTAAAAACATAATCTGTATCTCCCTTTTTACTAAATATGCTTTTTTTCTCAGTTACTTCTGTACTCAAAGCTATATATTTTCTTCTGACCAAATCCATAAGTGTAGCTGTTACGTCTCTTGGCTTTATCCTTCCAAAGTTCCATAGTACAGACATTACTGCGGGTGAGTAATTACTAGGCAATTCTCTGTAGTAAGGTCCTTTAAAGGTGGTTTTGTACTCTTTGTCATACTTAAAATATATAAAGCCTATGAGAAAGAGTTGAAAAAATGCATATGCAAATGATATAGAAACAAATATCCTAGCTCTCTGCCTTTGTATATTTGCTTCATCAGCCCATCTTTTCTCTTCTTCCATAATAGCATTTAATACATTTTTATTTACAGCGTTAGAAGAATCTTTTATTAATGACACAGGAAATAGTATTCTAGCTTCAACAAAGGTATTTGGCAAAACTTCCTTTACAGATAAAACAATATTTTGTTCATCAATAATTTCAACATTGCCAGATAAAGGGCCATGGGCAAATGCTTTTATATCTTCTTTTGATGCTCCTTGAGGCAACTTTATATTCACCTTGAAATCTTTGATTTTTACTTCTGTATCTTCACCCATAAATTTCCAGTATAACTCAGCTATATCATTGTATTTTACACATACATCTAATACCCTATATTTTATGATAAATGTTTTAATCTCATTTTGCGATTTTGAGTATATTTTTAACTGTAATCCATTTGCTTCCTTCGAAATTTCATATGTATTAATTTGTATCCCATCTCCAGATAGCACTTCAATATTATCAATTCCACGGGAACCTGCAATAACCAAGGTTCTATATACTCCATTAAAGGCACCAGAGAAATTATAGGTGATGGTTTCTATCACGTCCATAGAGCCATCTGTACTTAGTTGAGCGTCTACCTCAAATCCATCTATTGTGTAGCTTCTGTCTGCTTCTAACTTTACCGGGCATAATACCATAAGAAAAACTATTGAAATAAATAAAAATAGTTTCTTCACAGATTCACCTCCTTTATGTTTCACATATATAATATATAACTATATCTATGTTATTATCAATAGCTTTATATAATTTATTTAAAAAGGGCTATATTTCAATAGCCCTTTTTAAATAAATTTTCTCTATTCAATTACTTTTTTTACATAATTAGAAGTTGAAGTTGAGAGCAGAGCCCCATAGTCTAATGTAAACTCAATTATATCACCTATGGTATATTCTTTGGTACTATCGGTGATATCTATAATCATATGATCGCTGCTTGCGCCTAAAATAATGATGTCACTATCTATAGGAGTAAGACCGTCAATTCTTACGTCTTGCTTGCCTACTGCCAATATTCCTCTTTTTCTAATTCCTCTATCAACAAAAGTAGGCCTATTACCAAAAGCATCTACCCCAATTTCTCCTATTGGTACAGATGGCTTTTCTTTAAGCTCGATTATCTCTGCGCATAATGTAAAGCAATCATTATAAGTTCCCTCTATTCTTTTGCCATAAGCTGTCTCATTGCCCAATACAATAGATTCTCCAAGCCTAAGGTTGTTAATAGCCTTAGGAATTCTGCCTTCTTCAACCATATATAAACTGCTTGAATTACCTCCTGATATAATAGAAAGTTTAATGCCATACTTTTGCGTAATCATATTAGCAATTTCTTCAAGCTTTGATAGGTTATCCTCTTGGGGTATTATTGCACCATAGCAAGTTAAATTAGTTCCAATTCCCTTTAGATTAACCCCCTTAAGCTGCAAAATTTTGCCCGCATATTCTACTGCATCGTCTGCCCAGACTCCTTCTCTAAGATCACCAAGATCAACCATGAGTATAATATCATGAATCTTTCCCTTTTTTACTGCTGCATTAGATAAAGCTTCTATTACTTTATACTCTGAGTTCAAGCTAATATCTGCATATTCTAAAACTTCATCTATTTGAGAAAGCATAGGGATTCTAAGCAGCATTTTAGGCAAATTAAAATTTCTCAGTTTTTTTAAATTTTCCACTCTGGAATCAGCAAGAATAGCTGCTCCGCCTTTTACAACTGCTTCAGCAACTTCGGTCATGCCACAAAAAACTTTTGTTACTGCTGATATGCTAATTCCATAAGGGGCACATTTTTCTACTAATAGCCTTGTATTATTTTCCAATTTAGTTAAGTTAATTTTTAAAGCAGGATAATTCATCTTTACCCTCCCTCTATTTATTATTCTAAATTAATACTATTCTTCATTAGGGCTAATGCATCTTCTGGATATTTCTTAGCCAATACCCCAAGAGAAGCAAATATATAATGATTGTCGATCAATACCTGAGCATCGTTGCCTGGAAATAGCTCAAGCCCCTTACCATGACATGAGGCAGATTTTAATATATTTAATCTATCAGGCAATCTGGTTAGAGCTCCACCAGTTCCTATTATATATTTGATATTGGTGAGATCTTTGCCTTCTGCTATAGTTTTCTTGCCCGTAGGTCCATATATATGACGTAGGGTTCCTGCATGTCTTTCTAAAGATGTCAATACTGCCTCTTTGGTAAGCATCTCTATAAGCCTTTTTTCTTCTTGGGTTTCCGGTATTGGTTTGGCTTTTTCAATCATTTCCTCAGCATTGGGAAATTCCTTTTTTAATTCTTCAAGACCAATCCTTTCAGCTATGTGCTTAATGTTTACAAATACTCCTAAGTCGCCTTCCACAGTTCTCTTTGCATAGGGCTCCGGACTTATAAGTATTTTGTTAACTTCTTCAGAACCTTCACTGACTGAGTGGACATCTGTAGTGGCTCCGCCTACATCAAAGATAACTAAATCTCCCAAGTCATCTTTGAGTAGCTTTGCCGCTTCCATCACAGCCCCTGGAGTCGGAATAATGGGGCCAGTAACCATTTCTCTGACAGTGCTCATACCTGGAGCATGTATTATATGCTCTTCAAATACTTCCTGAATTACTTTCCTTGTCGGTTCAATATTTAATATATCAACTTTAGGATAAACATTATCTACCAAATAAAGCTTAACCCCAGCATCCTTGCATATATCCTCGACTTCTTCCTGATTTTCTATATTACCTGCATATATTATTGGTACGTCCAAACCTAACGAAACAACTTGCTCCATGTTATGTAAGGCTGTCCCTCTTTCGCCATAATCGACACCGCCGGCAATCAAGATTATATTCGGATTAATATCCTTAATTTTTTTTAAGTCAGTTTTCCTCAGCTTGCCTGCAGTTACCATTTTGATGATGCCGCCAGCACCAAGCGCTGCTTCCTTAGCCGCTCTTACAGTCATGTCATAAACAAGCCCATGAACTGTCATTCTGAGTCCACCTGCAGCGCTGCTGGTTGCAAGCATTTCGCCATAGCATATCTCGTCTACATCTAGACTGTTTTGTAAATCATCTATAGCGCCTTTTAGACCTATGGTGACATCACCGACTAAAACAGAGGTAGGAGCTTGCCCCTGCCCTATAAATTGAGGGCAGGGGGTTCCTATGCCTTTAAAAGCGTTAATTACAGTTGTAGTGCTTCCAATTTCGGCAACTAAAACATCGATTTTCATGCTGCTATTTCATTTCCCTTCTCTTTTTCACAAGGAAGCTTGCCACATCTATACCATGGCTGCCCCTGCCAAAGCCTGCATCCATGCCTGCTTCAGCAGCAATTTCATTTGAAACCTGGGTACCACCGCATGCAAGTATTACTTTATCTCTGATGCCTTTTTCTATGCACAATTCGTGAATCTTGCGCATATTCTTTATATGAACATCGTCATGAGTTATTATAGTACTGGCCAAAATAGCATCTGCATTTGTCTCAATAGCTGCATCTACAAGCTTTTCAACAGGGCAGGAAGTTCCAAGATAAAGATACTTTATACCAAAACCTTCAATTCCGCCATGCTTTATATCCAGAGTTTCCTTTAACCCTACTGAATGCTCGTCTTCTCCAACGGTTGCAGCTACTACAAACATAGGATTCTTCTGTATTTCTTCTCTTATTTCCGCTTCGGATAATACAGGGATTTTTTCAGGGATAATCAGTTCATCGATGTTTATATCAAATTTTACTTTACCCTTTATCTCCACCAAAGTTCCTTCTGATGGATGCATAACATTCTTGTGAATTACAGTTACGTCTTCCAGCCCCATTTTTTCTCCGCATTTGATGGCTGCGAACTCAGCTGTTCTTTCATCCAATGGTAGGAATATGGTCACAGCAACAACGCCATCTGCTCTCCATTCAACTTCAGGCTTCACATATTTTGTATCATAATACTTGTCAAGCTCTTCAAGTCTTACATTCACATTATCAAATTCATCCAACTCATCAATGTAAACAATCTTTGAAGGATCTTCAAAGGTATCTCCCCCTATTGCATCTGAAGCCTTTTTTAAGCCTTCTGGGATTGCATTGTATCCATAATGTACGGAAACAGGAGCAAAGTAATCCTTATCTCTTTCGAATATCATTCCTACGCCTATTCCACCGTCTATTTGTCTAGGTATTCCATCACCATTTCTTTCTGGATAGTATCCGCTATCTATGAAGAAACCTTCTTCAACTGATTTAAAGTATCCGCCAACTTCTATCATTTCTTCCATGAAGAGTACGGCTCTTTCCTTTAATTCTCTTACATCGTCACCTAGTATTCCATCTCTGTCGATTTTTACCATTTCTCTAAGTCCATCCATGCCATCTAAGGCTTGTTTAGCTGTACCAATGGCTGCTATATTATTATAATGCCATGGCACATTTCTACCTTCATCAGGGGTTATGGTAGATTGAATATCTGCACTGGTAAGTCTTGAAATCATAAGATTCAATGTGTGAGTTACTGTAGCTTCTTTTCCATCAGACTCCATATATTTTGTGTTTTGTTGAGCTCTCATCTTATATTCGCTAAAGAAATCTCTTAGAGCAACAGCATATGGAAGATCAAGCCTCATGCAAGGTGCAGGTGGTGCAGTTGGAGGCACTGTTGATAATGCTATGTTTTCTGGTTTCATACCAATTTTTCTTGAGAAAGCAGAGTTGATTGCATGCTGAACCATCAGCTCAGGTCTTACTTTCCATGCTTTCATAGCTGTTGCATTAGCATTGTGAGCTCCATCAATCTGAAGCATATCAGCCCAAGTCATAACCTTTTTAGCTTCACAGGCATCTACAAAACTTCTTACCATGTTGACATTTCTATATAGCACATTATATTGAGGGTCTTGGTGAGCACCATTTACTCCTTCTTCTGCAAACATAACTGCTATATCAGGTCCTGCTACTCCTGATATGTATGAGTGGAAATTAATAGGTCTACCTACTTCATCTTCAATAAAGTCAAGAGCTTTTCGACTTGCTCTTACTTGTTTTCTAGTGACCATTATTCCGCCAATACCTTGGTTTGTACCCTCTAATAGTGAGTCAATATGTGATTGACCTGCAGTTCTGATAACCATGATATGATCAGCGCCATGCCATGCTGACATTCTCATTCTTCTAATATCATCTTCAAATCTTCCTGAAGCAATTTCTGTTGTTATTACGCAATCCGGTTGAGGATCTATATACCCAAAGCCTCTGCTGCCCGGTAGGGGAACATAGTTCTTTAGACCTTCTGAAGCCTCAATGTATTCAAAGTCGCCAATTTGTATCTTTTCATTTGTGCCTTCACGCCAATGCCAGCCTCTTCTTCTGGGTCTATAGTTTTCTAAGTCCTGTAATATTTCCTTTATATCAATTTTTTTATTTGGATCTAATTTCATCAGTTTTTACCTCCTTCAAACAGAGTATCAACTTCATCCCAATATTTGCCTTCAGCCAAACCCAAACCGGCTTCCCTTAATGAGACTCCAAGCTTTTTAGAAAGTCTCCAAACAACATTTCCTGTGCCTTTGCCCATTAGTCCTTTTTTCATCACTCCGTCTACTATGGGTTTTACCTCAATACTGGAAAATCCCATTCTGAGAAGAATACTTCTTTCTATTGAGGGAGTAGTATACTTATAACCCATATCAAGCATAGGCTCAACTATTTTATTTGCCAGTTCCCAAAACCTCTCTTTTAGTTGTTCATCTGTCAAATCCTTTAAATGCTCTCTCCTCTTTTCGTAATCATCTGCTCTTTTCACTTTCAACCCTCCATTTTTTTACATACTATTTAATATTTACTCCTATTTCTGATAATACAGAAAGTACATAGTTTTGGTTGCTCTTTGTATCCTTGATGAGGAAATCCAAATCATTTCTGTTAATTTCATTTTTGCCGTAATTTGTTATCGCATTTCTAATATAAGAAGTTCTTGCCTTATCTATATCAAATTCTCTTGCTTTGATCATAGATGGATGTTCAGGAAAAACAATATTCTTCCCTGGTATTTCTGTGTCCGGATCACCGAATAGTACATCAATGCCATTTTGCTTAGCAAAGCTTATCTGAGGCATAGGTGACTTTCCTGCTCCAGTATATTCTGTTTCTTGCACTACTATAGTCTGGTCTTGATCCATTTCCTGAGCCAGAGCAAATGCTGCAGTTAAAGAAGTGTTGCCTGCAGGTCCTCTTTCCAGTCCTTCCAATATGGACAATGCTTCAGTTATATAAAATACCTCACCTTGCTTTACTATTAAATATCTATCCAGATATCTTAAAGGTCTTGCTGCATTTCTAGGAACATCTGCTCTATCCGGCCATGTTGCGAAGGGAATCCCAAAACCTGTATGACCTGTTGTAAAAGATTTTTTATTAAAATCCTTATCAGAAGCCATATGAAGCCCTGAAAGATCTACGCTCGCACCTACAACCTCAACATTTTCAGCTCCTGTTTTTATTATACCCCTGGCGGTACCTGTAACATTGCCTCCTCCAGCATGTGTTATTAATACCTTATCTGGGTCTTTTCCCAATCTCTCTCTGAACTGCATAACCAATTCATAACCTAGGGTTTCTACTCCTGCTATACCGAAGGGGGTATATAAAGAAGCATTGAAATAGCCTGTTTCCTCAAGCAAAGATAAGAAAGTATAAAACAGTTCCGGTCCTACCGTTAATTGTACAACCTCTGCTCCATATGCTTCACAAGCTCTTAATTTTTCCAATATTTCAGGCTGACCTATCATTTTACTGTCATAGCATTCTTGTACTATTATGCATTTTAATCCTGCCATTGCAGCTTGTGAAGCAACTGCTGCACCATAATTGCCACTAGTAGCTGCTATAACACCTTTATAACCCATTCTTTTTGCGTGATAAACTGCAGTAGCTGCTCTTCTGGCTTTAAAGCTTCCAGATGGATTTGCTGCTTCATCTTTTATAAATATTCTAGCTCCCTTTCCTTCTGGAGCACATTTTCTTGCTAAAGCTGTGAGGTTTTTTAATTCCAAAATTGGAGTATTGCCAACACCCGTATCTCCTTGTATTCTTTGGATTTCCTCTAAGCTATAGCCTGCTTCTCTCATCATTCTCTCATAGTCAAAAGCGATGTCGCCAGATTCAAAAACATTATAGTCAATGCCTATAGCCTTTTTCATTATTTCATTCTTTCTGCCCATTACTGCAGAATATGACATATCTCTATTCATTTTTTTCACCTCCAAAGAGGACTTCCTTAAGCTGCATATCTATTTTAGTTAGTTCAGGAACATAATCACCAAAATCATGGATATATCTCGGATTCACTCTAACAAGCTCACCTTTTATTTTTCTACCTGTAATCGTTTCAATCTCAATTTCATCGCCGGTTTTTCCTTCGTGGAGGGCAAAACCTTTTACCCATAACTCTAATGGAACTTTTTTTGTGTCATCAGGGAGATGAGCCGCTCTTTCTTCAGTTTTTAACACTATCTGATGAATCTGTACCCAATCACCAATCTTTGCAATCTCCATTGTTTACCATAACCTTCCTTTATAATATTTACACAGTGCAAATATATTGGCATTACTTATTATTCAATGTCAATAAAATCTCTCATGTCACCCATTATTGCTCTAGGAACAGGCAAGTCTATCATGGTCTTTAATCCAGGTCTTGCATTAATAATATGTGGTATCATATTTACAATCATAGCTATTGTCCCTATTCCGCCAGGAACTTCAGGCTTATTTGCCATGTTTATATTGGGTGTTCCTTTTATTATTACATAATCACCTGTGTCAGTACCTTCTAATTCAGGTTCAATTTGTTGGGGATGATCCATTTCAATCTTTATTTCTCCGTCAACATAGCCATATCCCTTCATAGCACACCCTGCTACATAACCAGGCTGTACTTCGGCATGAGGAGCCTTTCTATATACATTTGATACTATAGGTTCCATAGTCTGCTTAATTTCATCACTTAATTTCCATCCCAATGCATCAGATATCATTGTTATAGACTCATGAAATCCAACATGACCAGCAATTTTACCAGTTTTTGCGCCTTTATTAAATTCCTCAACTGTTGTACCTATTCCTTGTTCATGCATAACTGCAGGTCCAAAAGGAGATAAACTATTAACTCTTCTTGCAGTTACATGCTCTACATCTAAGCATGCACCGGTAAGACATACTACAAGCAAGTCCATTATTAATCCAGGGTTTATACCTGTACCAAGAACAGAAACACCATTTAATTTAGCTATCGCATCCATCTTTGCTGATAATTCTGGTTCTTGAGCTTTGGGATATCCCATTTGTTCAGCACTTGTAATAACATTGATTTTTTTCTCTAAACAGTAAACAATTTTGTCATAAGCTTTACTTGTAAAAGAATCTGTGCAAAGTAGAACTACATCTGCTGCTTTTTCCTTAATAACATTTTCCTTAGTTCCTATGATGACATCTGCATTATCAGATTTTTCTACATTTAAATAATCAAAAATGCTTTTACCGACCTTGTCACCTATGTCAATAACCCCAACAATTTCAACGCCTTTTTTCTTTAAAAGCGCTTCTGCGATACCACTTCCCATTGCACCAAAGCCCCAGACAATAACTTTAATTTTTTCTCTTCTCATGTTAATCCTCCTTGTAATAATAATGTTAACATTCTATATAACTTATAGAATGCAACTTCTGTGCCAAAACTTAACTTTATAATTATACATTCAACAATGTTTGATAATGCTTTATATGTGCCATTCCTTTGCATGTTTATAAAAATTTGCAAATAAAGTATCTTCACAATATTCAAATAAATTAAGAATCATGCAAATATATTTGCTATTAAGCAAATATATTTGCATTTGTATTAGTGGCTTAATATATATATAATATTAAAATAATTTGCTATAATAGAAATTGACTAATTAAAAGTAAAGGAGTTCAAAATGCACGATTTACATCTTCACTCATTATTTTCAAGTGATTCATACCCCTCAGCCACCATTGAAAATATGTGCAATTCAGCAATTCAAAAAGGTTTAGAGGGTATATGTTTTACAGATCATATAGATATTGATTATCCTACAGATGAAGGAATACTTAATTTTAATGATTACAGCAGTGCTATAGATGAAATGATTCTTAAGTATAATAACAGAATTGATATCTATAAGGGTATTGAGCTTGGCTTGCAGCCTCATATTTTTGAAGAAAATAGTGCCTTTTCAGCAAAGCCCGGTATTGATTTTATTATTGGTTCAATTCATGTAGTAAATAAAAAAGAGCTTTATAAAGGGGATTTTTTGCAAGGCAAAAGCGATGAGGATGGAGTATTATCTTATTTAGATGAGTTAAAAAAATGTATTTCTTCTTTTTCTAATTTTGACTCCCTAGGGCATATCGATGTTGTCAGAAGATATCTAGCCAATGGTGAAAAAGCTTTTGATTATAATAAATATAGTGAAGCGCTAGAGAATATTTTGAGGACTATTATTTATATGGGAAAAGGTATTGAAATAAACACCTCAGGTAAAAGATATGGATTGTCCTCCTTTCACCCATTAGAGAAAATTTTATATTTATACAAAAGATTGGGAGGAGAAATTATTACCCTAGGGTCTGATGCTCATAGCCCTGAAGATCTAGGGTACTGTTTCAAGGAAGCATTAGATTTGCTAAGTTCCATAGGTTTTAAATATTACTGCATCTTCAAAAAAAGAAAACCATCTTTTATCAGGATAGAATAGCTTTAGCCTTCTATCCTGATGCCATATCTCTTAATTTTGTGTTGTAGACTCTGCCTTTTTATCCCAAGCCTTTTTGCACTCTTTGTAATATTATACGAACATTCTTTTAAAGCATTATTGATTAATTCTATCTCAATGCTTTCAAGAGCTTCATTCAAGGTCACGGAATCATGGATTACCAATTTGTAATCTATGCCAGCTTTTTTCCCTTCAAAAAGTCCTTTCATATTATTGGAAAAATGATTTGCTTTTAATATGTGATCCTTAGTCACCATATTCATGGCACTTTCTATTTGATTTTCTAATTCTCTCACATTACCAGGCCAATCGTAATGGAAAAATGCATTTTTTACTTCATTTGAAATACCCCAAACATCTTTTCGGAGTATTGTATTAAACTTTTTTATAAAATGCTCTGATAATAATGCTATATCTGTTTTTCTATCTCTTAATGGAGGAATTCGGATATTTATTACATTAATCCTGTAGTATAAATCCTTTCTTAGCAAACCTAACTCTATAGCTTTTTCCGGTTTTTCATTAGTAGTTGCAATTATTCTAACATCGCAGGGAATATCATTTAATCCACCTACTCTCCTGATGTACCCTTCCTGAAGCACTCTTAAGAGTTTTGTTTGAAGTTGGAGTCCCATGGAATTTATTTCATCTAATAATAAAGTTCCGCCATGGGCTTGTTCGAATAGACCGGGTCTATTAATTGCACCTGTAAAGCTGCCTTTTACTGTTCCAAATAGTATGCCTTCTAAAAGAGAGTCTGGTATAGCTGCACAATTTTGTGCAATAAAAGGCTTATTACTTCTATCACTAGCATAATGAATACTTTGAGCGAAAAGCTCTTTGCCTGTGCCTGTTTCCCCATAAAGCAGAACCGTTGAAGATGATTTTGATGCAGTCTTAGCATAAGATATCATATTTAAAAATTCATCATCTTCACCTATTATAGATTTAAAAGTATAACCTTTAACATTTTCTTTTTCCGGATCTTGTGTAATCAATTCTTGTTGTAGAATATGTACTTTCTCTGACAGTTCTTTAACTTTTGTAATGTCCTTTGCAATCTCAACAGCTCCATATTTTTCAGGTGATATCCTAAAAGGTATAGTGCTATTTATTGTATTAATTTGCTTTCCATAATTATTGAGATAAGATTGATTTTTATTATATATTGGTTTTCTATATTTCATAACAGTTAGCAGGGTACTTGTATCTTCACATAGGCTTGGGAAAATCTCTAATATATTTTTGCCCATTACTTCATCTATGTCCAAGCCTTCGAGCTCACCCATAATTTCATTATAAAAAATTGTTTTCCCCTCGCTATTAACAACATGCACTCCAGCATCTATGTTTTCTATTATGGTTTCTAAAATTGATACATACAACATATTTAAAGCCAGTTTAACCACCTCACAAAATAGAAGTAGGAATTTCCTACTTCTATTATATCAGTATTTATTTAGTTAACAATTAATATAAAGGATATTTGTCATTCAAAGCCTTTACTCGAACCTTGGCTTTCTCAATATCTTTTGGATTACTGATAATATGAGAAATTATTCTGCCAACTTCAATAACATCTTCCTCTTTAAAACCTCTGGTAGTAACTGCTGGAGTTCCTATTCTTATTCCGCTGGTTATAAAGGGACTTTCAGGATCAAAGGGTACTGTATTCTTATTTACTGTAATGCCAACCTCATCTAATAAATGTTCTGCTTCTTTACCTGTAATATTTTTGTTCCTCAAATCCAATAGCATCAAGTGGTTATCAGTGCCTTTGGAAACTAGATTAAAATCTTCATTTGTTAAAGACTGTGACAAAGCCTGAGCATTTTTTAATACTTGCTTTTGATAAGAAACAAAGTCTTCTGACATTGCTTCTTTGAAACATACTGCCTTAGCGGCTATTACATGCATCAATGGGCCGCCTTGAGTTCCAGGGAAAATTGCTTTATCTATTGCCTTGGCATATTTTTCTTTGCATATAATAGCTCCACCCCTAGGGCCTCTCAAAGTTTTATGAGTAGTTGTAGTCACAAAATCTGCATAAGGCACAGGATTTGGATGAAGTTTAGCTGCAACCAAACCAGCTATGTGAGCCATATCTACCATTAGCATTGCACCTGCTTCATCAGCAATATCTCGAAATTTTTTAAAATCTATAATTCTAGGATAGGCGCTGGCACCTGCTACTATTAATTTAGGTTTGTTTTTTAATGCTATTTGTCTCACATTTTCATAGTCTATCATTTCTGTCTTTTCATCCACACCATAATCAACAAATTTGAAATACTTACCTGAAATATTTACAGGACTTCCATGAGTCAGATGACCTCCATGGGATAAATTCATGCCCAATACTACATCTCCAGGGTCAAGAATAGAAAAGTATACTCCAATGTTTGCATTAGCTCCGGAATGAGGTTGAACATTTGCATGTTCTCCATCAAATAGTTTTTTTAGTCTTTCTATTGCCAGATTCTCTGCTATGTCTACTTCTTCACAACCACCATAATATCTTCGGCCTGGATAGCCTTCTGCATATTTATTTGTTAGCACTGTTCCCATTGCAGCCATTACAGCCGGGCTCACAAAGTTCTCAGATGCTATAAGCTCTATATTTCGCCTTTGTCTATCCATCTCTTTTTCTATTACCGCTACTATCTCCGGGTCAACTTTTCGGATTATTTCTAGCTCCATGATATTCCTCCTTTAGTATTTCTTATTATCATTATATATTCTTATTACTTAAAATCCTAGTATTTAATATAAAATTTACAATTTGTTTGTCATGGACAAACAAAAAATGGCATTAAGCCATTTTATACATATTTTTTAATCATTGATTCAAACATTTGCTTTGGTCTTGCGCCAATCATGCCATCAACCTTTTTGCCATCTTTAAACAAAAACACTGAGGGAATGCTCATTATATCATATTGTGAAGCAAGTTGACTGTTTTCATCTACATTTACTTTAACCACCTTAATCTTTTCTGTATATTCTCCTGCTAACTGATCAATGATTGGGGAAACCATTCTGCAAGGACCACACCAAGCAGCCCAAAAATCTACCAAAACTGGTTTATCAGAATTCAATACTTCTTGATTAAATGTGTTTTCGTTTACTGCATATACTCTGTCGCTCATTATTATTCTCCCTTCTACTAAAAGAAATTATATAAATTTAATTGTTAACTTTTCTAACAATTACAGGTTTAAATTTATTCATAGTCTTGATTTTTGACTCTTTTAATCTTATGCCTAAATAGCTCAATGCTAAAAGAGAAAGTCCCACTACTGCCCCAAGGACCTGAGCATAATTATCATCATAGTTCAAAGCTTTTGCACCGTAATAAGCTCCCGTGAGTCCAATAATAAGTCCTAAAAGGGGTATTCCGTACATAATAAAACTTGCATATAGAAAGTTTTCTGTTTGTAATTCTATTTCCACTGTATCTCCTGGTTCCCCTTGAATAATGTTTTCTGCGGTCAGTATCATATTAAGATTGTCCCTTCCTACTTGACATGCTCCACAATCACCACAGGCCGTATGTCTTGTTATGAGAATTTTCGCCATTCCGTTATTAATCTCAAGTATCCTTCCTATTTCTTTCATGTCAAAACCTTCATTTCACATATTTAACGATAGTATCAATCAATTCATCAAGCTTTTCATCTGATTCTCCATTCTTTAGAGAGGCAACTATACATTCTTTAATGTATCCATCCAACATAAGACCACCAACTTTATTTATTGCCGATCTAGCTGCAGATATCTGTATCATAACATCTCCACAACATTTTCCTTCTGCAATCATTCTTTGTATTCCTTTAACCTGACCTTCTACTTTTTTTAATCTATTTATTAATTCAAGTTTTGGCTCCTCAATTTCTTTTTTCAAATCCCCCACCTCCCATACCCCCTACCGGTATATCTATATTATACTATCTCTGGAGTAAATGTCAATAATTAATTTTAATAATATCTTTTAAAATATCTTTTACTACAACTGAGGCAAGGATCAAACCTGCAGCACTAGGAACAAATGATATACTTCCCGGTACATTAGCTGTTTTTATTGGTCTTTCTTTAGAATATACAACTTTTAGTTTTTTTACACCATGTTTTCTAAGCTCATATCTAAGAACTTTTGCCAAGGGACACATTTCTGTTTTATAAATATCTGCGACCTCAAACATTGATGGATCCAATTTATTCCCTGCGCCCATAGAACTAATTATTGGTATATTCATTTCTATGGATTTTACTATAAGGTTTATCTTTGAAGTAACCATATCAATTGCATCAATAACATAATCATAATCTTTGTTTAATAAAACATCGGATGTATCTTGGTTATATTTATCTTTATGCGTGTGTATCCGGATTTCTGGATTGACTTCCAATAATCTTTCTTTCATCGCATCTACTTTATACTTTCCAATGGTTTTGGTAGTGGAATGTAATTGCCTGTTTAAGTTCGTGTCGTTTATTGTATCATAATCTACAAGCACTAATTCGCCAACGCCACATCTGCCTAATGCTTCTGCCGCAAAGGAGCCAACTCCTCCAATGCCAAAGATTGCTATCTTGCTGTCTTTTAACTTTTTGATTCCTTCTTCACCAATCAGCAACTCTGTTCTTTCATACATACTCAAAATATTACCTCCAAAAACGCCCTGCTAAAATATAAGCAGGGCTATTTTTTAATCTAATTTAATTTTTAATTCAGCCAATTGTCTTTCATCAGCCAAAGATGGAGCATCCGTCATGAGGCAACTTGCACTCTGAGTCTTTGGGAATGCGATGACATCTCTTATATTATCAGTATCGGTCAATAGCATTATTAGTCTGTCAATGCCTATTGCTAATCCTCCATGAGGTGGAGTTCCATATTTGAATGCCTCAAGGAGGAAACCGAATTTTCTCCAAGCTTCCTCTTTCGAGAAGCCTAAAAGATTAAACATCTTTTCCTGCAACTCGCTGTCATGTATTCTGATGCTTCCGCCTCCTAGTTCATAGCCATTTAATACAATATCATAGGCTTTTGCTCTAACATTTAGGGGTTCACTATCTAATAGGTTAATATCCTCATCCATCGGGCTTGTAAAAGGATGATGGATAGCCACATACCTCTTTTCATTTTCATCATAATCCAATAGTGGGAACTCTGTAACCCAAAGCAAGCCAATTTTAGTTTTGTCTATTAAATTGTATTTCTTACCAAGTTCAAGCCTTAGCTGCCCTAAAGAATCATAAACAGTTCTACTATTATCGGCTACTATAAATATTATATCCCCTGTTTTAGCATTCATTCTTTCAACTATTGACTTCATTTCTTGTTCCTTCAAGAATTTAGCTATAGGAGATTTTATGCCTTCTTCCGTAAAGTTTATCCATGCAAGACCTTTTGCTCTATAGGTTTTTACAAATTCTCCAAGGCTGTCTATCTCTTTTCTGCTGAGTTTTGTACCACAGCCCTCAGCATTTATTGCCTTTATGCTTCCTCCATTTTTAATAGCATCAGAGAATACTTTAAATTCAGAATTAGATAACAAATCTCCCAAATCCTTTAGTTCTAGGTTAAATCTTACATCAGGCTTATCTGAGCCATATCTATTCATAGCCTCTTTATAAGTAAGTCTCGGCAATGGCAGAGTTATTTCCACTTCTTTTATGCTTTTGAATATCTCCTTCATCAAGCCTTCAATAATTTCCATTACATCATCTGACTCAACAAAGGACATTTCCATATCCAATTGGGTAAATTCAGGCTGTCTATCAGCTCTAAGGTCTTCATCTCTGAAGCACTTAACTATTTGAAAATATTTGTCGAAACCTGATACCATCAGTATTTGTTTAAACAGCTGTGGAGATTGAGGCAAGGCAAAGAATTTACCCGGCTGAACTCTGCTTGGGACAAGATAATCACGGGCTCCCTCAGGAGTTGTCTTTGTCAAGACCGGTGTTTCAACCTCAATAAAGCTTTTTCTATCAAAGTAACCTCTTATTAACTTATTTACATTGTGTCTGACAAAAAAAATATTTTGCATAGCAGGTCTTCTCAAATCCAAATACCTATATTTTAATCTGAGATTTTCTGAAGCATTTAAATCATCTTCTATATATATAGGAGGTGTTTCAGCTTTACTGATTATTTTTACATTATTAGCTAGCAATTCTATATATCCGGTTTTCATTTTCTTGTTTATTGCTTTTTCATCTCTTTTTCCAACTATTCCTGAAACAGATATAACATATTCTCCTCTGATTTTTTGTGCATATTCAAAAAGTTCAGAGTCTTTGTCTTTATTAAACACTACTTGGAGGATACCTGTTCTATCTCTTAGATCTAAAAATAATAATCCTCCCAAATCTCTGCTTTTTTGAACCCATCCAGTCAGGGATATCTCTTCATTTAAGTTGCTTATGGATAACTCTCCACACATGTGTGTTCTTTTATATTTAGCCATGCTTCTATCTCTCCATCTCTTTGATTATTTCATCAATGTTATTTAGAGGGACATTTACCTCTTGACCATTCTCCATATTCTTTATTCTTATAATCTCTTTTTGAATTTCCTCATCGCCAATTACAATAACATTTTTAGCCTTTATCTTATTAGCATACTTCATTTGAGCTTTCAAGCTTCTCGACAAATAATCCTTTTCTGCCCTTATTGAAGCTTCTCTCAGCATAAACATCAATTTCATAGCCATGTCATTGGCTTTTTCTCCCATAGCGGCTATGAAAATTTGTATTTTCTCTTGCTCCGGTATTGATATACCTTGACTTTCCATTATAAGCAGTAATCTTTCCAAGCCTAAGCCAAAACCAACTCCGGGAGTACTAGGCCCTCCGCATACTTCTATCAAGCCATCATACCTTCCTCCGCCGCATACAGTTCCTTGGGAGCCAATATCATTAGACACTATCTCAAAGGCAGTCTTGGTATAGTAATCTAAGCCTCTTACTATTTTAGGATCCACAATATAATCTAAACCGATGATATCTAAACCTTTTTTGAGCCCTTCGAAGTGAGTCTTGCAATCATCACATAGATTATCAAGCATATAAGGAGCATTAGCTAGTCTTTCCTTGCATTTTTCTTCCTTGCAATCAAGTATCCTTAATGGATTAGTGTTAAATCTATCCTGACAGAACTTGCATAAATGTAAAAGCTCCGGATGTAAAAATGCCTTTAGCTTTGCATTATACTCTTTTCTGCATTTTGGGCAGCCAACGCTGTTTATTCTCAGTTCAAGATTTCTTATGCCTAGTGTTTTGAATAATGCCATCCCTACACTTATTACTTCTGCATCGATATATGGGTCTTGTGTGCCGAAAGCTTCTATACCAAATTGATGAAATTCTCTTAGCCTGCCTGCCTGTGGTCTTTCGTACCTATAACAGGGAGTTATATAATACATTTTCGTTGGCTGAGGTTCATTAAAAATGTTATTCTCAATAAAGGCTCTGACAGCTGGAGCAGTACCTTCCGGCTTTAAAGTAATGCTTCGACCTCCTTTGTCCATAAAAGTATACATCTCTTTTTGGACAATATCGGTAGTTTCACCAACGCCTCTTTCAAATAGTTCGGTATGTTCAAAAACAGGTGTTCTTACTTCGTAATAGCCATTTATAGAACACAATTCTCTTATTTTTGATTCTATGTAATGCCATTTATATGCTTGAGAAGGCAATACATCCTTGGTGCCTTTAGGTCCTTGAATTTTCACGCTAATACCTCCATTTTATATAAAATAATAGCCCCCATCTCTGACAACATGTGTCAGGGACGAGAGCCTATCTCGCGGTGCCACCCTGATTGGATAATTTCCATCTTTGCTCCTTAACGCGGAAATACGTCCAAATCTAATATGTTTCAACTTGGAAGCTCCGGGGTGTCTTTCAATGTTTTCTATTTTAAGGGGCTCTCAATCTAAGGCACCCTCTCCCTGTCAAATGTCAAATATCTACTATCCCCTTCAACGCCCATATAATGTTTATTATTATAGTATTGCTAGATAAATATGTCAAGTATATTATTGGATGAGCTTTTTGCGATGTGAACATTTTTTATAAAAATATCCCCAAAAACTATCTAATATTTGAACCGTTCGGAGAACTATTTAGCAATTAATGCACACATAAAGTCCTCTGCCCCGATGGCTTAACT
>JAQUTA010000075.1:0-1311 GCA_028709965.1 Lutispora sp.
TCTCTGAAAGAAAAAAGGTAATACAAAGAAAAAGGCTGGATGAGATATTGGCAGAAGCTGCTGGGAACCAAGAATCATATGAACTGATCAAAGCAGGCTCGAGGAACAGAAACTTGACACAACCTAAAATTATATATGCAAAAGAAGCCCTTAGGCTAAAATACACAAATAAAGAAATCGGTGAAAATATTAATATGACAGAGAGTGCCATAAAGGAATTGCTAAGAAGGGACAAGCTTAGACAGTAAATAACTGTCTAAGTGACGTGCCTGGCACTCAACTGCCCCCATTGCTACAGTAGTGTTTTTCTCAATTCTTCTCCAGTTTTTGGTGATAGATAAGCAAAAGGTATATCAAAAACTGAGAAAGCTCCGCTTTTTCCTTCTGTAGACAATCTATAAACAGCACGGGCATAGGCAACAAGTATAGATGATGTGAATTCCGGATTGCTCTCTAATGCTAGGCTGAATTCCATTCTTTGTTTGTTGCAGTTTCCTGTAATACCCGTGCGTATTACAAAACCGCCATGAGGCATTTTAGAGTGATTTTCCAACATCTCTTCTTCACTAATAAAATGTACTTCCGTATCATAATCTGCAAAATAATTAGGCATAGATTTAATTTCTCTCTCGATTCTGCCTAAATCCTCAGCCTCTTCCGCTACCACATAACAAATGCGCTTATGCCTATCACAAGCCGCCAAATCCGAGTTTTCACACTCTCTTACCTTTTCAATAGCTTCTTTCACAGGTACAGTATACTGTATCCCTTTTTTTACTCCCTTTATTCTTCTTATAGCATCAGAATGTCCCTGACTTACTCCCTTACCCCAAAATGTATAATCCTTACCTTGAGGTAAAACAGCTTCTGATAATAATCGATTGAGAGAGAATAATCCAGGATCCCAACCTACGGATATAAGGCTTACCTTTTTTGAAGCTAATGCAGTTTCATTTATCTTGCTGAAGTATTCTGGAATTTTACCATGATTGTCATAGCTATCAACAGTATTAAATCCGGCAGATAGCATAGGACCTTGCGCTGGGAGATCGTTTGCGGAACCACCGCATAGTATCATTACATCAATTTTATCCTTATAATCCCAAACATCAGAAATACATACCATTTTTGTATCTAGATTAAATGAAGAAACATCTCTTCTAGTAAATATAGCCTTAAGCTCAAAATCCGGGTTCTGTTTAAGCGCTAATTCTACTCCTTTTCCCAAATTGCCATAACCAACTATTCCGACTCTTATTTTTTTATCCATACTATACCTCCATTGTGTTTAAATATTATAATAATCCAATC
>JAQUTA010000075.1:1411-11136 GCA_028709965.1 Lutispora sp.
AACCTTACTTTTGATGAGGATACTCTTATTATTCAAGCCGATGTAATAGGCAGTGAGAAATATAGAGTTGATATTGAGCTTTTTCCTGATGGCACCATCGATGATTATGAATGCGAATGCCCAGCTTATTGGGAGTACGAAGGTGTATGCAAGCATATTGTTGCAGTGCTTAAGGCAGCCCAAGAAGGATTAAATAACAAAGGGAACATAAGCATTGTGGATAATAAAATCCAACATAACCATTTCAATAACGAAATATTTGGTTTTTTTGAAAATCTCCAAGCCTCTTCTGCTTTAAAAGAAGTAAAGGTTGAAGTTATATTGGAATTGGAAAGAGAATATAGAAAGAACTATTTCTTCATAGAATTGCGTATAGGGGAAGAGCGATTATACGTTGTAAAAAGCATCAAGGAATTTATCGAAAAACTAGATGGGAAAAGGGTTATCCAATTTGGCAAAAACTTTGAGTTTAACCCCAGCAGGCATAGGTTTTCTGAGACAGACACAAAGATTATCACATTGGTGAAGGAGCTATATGATAATGAGCAGACAGCTATTGGAATAAATCCATATTCATACAACCACTCTAGTGCATTCAAGGGAAAAAAGCTTTATTTGTCTGGTACAACTTTAATGAGGCTATTGAATATTTTAAAGGCTAAACCTTTTGATTTTAGAATGTTTGATAATAATATAAGAAATATAGAGGTTATAGATAAAGATCTTCCTATCAAATTCAGGCTTTATAACAGGGATGCTAACCTAGTACTAAACTTAGATATTGAAAAATCACTGCTTCCAATGACTAAGGGTGGAGAATATATTTATTATGAAGGGAAAATATATAATCCCTCGGAAAAGCAGAGGCAGTGTTTGGTTCCCTTTATCAATTCTATGATTATAAAACAACAGGAGGATATGATTTTTTCTTCTAATGATAAAGAAAGATTTGTATCAGAAATATTGCCTTATGTAAAAAATGCGGGAGAAGTGACTATTGATCCAAATCTGGAGGAGAGCTTTTACCAAGAGGAGTTAAACACAAAGGTATATTTTGATAAACTAGATTCAGGTATTTCAGCTAGAATTGAGTTTTGCTATGGAGAGGAAACTGTGGACCCGTTTCTTCCAAAAGCAAATGATTCGGCAAATGCTAGAATACTCATACGAGATGTGGAAAAGGAAAGAACAATAATTGGATTGCTGGAAAAAGCAGAATTCAAAATATTTAAAGACAAAGTGTATTTAGAAGATGAAGGCAGAGTATTTGACTTTTTGAATGATATACTGCCTGAGCTTCAAGAACATTCAGAGGTCTACTATTCCGACTCTTTCAAGAAAATGACTATAAAAGATCCTAGATCTTTTTCAGGGAGAGTAAGGCTGAATGAAGGTTCAGATTTGCTTCAGTTTTCTTTTGGCTTTGAAGGTATAGATAGGGATGAATTACAAAGTTTATTCAACTCCATAAAAGAAAAAAAGAAATATTACCGCTTAAAAGATGGATCTTTTATGCCGCTAGAGTCGCCTGAGATTATAGAAGTATCAGAGTTATTAGATCATCTCCACATATCGAATAATGATCTAAATGGAGAAATATTGGAGCTTCCCAAGTATAGAGCATTATACATAGACAAAAAGCTTCGCGAATCCAACTTAGGAAATATAGAGCGAAATATTGCTTTCAAGCAGATGGTTCAAAACGTCCTTGAGCCTAAGGATATGGATTTCGAAATCCCCCAAAGTCTTGGGAACATCCTCCGCGACTATCAAAAGGTAGGTTTTAAGTGGCTGAAAACTCTTGCAGCCTATGGATTGGGGGGCATTTTGGCAGATGACATGGGACTCGGGAAAACCCTGGAGACCTTGGCATTTATAGTATCACAGAAAGAAAAACACACAGGCCCCGCATTGGTTGTGGCTCCTACATCCTTGATCTATAATTGGCAAGCAGAGGCTATAAAGTTTACGCCCGATATGAATGTAATAGTAGTATCCGGATTGCAAAAAGAGAGGAAGGAATTATTGAAAGATGTCACCAGCGCTGATATTGTAGTTACGTCCTATCCGCTTATTCGCAGGGATATTGATTTATATAAAGAGATGGAGTTTTCTTATTGCTTTTTGGATGAAGCACAGCATATTAAAAATCCTAATTCTATAAATGCTAAGTCAGTGAAAAGACTAAAGGCGAAAGGCTTCTTCGCTCTGACAGGAACGCCTATTGAAAACTCATTGACTGAATTGTGGTCAATATTTGATTTTATTCTTCCTGGATATTTATTGTCTCATGGTAAGTTTGTGAAAAAATATGAGAAGCCTATTGTTAAAGAAAAAGATGAAAAGGCATTAAGGGAGTTGAGCAAGCAAATAAAGCCTTTTGTCTTGCGGAGAATGAAGCGAGAAGTCCTAAAAGAACTGCCTGAAAAGATTGAAAGCAAGATGGTCTCTGAGCTGACAGATGAGCAGAAGAAAATATATCTGGCATATTTGCAGCAAGCTAAAGGGGAGATATCCCAAGAGATTGAAGATAAAGGTATAGAAAAAAGTCAAATAAAAATATTGGCAGTGCTTACTAGGCTTAGGCAGATTTGCTGCCATCCCGGACTATTTATCAATAATTACACCGGAGACAGTGGTAAAATGCTTTTGCTGGAAGAACTGTTGGAAGAGGCTTTGGCAAGCGGTCATAGAATTCTGCTGTTTTCTCAGTTCACCTCTATGCTCTCCATTATTAAAGAGCATTTGGAGAAGGAAAAAATAGAATACTTTTATTTAGATGGCAGTACTAAAACAGAACTGCGAGGGGAAATGGTTAAGTCCTTCAACGATGGGAAGGGTAAGGTTTTTCTCATTTCTCTAAAGGCTGGAGGAACAGGACTCAATCTTACAGGTGCTGATATGGTGATTCACTTTGACCCCTGGTGGAATCCTGCAGTAGAAGACCAAGCCTCAGACCGGGCTCATAGAATTGGGCAGAAAAATGTTGTACATGTAATCAAGCTAATAACCCAAGGCACTATAGAGGAAAAGGTGTTTGAGCTGCAGCAAAAAAAGAAAGAGATGATTGAAGCAGTAATACAGCCGGGTGAAACCATGTTGGCAAAAATGACCCAGCAGGAGATAATAGGTTTGTTTGAGCAATAACTGTCTAAGTGACGTGCCTGGCACTCATCACTTTATAAGTATGTAATCCCTGCCATAGTCAACTAAGCCTTCTTCTCTCATTTTCTGCAATTCCCGGGAGAGGGAGGTTCTTTGTATTCCAAATCTTTCTGCCAGTTCTTTTTTTGTCATGGTGAGCTTAATCTTATTGCTTCCTTGAATATGATACTCATAGGTCAAAAAATCAAGTATTAACTGCCTTATGCTTTTGCCAGATATGAGCTTTATTTTATCTGTGAGAAAAACAGACCTATCTGATAGATATTGAAGCAGCATAAGCAAAAAATTCTTATTTCTCATGGATAAGTCAAGTATTATTTCTTTTTTTATATGAAGTATTATAGAGTCTGATTTTGTGATTATGGTCATAGGGTAAAAGCTTTTTTGCGAAAACAGTAGATTGAGACCTATCAGATCTTGCTTGGCAAATTCTGATACGGTAAGAACATCGCCATCTTCGCTTATGCTTTGGACCACTATTGAACCAGAAAGCAGCATATCCAAGGTACTGCACTTTTCATTTTGAAAGTATATAACAGAACCTTTCGCATATTTATCAATTCTATGATTATTTCCATCAAAAAGCTGTTCTATTTCTTCATTGTTTAAACACTTGAACAATGGATTTAGTCTAAGTGTTCTCATATCGCTTTTACTAATCATAATTGCTCCTTTTTTTAAAAGATAGTTACCATGGTAACTACTTTTATCTAGATATTATTATAACATAGTAAATATAACTAAAATAGGAGGTCGCCAGATGAAATTACCTAAACTAGATATTTTTACTCTATCATTATGGATTATCACAATAGGCCTTTTTTTATTCTTTTTATTTAAGGATAAAAAGAAAACTCTAAACTCTACTAAGGTAGCAAAAGGTATGATGGGTGGACTCTTGGGAGATCTTATGGGAATATTATTTCTAATTGGTCTTATTCTCACTTTTGTGCCACCGGAGACCATAAAAACCCTATTGGGAAAATCTAATGTATACCTTGCCACAATTATTTCAGCCTTTGCAGGCAGTGTCACTTTGATACCTGCATTCATTGCTTTTCCCCTGGTAGGTTCCTTGGTCAAAGTGGGTGCCAGCATCGTTCCTGCCGTAGCATTTTTGACAACGCTGACAATGGTGGGTTTTGTCACTTTTCCTTTGGAAAAAAAGGAGCTGGGTTTTAAATTTGCACTATGGAGAAACTCATTGAGCTTTGTATTTGCATTAATAATAGCATTTGTGATGGGGGTTGTAGCATGAAGATATTAGAAAAGATTAAAAAGAACAAGCTTTTATCCGCAGTGATTTTTACCTATATTGTTTTGCTCATCACAATGCCGGATAAGGCCATTGCAGCAATAAACAACAGTATGTACTATGTATTTGAGATGCTATTGATCATGCCTGTCATATTTATTCTCACTTCTCTCACAGAGGCCTGGGTGCCCAAAGAGGTAATAATAAATGGCTTTGGAGAGAAGTCGGGCTTTAAGGGAAATATATTTGCTTTCTTATTGGGCAGTTTTTCTGCAGGTCCTATTTATGCAGCTTTTCCAGTGTGCAGGATGCTGCTCAAAAAAGGTGCCAGCATAGCCAATATTGTAATTGTGCTCAGCACTTGGGCAGTTATTAAGGTGCCTATGCTAGCCAATGAAGCCAAGTTTTTGGGACCTAAATTCATGGCTACAAGATGGGTGTTTACCACCATCTCTATATTTATCATGGCTTACTTCATAGCTAAGGCTGTAAAGAAAGAAGATATGCCAGAGGAGGAAGAAACAAACCAATCAGAAGTTAGCGTGAACCAAGATTATTGCATAGGATGCGGTGTATGTGCTAGCATTTGTCCAAAGATATTTTATATGGAGGACAAAAAAGCTTTGGCAAGAAATGAAGTAATTGCAGGGCCTATGGTAGAGAAAGTAAACAAAGCAGCCAAAGCTTGTCCGGCAAATGCAATAAATTATGCATAATAAGAAAGGCTTCCATTGGAAGCCTTTCTTATTTATATCTATAGAGGAAATAGACAACAGCTACCATGGTAAATGTTAGCCGAGTTCAGTGTTAAAAGGTATATGACAAACTCAGTCAATTTTATATCTTCTGAAAATTACAGGGATTTTCAGCTATCAGAGTTTTCCCCTTGTGATAGTAGCTCATTTTTATGGTTTCAGGTACCATGCTGCCTCCAGTTGCCCATACTATATGGGTTGACTTATTCATTTTGCCCCATAATCCCATGGCTTTAATATAATCTTTTCCTTCATCAGAATTCATAAGAAGGCAAGGTCCCGGGAAGCCTGCTGCGGCAGAGGGCTCTATATATATATTTTCTGTATCTGCCAGCATAGAAAGCAGCTTATAAAGCTTACTATCTTCTATGGTAAATATACCGCTTAATAGATTTTCCATAGTTTTCCCTACGAAGCCGGAAGGTCTTCCAACGGCTAAACCATCAGCCTCAGTAATATTATCTATGCCCAGATCCTGGACGGATATTTGATTGTGAAGCCCTGTCATCATCCCTACTAGCATGCAGGGAGAATGGGTGGGTTCTGCGAAAAAACAGTGAACATTAGATCCAAAGAGAATTTTCAATCCAAAAGCCACACCACCTGGACCTCCGCCTACTCCACAGGGAAGGTAAACGAACAGGGGATGAGCTTCATCTACTGTGATTCTCATATCTTTAAGCTGGTTTTGAATCCTTAAGGCTGCTACTGCATAGCCCAAGAATAAGTTTTGGGAGTTTTCATCATCCACGAAATAGCTGGAGGGATCCAGATCAGACTGCCTTCGTCCTTCTTCTACGGCTTTGCTGTAGTCTGAAGAATATTCAATAACGGTTACTCCTTTACGCCTCAGCAAGTCCTTTTTCCATTGTCTCGCATCGGAGGACATATGAACATAGACCTTAAATCCCAGTGCTGCGCTCATTATACCTATGCTCAGACCTAGGTTGCCTGTTGAGCCTACAGCAATTTTGTAACGGGAAAAAAATTCTTTAAATCTGTTGTCTTTCAATACAGAATAATCATCCTTAAGTGACAGCATGCCTTCTGCCAAGGCCAAATCTTCCGCATGCTTCAGAACCTCATATATGCCCCCTCTGGCTTTTATGGAGCCGGATATGGGAAGATGGCTGTCGCATTTTAAGAGCAGTCTGCCTTGAATAGGGTGATTAGCTGCTGCTTCTAGTGAGGTTTTCATTTTAGAAATTTCTGCTAAAGGAGATTCTATGATACCTCCATTTTCAGCAGTTTCCGGGAAAACTGTCTCAATATAAGGAGCGAAGCGTTTAAGTCTAGCCTCTGCATCTTGTATATCCTCTATTGAGAGACCTCCAGATTGAGAAATATTTATGCACTCATACTTAGAGTTGATCCAAAATACTTCCTTAGTTTCTTTAATTTGGCTCATTAAAGGATATTCATCAAAATTCATCCAAGAAAACCTCCTTTCTAATTTGGGGACATTCCGCAACAAGGAATACTAGCGTAGCGGCGGTGTGTCCCCTTTCCTCATTATTATAAGATTATCTTCCTCTGTCAATTCCATTAGTGAATATTCTAGATTTAAGCCGATTTCTGTTGTAAAGGCTTGTCCTTTTTTTACCAACATAAAAATATAGTCACCTTCATCTAAGGTGTTAAAGCTTATAAATTTATTTTCTTGAAGGCTCTCTACCAATTCTTCCATGCAAAGGCCGGTTTGCTTTAAATAAAGAGAAAGGGGTTTGCCAACATACCTAAAATGCCAAGGCTCGTAAATTATAAATGTCTTTTCTGTCTTATCTTCCGGATATCTTTGGATAAAACCATAATCCCAACAGTTTTCCTTTAACCAAGCATACTCTTTGGATTGAGAAAAGTTGTCGAAACTTGGGTATTCCAAGCTCACTATATCCAGCGCCATGCCGGTCTGATGTTCGCTGGTTCCAGGAATAGCTACAATTTTTGAAGCTTCTTCATAGGGATCGGCAGCACCGGCTGCTTTCTTCTTATTTAATAAATTGTCAAACAAATATTTTTGATATGCGTAGGGTCTATAAGTGCTATTCAGCACAAAACCTGCTACTCCGTCGCTATTAGCTTTTTCAAGCATTATTTTGAGAGCTTCAAGAGCTGCTTTGTCTAGCTTCATTTCGTTGTTGCTTATTACAGCTTGTACGCCTTTTATGAGGGACAGGTTTTCATTATTATAGTCATCAGGGAGTACATTATATCGATTTACCAGCTTAGAGTGATAATCTGCAGCAATGTTTGTAAAATCGTTCTTTTCATACTCCTTAGAATTACTTATAGATAAATATTTATCTTCATTTATTAGTAAATTTATATTATTGGCTGTCCAACCTTTATTATCACCAAAAATAACACGTCCCAAGCAATAAGTCTTCTCTTCGCCTATGGGAAGCAGTATTTTGTTATTTTCATCAGGTTTAAAATGCTCATCATCAAGCTCTATGTGGATTTCCGGCGTATCATATTTTTCAGTCAACATAGCATTGAGATCATCAATGCTTAAGAATATTGCACTATCTGTTTTTTCAAGAATTTTGGAGCCCTTGTCCAATGATATTTTATAACTGTTTCTTTCAAATGTGGGAAACCAAGTCATATCCCTGCTCTGAGCTGCAAGGACCATGGAAAAGGAGAAGATTAGTATTATAAATGCTGCGATAATTATAGTTCTTATAAACTTACGATTCCTCATGATGAAGCCCACCTTTTATATTATTAGTTTAAGTTTAAGGCAATTCTAATGTGATTGTCAATTGCAATAATGCTATAATAGTATTAAGGAGTAAATTATTCTTTTTTAGAAAACAATATGTAGCGAGGTGTATATATGGAGGTTTTAAGCCGATTTTTGAATCAATATATAAGAGATATTGATTGCTATGAGGGTGCTTCAAAGCTTTGTGCACAAATATGTGAAAGTGAAATTGAAACAGCGGGCATAAGAGCTATTGTAACCTACAGGGCGAAGAGACCTGATAAGTTGAAAGATAAGCTGGTAAAACGAAATATGAAAAATAAATATAAAAATATTGATGAGGTATATGAAGATATTGTGGATTTAGCAGGGGTGAGAATTGCAATATATTTCCCGGGAGATAAAGAAGAAATAGAGAAATTTATCAGGTCCAGCTTTGATGTAATAGAAATAAAGGAATTCCCCCAAGACTTGGAGCCCAACGGAGGTTCAGGCATATACAAAAAGGTCTTCTCCGGCTATCATGCCACTCACTATAGAGTGAGGCTGAAACCTGAACTGCTAAAAGAAGAGGATAAAAAATATTGGGATTCTTTGATTGAGATACAGATAGCTACAGTGCTCATGCATGCCTGGGCTGAAGTGGAACATGATTTGGTGTATAAGCCCTTAAGCGGTAGACTTTCCAGAGATGAATATGAAATATTAGATGAACTTAATGGATTGATACTATCCGGCGAGATTGCATTAAAGAGGCTCCAAAAAGCTTTCAATGAAAGGGTAAGCAATCAATCTGTACCATTTTCCAATCATTATGAATTGGCTTCTTTTTTGTACAACAGGGTTCAGGAGCTATTAGGTAAAGGAGAAGATGAAATAATAATGGGTAGGGCAGATATTCTTTTTAATTTCTTGAAGTTGGCAGGCATGGATAAGCCTGAATATATAAACAAATATATTGAGAACATACATCATAACTCAGAGTATATCAATATTGTACAACAATTGACAGAGCTGATTTTGGAGGACAATCCCTCTTTGCTGGATGATTATCAAAAGGGTAAAGATGCAACGAGAAATGTGAGGGTTTAGTAAGGTATTAAAAACTATATGATTAATAGGTGATGAATAGATTGAGAATAGTTGTAATAGGCGGCGGAGCCGCAGGAATGCTGGCAGCTATAGTTGCTGCGAGAAACGGAGCCCAGGTGGCAGTAGTTGAGCAGCTGAGTCGAGTAGGAAAGAAGCTTTTGGCTACAGGGAATGGCAGATGTAATTTGACTAATATGAACATGGATATTAACAGTTTTCACGGCAGCAATGCGGTTTTCGCCCATGCTGCCTTAAAACAATTTGATGAAAAGGCTGCCATGGACTTTTTTGAGGATTTAGGAATCTGCTGCGTTGAGGAGGACGGGGGGAAGGTTTTTCCTGCTTCGGGGCAAGCATCCTCTGTATTGGACGTCCTCAGATATGAAATGGAAAGACTGGGAGTCCAAGAAATATGCGATGCCAGAGTAGATTCCATAGCCCATGGCAAAAAAGGCTTTAAGCTTCAGTTGAAGGATAGAGATTTTATTACAGGAGATAAGATAATTTTGGCTTCCGGCGGAAAGGCCAACCCAAGCCTTGGATCCAACGGCAGCGGTTATTCTTTGGCCAAAGCTTTTGGACATAAAATTGTTGAACCACATCCTGCATTGGTAAAGCTCAAGCTAGAGGCTCCCTTTCTCAAGGCTTTATCCGGTGCAAAGATCGTTGGCGAAGCTGCTGTTGAGCTGGGGAACAAGACTCTAAGGCGTGATAGGGGTGAGATTCTGTTTACTGACTATGGTATATCCGG
>JAQUTA010000076.1 GCA_028709965.1 Lutispora sp.
TTCATGGATATAATGTGATTTTACCTGATGCTATTCATCATGGTGAGAGAGGGGCTTTAGAAAATTATAATGTAGAAGCGTTGAGATCATATTTCTGGGATGTGATCTTCAACTCAGTAGGTGAGTACAATGCATTGATAGAAGCTGCTGTCGAGAAGCTTGAAATAAACTCCAATAAGCTTGCTGTTATGGGAAGCTCCATGGGAGGCTTCATTTCCAGCGGGGTGTTTGCATCGAATCCGGAAATAAAATGTTTAATAAATATGAATGGAGCCTGTGCCTGGGAGAAAGCTGAGATGAATTTCAAGGAAGTTGATAGGGAAGGGAAGGGCTTGGCAGAAGAAGCTCAGCTTGAGCAAATATGCAAATATGACCCTTTGGCAAAGAAGAATGTATTGTATCCCAGACCTATGCTTTTGCTGCACGGGGACAGCGATACTTCGGTGCCAATAGATATACAGAGATATTTCTATGATGAAGTAAAGGAAATATATAAAGATAAGCCAGAGAGATTAAAATTTGTGGAGACACCAAGGTTAAATCACTACAAAACAGTAGGCATGATGGAGGAGACGGTGGATTGGCTTAACAAATATATGTAACCAATCCTGAGAAAGTTGAGTCTAAAGAGATAGAAACGATGAATGGAGAAAGGACGATAAATATGAAAAAAGTATTTGAGCTTATTGGAACTGTAGTTATTGCATTTGCAATTGCCATGTTCTTGAAGACCACTGTTTTTGCCATTCCGGAAATAAGAATGAACTCCATGGAAGATACTCTTATTCAAGGTCAAAGGGTATTGGAGCTTAAATTTGTCTACGGATTGACTGCTCCTAAAAGAGGAGATGTTATAATCTTGGACAAGGATAACGAAAGCCAGAGTTTAATTTCCGATTATGTGGAAGAGACAAAGGAAACCATCAATATAATGAGAGGAAAAATCTCCAGAAACCATCTGATAAAAAGAGTCATAGGGATTCCCGGGGATGAGATCAAAATTGATGGAGGCAAGGTATATATTAATGATGAATCGCTTGAGGAGGCTTATATCAAGGGAGAGACCTATGCAGATGCACTTGAAATTCCGCTGATAGTGCCCGAGGGAAAGGTTTTTGTTATGGGAGATAACAGAGAAGTGAGCTTGGACAGCAGGCAACTGGGCTTTATAGACTACAAGCAGATTGAAGGCAAAGCAGTGGCTAGAATATGGCCTTTGGACAAGTTGAAAATAATTAAAAAGTGAGATGGTAAACGATGAAAAGAAAGTTTGAAATTTTGATGCTTATAATCTTCTGCATGCTTCTTGTGAGCTGCACAAACCAAGCTCTGCAAATTGAAGAAGAAGTATCAGCGGAGGCGCAAGATGAATATTACAAGCTTGGTGATTATAAAAAAGCTGTGGCTCTTTTAGACAAGCACCTGAAGGATGCTCCTTCGGACAAAACAATGGTCACAAGAAATGATGAGCTTCAAATAATAAAGCTTGAAAAGCTGAATGAAAATTATTATTTGGCTTCTTATCAGATTTCTCCAATTTATCCGTTTACAAATTTGAATTATGCTCTTGTAGGCTTTCAAGAAAACAGCTGCAGGACAATAAACCTTGATACTGCAGATTATATTTCCGATGTATCCTATGAAAATGGAGTAATTTCTTTTCACTGTCAAGGGGATAATATAATCAATGGTTTCAGAGTATTTCCACATAACATTAATTATGATATACAAAAAGGAGAAATATCAAGAGAGCAATTATATTACAGCTTGAAGCATGGCTCTCAAGTAAGACTAGGTAATAGTATAAATAAAGTAGGATTTGGAGAAATAACAGAAAAAGAAAAAGAGATTACATTTAGTTTTAGAGAGATTGAAGGGACTGTCCTAGCCGGAGGAGGCTTTTGTCCTGAGATAAAGGCAGGAGTTACATTTGATAAAGAAGACAAACAAGTATTTTTTATTGATTTTATGAATTTATTTTTATCTAAGGATGATGAAAAGGCAATAATGAATTTGAAAGATAAAGAATATATATCTAATGTAGAAATAAAAACATATGAAGGTTTTATGTCCGTGAACCACACAGTTATTTATTTAAACTTTGAAGATTTATCCGAATATACTTTTAGTTTTAAATACCGTGAACAAACTGGTTTTGAGGATTTGATTCTTACCCTGAGATAAAACAACATAGAAAGAGTATAATAGGAAAATCTAAAACTGAATAATTTTAAAGAGGTGGAAGTAATGGTATCCAAGGCAAAAAAAGTATTGAAGTGGCATATTGCTTCTGTTATTTGGGTAATAGTTGTGGGTGCACTTTTACATTTTACTTATAAATGGTCAGGAAACTCACCTTTAGTAGGCGCATTCAGCGCGGTAAACGAAAGTGTTTGGGAGCATCTCAAATTAGGCTATTGGTCAATGATATTTTTTTGCCTTATTGAATATCCTTTCATCAAAGATTATGCAAATAATTATTTTTTTGCAAAAGCTGTTGGTATTTTTGCAATGAACCTCTTTATTGTTTTGTTTTTTTATTCTTATACTGCGATGTTAGGAAAACACTCATTGATTCTGGATGTAATAGCCTATATATTGGGAGCAGTTATATATGGAATCGTAAGTTATAAAATTATGATAAAAGACTATGATAAGAATGTTAACAAGCTGGGAATGAGTGTGCTTGTAATATTTGGCGTACTCTTAATACTATTCACTTATTATCCGCCGCATCTGCCTATATTCAGGGATTCACAGACCGGCAGCTATGGAATGGATTAAACCACAAACTGACATCGAAATTTGCATCAGCTTTTGTTGACACTGATGATTTTACCTGATATAATTTAATATGTCGCAAAATTGGAGAGATGTCCGAGCGGTTTATGGAACTGGTCTTGAAAACCAGAGGTGTTTCACGACATCCGTGGGTTCGAATCCCACTCTCTCCTCCATAAAAGAATCATAATTTAGTTTTTGCATAAGAGTATGTATAAGAGGAAAAGTAGCTGTGGATTCGAACGGGTGGGACAAGGAAATGCGACCTTTGGAAGCATTTTTCCACCCCGGCGTGATAGGGAGCTTAAGCTCCCGGAGCGAATCCCACTCTCTCCTCCATAAAAGAATCATAATTTAGTTTTTGCATAAGAGTATGTATAAGAGGAAAAGTAGCTGAGGATTCGAACGGGTGGAACAAGGAAATGCGACCTTTGGAAGCATTTTCCCACCCCGGCGTGATAGGGAGCTTAAGCTCCCGGAGCGAATCCCACTCTCTCCTCCATAAAAGAACCATAACTTAGATCTGGAGAAGTACTCAAGCAGGTCGAAGAGGCGCCCCTGCTAAGGGCGTAGGTCGGGAAACTGGCGCGAGGGTTCGAATCCCTCCTTCTCCGCCATCGAAATGCGAATCACTCACAAGAGTGATTTTTTTGTATAATCGAATAAGTTACTGGGATTCGAACGGGTGGAACAAGAAAATGCGACCTTTGGAAGGATTTTCCCACCCCGGCGTGATAGGGAGCGAAGCGAATCACTCACAAGAGTGATTTTTTTTATTTCTTAAAATAAAAAATATATCGATAAACAATAAAATAATATTGTATATCGATAATACCTATGATATACTACAACCATTGAAAGGGAAATTCTCACAATGTTTTGGAGGATGATTTTATGTGGAACGACAAGAAATCAATCAGTCTAAGTAAACTATGCGTTCTAGTTTTCACGGCTATGTTAATCGGTACTGATTTATCTGCACCATGGCTTGTGCGGTGGTTTGTGGATTTTTCACGGGCTAATTTAGTAGGGAAGGAAGCTTTTTTCCTAGTGACCATCTATTCTGGAAGTGTCCCGGCAGCGGTACTGCTCTTTTGCCTTTACCGCCTGCTTCGTCGTATTGAGCTTGAGCAGGTGTTTATTGCTACCAATGTGAATTATTTGAGACGGATTTCGTGGAGCTGTTTTGTAGGGGCTATTATCTGCTTTGCTTCAATGCTGTATTATTTTCCGTGGGTTTTTGTGGCTGTAGCTGCTGCATTCATGGGACTGATTGTCCGGGTTATTAAAAATGTTATTGCTCAAGCGGTAGAACTAAAAAACGAGTCGGAACTCACGATATAAAGGGGGCAGGAACGGCATGCCGATTATAGTGAATTTGGATGTGATAATGGCAAAGCGAAAGATATCGTCTGGCGAGCTGGGTGAAAAAGTAGGTATCAGTCAGGCTAATCTCTCTATTCTTAAAACTGGCAAGGCCAAAGCAATACGTTTCTCTACATTGGAAGCAATATGTAAGGCGCTTGATTGCCAGCCCGGTGACATTCTGGAATTCAAGGAACAAGACTTAAAATGATGAGGTGGAGTATATGAAAGAGCATTTTCCAAGTGATAACGCAGCATTATTTACTGATGAAGCAAAGCAGTTGACCGTAGAGGGAGGACCATCTGGGTATAAACCTAAAGAGCCTTTTATAACGGATCGGAGTGACAGTTTTTTTGGGCTCTTTGCCTATGTACTAGGGTTTTTCTTTGTACGATGGGTATTGTTTTCATGGCAGGGCTGGGGCGTTACAGCGTTTACCATTGTCTATTGTCTTGCTATTACCATATATTTTAGGAAAAAGGGACTAAGCTTTCCCCGTACCGGAATGTTTTGGCTTGCAGCGGTTGCATTGACTGGGATTAGTTATTCACTCTATGCAAACAATGGCTTAGAGCCTTGGCGCAGTTTGTTTTTGTTTTGCGCAGCCATTTACTATGTCCTTTATGCTTCAGGACGGCTAATATTAAACAATACCGGCAACTGGCTTTTATTGGATGGTATTAATGGCTTGTTTGTTATTCCGTTTAAAAACTTTGGTTGCCAGTATAAAAGCATCTCTTCACCTAAATATATAAGAGGGAGCTGGGGGAAACAGATTTTATCCATTGCCTTTGGTCTGCTGCTTGCATTATTAGTCGCATCTATGGTTTTACCATTACTTATGAGAGCAGACAGCGGCGGTTTCTCAAAAATAGCAAACTCAATCTATGAATACTACCTATGGATGCAAAATCAGTTTATGGATTTAATAATTAACGGCTTCCTTGCGATACCTACTGCAGCTTATTTATTCGGGCTTGTGGCGGGCTGTGCACACAACAGAGGCTGCAGTACATTTAAAAGGGAGGGCGTTCAATATGCGATTGAATCCATAAGAGTGCTCACATCGGCTACTGTTTATACTGCGCTAGGTTTGATATGCGGTCTGTACTTGGTGTTTATAGGCAGCCAGCTGCCCTACTTTTTCTCCGCATTCGCGGGGCAGAGACCGGAGGGATGGCAGATTTATTCGGAATATGCCCGCAGCGGATTTTTTGAACTATGTCAAATTGCCGCTATAAACCTATCCATACTGATATTGGCAAATCTTTTTTGCAAAAAGCTTCAACGAGAGAACTATGCACTAAAAATACTCAATTGTCTGCTTTCTCTGCTGACTTTGATACTCATAGCCACCGCATTCAGCAAAATGGCACTGTATATCGGGGCATACGGGCTTTCCATGCGCCGGCTGCTGCCGTGCCTATTCATGGTCTTTCTTGCGTTTATATTCGGCGGCGTAATTGCATTACAAAAATGGAAGTTTTCAATTGTAAGACTTTCGGTTTTTATAGGTACCTTGATGATTTGTTTACTGTGCTTTATTAACCCGGACGGTTTTGTTGCCCGCTATAATGCTGACCGTTTTCTTTCTGGAACATTGGAAAGCTTTGATGTGCAAATCTTATATCTATCAGGCCCGGCGGGTATTGATCCTGCATTAGAAGTTTATGCAAAGACCGGGGATGAAGGGCTTAAGGCTGAGCTTAAAGCCTATATATATGATCAGCAGCGAGAGAGTGGAAAGTCATTGGGGAAGTCACGGGACAGTTTGCAGAACATGATTGTCCGGCAAAAGACTGCGGAATTTGCAGAGTATAATTAGCTAGACAGAATAGTTACACAACCATCATAAAATCTTGAGTGCCAGGGAAAGCTCTCAAATAATATCTTAGGGTAAATATATACAATATGGTAAAATTATATTAGAATATTGAATAATAAAAATAAGGGATGGTTGTGAAGCATCATGAAAAAAGTGAGACTTATTTATAATCCTGTGGCCGGGGCTGGCAGCTTTAAGAACAGATTGGATACTGTTATAAAAAGTTTTCAAAAATCAGGATATAGGGTTTCTCCATACAGACTTATGGGAGCCAACAGCATGGACAGTGCTGTATCCGATTTGGATGACAAATATTCAGCTATTGCAATATCAGGCGGAGATGGCACCATAAATAATCTCATCAATGCCATGAAGAGAAACAATATTGATCTACCTATAGGAATTTTTCCCTTTGGCACTTCAAACGATTTTGCAGTTCATATGAGAATACCTAAGAATATTGCAGAGTGCTGCGATATAATAACAAACGGAGAAATAATCAACGTGGATGCAGGTATAGTTAACGGTACTTATTTCGTAAATGTATGCAGCGCAGGCCTCTTGGCTGATGTGGCTTATAAAACGGATATAGGTATGAAAAATACTTTGGGCAAAATGGCCTATTACTTAAAAGGCTTTGAAGAGATACCAAAGCTTAAGCCTATAGCTATGAGAATGGAATATGATGATAAGGTAATTGAAGATAATTTGTATCTTTTCCTTGTGCTAAACGGCAGCTCTGCAGGTGGTTTTACAAATATGGCTCCTTATGCTTCAGTCTGTGATGGCCTACTAGATGTGGTTGCCATTAAGGCAGCCAATATACCCAATATACTAAATTTAATCTTGAATTTTTTAAGGGGAGAGCATGTAGGTGATCCTAATATATATCATTTTCAAACAGATAATCTAAAGATATCCTCAAATCAATCCTTTGAAAGTGATATCGACGGAGAGAGAGGACCTGTTTTTCCTCTTTCAATAGGAGTAAAGAAAAAGGATATAAAAGTATTTATCCCAAGCTGTGGATAATTGTGGATGTATATTTGCTTATTTGCCTGTGATAGTATATTATTATGGCTTACGAATATTATATAATAATTGGATTTTGTAAAGAGGGGATTGATCGTAGTGAAATTCAGGCTAAAGCTATTTTCTTTATTCCTTATACTTATAATGCTAATATCGGGCTGCGCCATACAAAAGGAGGCAGCACCTGTATTAAAGTTAGATGAGGTCGATGCAAGAAGCTTTTACAGCATTGATGCGGAATTAAACGTTGAAGAAAAGACTCTTACAGCAGTCCAAGAAGTGGATTACTATAATAATGATAATATTGAAATGAAGGAATTATATTTTCATGTATACCCCAATGCCTTCAAAAGAAAAGAAACAGCTCCCTTTTTGTTTGATGATTTTGATACTGCATATAAGAGGGGCTTTGAACCGGGATATGGGGAAATACTCTCTGTTAGCAATAGGGATAGAAGCGGAGAAAAGCTTCTGAAGCATTCTTTGTCCGGAGAAGGAGATACCATACTCAAGGTAGAGCTGGATTCTCCAATTAAGCCCTATGAGAGAACGAATCTACAGATAAAATTCATGCTGAAAATTCCTCCCGCGGGAGAGAGATTCGGCTATGGAGAAAATAATTTTAATTTAGGTAATTGGTATCCTATAGCAGCAGTGTATGATGAAAAAGACGGATGGAATTTGGATAAATATTTTGCCATCGGAGACCCGTTTTATAGCGATGCAGCTGATTACAAGGTGAGCATAAAAACTCCTGAAAGCTATACTATTGCAGCTTCAGGTCAGCTTAAGGAAGAAAATAAGGAAAATGGTAAAATTCAGCGTACCTATGAGGGAAAAGCTCTCAGAGACTTTGCTTTTGTAGCAAATAACAAATTTGTTGTACTAGAAGAAGATGTGGAAGGTATTAAAGTCATGTCATACTACTATGAGGGAGATAATATAAGAGGGGAAGAGGCTTTGGAGATTGGCGTACAATCCATAAAGCTTTTCAATAAATTGTATGGGAAATACCCTTACCCTGTTTATTCGGTAGTTCAAACTGAATTTCCCAGCGGTATGGAGTATCCTGCGTTGGTATATATCAGTGATAAATACTACAAACCTAACTATTCCAGCGACCCATTGATAATAACCATAGTTCATGAAACTGCTCATCAGTGGTTTTATGGCATTGTGGGCAATGACCAAATTGATGAAGCTTGGCTTGACGAAGGCTTTGCAGCCTATTCAGAGACCATATTTGCTGAGCGAACCTATGGAAAAAAAACAGGTGAGGATTATTACAAGAGGACAGTAGAAAACAGTGTAAAGGAAGCCATGTCTTCTAGGAGCATTGATGGCGGGGTGCTTAAAACTTTATCGGAATTTAAAGATTGGAGTGATTATGGTCCCACAGCCTATGATAGAGGAGCTCAAATTCATAATGAGCTTAGAAAGATGTTGGGGGATGACACCTTCTTAAAAATTGTAAGAACCTATGTAGAGAAGTATAAGTTTAGGATTGCAACCACTGATGATTTTATTAAAGTTTGCGAGGAAGTAAGCGGCAAAGACTTGACAGAATTCTTTAAGCCTTGGATTGTGGGTGGCGAGTAACCTCTAAGCTGTAGAATTATTCTACAGCTTTTTATATAGTTCCAAACTTTTTATGTGTTTTTGCGTATATTAATATGAGCCTTAATAAGTTTGGAGAATTGGAGGAATATATATGATAAAGAAAAAAATAGGTACTATAACCTTGGCTATAGGTCTGATTACAGCAGGTTCGGTGCTTTTTGCCCAAAATTTTACCGAGCTTCCTATAAAGGATGTATATAAGTATTGGCCGCTGTTGCTCATAGGCTTAGGGTTGGAAATAATAATATATATGTCTGTTTACGGGAGAAACAATGAAAATGTGAAGCTCAGCATAGATGGGCTATGTATAGTTTTTATTGTCTTGGCTGCAATATTTGGAAGTGGAAATTTCATTGGATTTAGGCATATGAACATACGAGGCATAGGGGATATACCATTTATTAGGGGCATGAATTATAAAGGACAATTAGAAGAAACCATAGAAAGATCGGGAATATCAAAGGATTATGACATAAAGGAATTGAAGCTTACCAACAGCTTTGGAGATATTGAAATAATAAAAGGAAATTCCAAGGAAATCAGAGTGGAAGCCAAAGTAGAAGTTCAATATAATGATGAAGCAAAAGGCAGAAGATATGCAAAGAATGCTATAAAAATAGAAGAGGGTGAAATCACCAATATTTACATCGAGGACTTATCTAGTATGAAGGGCAATGATTATAATAAAGCCATGGTAGATTTTATAGTATATATACCTGAGGGCATAACTTTGGATATTAAAAACAGCTTTGGCAATATTGATATAGAAGGCGGAGGCAAAATCACGGTAAAAAACAGCAATGGCGACATTAGGGTTTTGAAAGCTGCTGGGGAGGTATATGCTAAAACTTCCTTCGGGAATGTAAAGCTTGAAGGTGTTAAGGGAAATGTAGAAGCAGAAAGCAGCAATGGGAATGTGGAGATATTTGAAGCAAAGGGAAATATTGAAGGAAAGACATCCTTTGGGAATGTTAGACTGGATGAAGAAAGCATAGAAAACGGAAAAGTCTCTGCAGAGACCAGCTTTGGTAATATAAGAGGCTTTAAGGATAGTAATGTTCAAGAATCAGGACAGAAGAAAAGCCTAGAGGCAACTTTTGGCAATGGAAGCAGAAATATTAGGCTCAAAACTAGCAATGGAAACATAGAAATAAAATAGCTTATTATTTTTGAAGAATACAAGAAAATAATTCGTCAAAAATGATAGTTGGAGGGCGGTGGATAGATTTGAGAGACGAAGAGCTCATTGAGCTTATTTTAAATGGGAAAACTGAGCTTTTTAGTGAACTTATAAATAGATATCAAAACAAAGTATATTCTACAGCTTACAGCTATACCAGAGATTATGAAGAGGCTAAGGATTTGACCCAGGAGATATTTATCAAAATATATAATAACCTTAACAGCTTTCAAAATAAATCTCAATTCTCTACATATCTGTATAGAGTGGCGGTAAATAGATGCATAGACTGGACAAGAAAAAAGAGACCTAAAACCATTTCTATATTGCTATGTCAGGACGATGAAAAAGCAGACATATATGACTTTGTTGCTGATTATGAAAGCAATCCTGAGGAGATACTCTTAAGGCAGGAGAACTCAGACTTAATAAGACAAGAAGTGAATAAATTACCGGAGGTTTATAGCACAGTAATGATTATGTATTATTTACAGGACTTCAGCCCTCAAGAAATTTCTGATATATTGAAGGTGCCTAGGAAAACTATAGATACAAGACTTTTCAGAGCTAGGAACCTAATCAAGAAAAAATTGACCCGAAAGCCGGATTTTGGAGGTGGGATAGTTGTTATGCAGCCGAGTTAGAAAGAACTTACACAGCTATGCAATGGGTGAGATAATAGGCCTTGAATATTTTCTTATAAAGGAGCATTTAGACAGCTGCCCTACCTGTAAAGCAGAGTATGAGAGATTGAAGGGCATAAAATCAATATTATCGAATATGGGGAGAAGTGTTGAAGCTCCTTATGGTCTTATAGCTAATATTATGGAAGCTATCGACCTTGAAAGATACAAAGCTATAGGGCTTTATGCCATCAATAATATTAAAAGCCTGGGGCTGAGCCTCATAGCAGCAGGCTTGCTCATTGCAGCACTTAGTCTGTCTCCTCAAATAGAAAAATCCTTAGATATAAAGCTTATCGGAAGGAGTATGGCAAAAATTCAAGAGAGCATAATAAAACCTTTTGAAATAATTAATAGTGGTGTTACCAGCATTTCAGATAGAATATCTAATATTAATGAAACTATGAATATAGTTGGAGAGTAATAAGTTGGGGGGACTAAAATGATTCGGGATTTTTTATTCTTTTGTTTTTCATTGATACCAGGTGCCGCCCATATGTCAATGGGACTTTTTAAGCGAGGAGTACA
>JAQUTA010000077.1 GCA_028709965.1 Lutispora sp.
TATATCAATAATTCCAGAAGGTGTAAATAATCGAATACCGGAGAATAGGTAACATAAATAGAACTTAAAATAACAAATTGGAGTATTTATGCTAATTTAAAAGTAGACCACCATAATAATTGAAAACTGTACCACCTTAAAATATAATAGTAGATAGAATAAAAAATAACATATATCCTTCTACAATGGGACTATTTGATGTAATAACTGTGGCAGTGGTGTGGCAGTGGGACGCTTTGTTTGCCACATATATTGGATTGTCACAGGCAGATAAGACAATATATGGAATCATTATACCTGTGCCATTATCTTATTTAGCATAAAGCAATTTTTTAGTTCGAAAGGGTGATAAAGATAAGATTTGAAGATTTTCTTGAGAGGGACGTGGTGCCAGGGACACAGGGACAGAGGTTAAGAAGTTATTTAGAAGTTTTCGCATATGAGGTATAAGATGAATCATAAAAATAGATTTAGAATTTATATATCTTGGCTATTGGTCATCCTTTGGATGGCTGTCATCTTTTATATGTCTTCTCAGCCGGCTGAGGCATCAGATGGCATGAGCAAAGGAGTCACAAAAACGATCATCCAAGTGGTCAATATCGTATATCCACTGGATATTGAGACCAGCACATTACAGGTGTGGATCGATCACTTCAATCATAATGTGCGGAAGCTAGGTCATGTCACCGAATATTTAATCCTGGGGATTTTTGTTGCCAATGCATATAAGAAAAGCGGGGTAAGAGGCTGCAAGTTATTATTGTATTCTTTTATACTCTGCTTTACCTATGCCATTTCTGATGAACTGCATCAGTATTTTGTCCCAGGAAGAGGCCCAAGTTGGGGAGACGTGCTGATAGATTCCGCTGGAGCCATATTAGGAATTGGGGTAAGTATGTATGGAAAAATTAGAAAATGTTTTAATAAAATTATGAGAAGGTTTTGAGTTGGTGAATATCCACAAGAGTTCTTCCCGCAGCTTAGTGTTACTGCAATGGTAGTACAAGACTTTAATCCTGAGAAAGTCAAAGCTAATTTTAGCATATTTGCTTCTATCTGGTGGAATAAGAAAATTAGCATCTAAAGTAATAATCTGATTAGGATTACTAAAGATGCTCTCTAATGCTGGGTTTGAGGAGGTTAAATCAACTTTCATCTCCAACCTCCTCATTAAAGAATTCTTCTATATCTTCATCTATAAGCTCATCTTCAAAGTTACGAATAATAATTTCGATATCTTTAGGAGAAGTGCCGATATTGTTTGTTGCATTATTAAGCTTTAAAAATACTTCTTCATTAATGGCTCTACCTATGCGGCCATATTCACCATCCATATCTCGCTCATCAATTGCAAATAATTTATTATATTGTTCATTAGAAATAGTGCTAATTTCTTTTAGTCTTTTAACAAGTGAGCTGTATGGAAGCCACCAAGTGCATTGTAATCTTACAATGAAGCGTAATAATGTTTTGGTTTGCTTTTTCTCAAGTGAAGAGATTTTAAATTCTTTAAGAACGATGCTCTTTATGGTGTTTTCCGGTAATAAAAACTCTGCAGCAAATCGATTAGCAGTTTTTTCAACTAAATCGTTCTCTTCTTCGGAAGGACGGCTAAGGTGAGAGCCGGTTTTAGTATAAAAATGATACAATTCATGAGTTATAGCAAAAATTTGTTTATCAAAATAATCAGCGGTATTTAAACCAATAAAAGCAAGTTCCTTATCGCCTTCTTTTTCACTATCGCTTAAAGCTTCACTACTCATAGCCACAAAAGAGTTTTCATATTGATTTTCTTCTATAAACATATCTGTAATATCAAATTCAAGTATATTAGCTAAGGATTCGAATTGAGTAATAGAAGGAATAAAATCCTCTTTTTCAATACGTCCAATCATTACCCTATTTATACCGGTAAGTTCGCTTAATTCTATAAGTGTCAATTCTTTAAAAATGAAATTTAAAATTACATTTCTTTATTATACTATCCAATTAATTAGAGAATAATGCAGCAGTATTATCAAACAAGCTATTGCAGATGTCAGGCGGTACGGTATATGACGAGTACAAAGATGTACACCAGATACATGATAGAAAGCTGGATGCTTTAGAAGATTTAATTGAGGCAGTGAAGGCCAGGATGGAAAACTTAAAAAAAATGCAGTACCAATCATTCCACATCTTATGTACCCACAGTTTTTAGATGAGAATGACCTAGAGGAAAGACAGATGGGAATAGATATGGGGCTGATCCTTTTAAGTAAATGCAACTAAATGCGACTGTCAACATGTGGTAAAGTATAAGATGTAGAGGTATAGAAAATTAAAGACATCATAGCATTGTAGAATAGGCTGAGGTTATATCGCTACGATTCCAAGGAAACGCAATGTTGGCTCTAAGAGATTGAATTCTTTTAGAGCTTTTTCTATACCTGAAGATAAAGTCTTGAAGTGCAATTATTGTCTATTTTTGTTTGAAAAAAATACCATTATAATATATCATTGTAATAAGAAATGCAAATCATATTGAAAGAAAAAAATAACCTATTAGGTTAATAAAAATTGACAAATGGGGGATGATAATATATAATGGAATTACACTTTATGAGTAATAAAATAAAAAAACAGTGCGAAGATCCTAGAAAAGCTCAAAAAGAATATGGGGTAAGAATTGAGGAGGTGACGGATTACCATGGTAAACAAAAAAGAAAATGATAAATTCATGCCCTCTATTGCCATTCCACCAGGAGAGACAATTAGAGAAAATATGATATTTTTGGGTATGAATCAAAAAGAGCTAGCTATAAGGTTAGAAATAACACCAAAGCACTTAAGTAATATTATCAATGGTAAAGAACCCATCACCTATGAAACAGCCCTAAAACTAGAAACAGTTTTAGGACCCAAAGCACAATTCTGGATGAATTTAGAAACAAACTATCAGTTAATTAAATCAAGATTAAAACAACAGGAAGAATTAGAGGAAGATTTAGAAGTTCTGAAAAAAACACCGTATAAGTGTATGAGTGACTTAGGTTGGATATCAGAAACAAGTGATAGGAACGAAAGAGTTCAAAAATTAAGAGATTATTTTGGTGTTGCTAGTTTACAGGTAATAGAAGTTTCAGTAGCTGCGATGTTTAGAAAACAAAAGCAAATTAAAGAAATTTCCGATTTAGGTGTTTTGGCTTGGGTTAGAAAAGCAGAGTTAGAAGGGCTTAAGATTGAAGTTGATAAATTTAATCAAAAGAAGTTAAAAAGCTATATACCAAAATTTAGAGAGTTGACAATGAAAGATCCTGAAGAGTTTTATCCTATAATGAAGAAGTTATGTGCTGAATGTGGTGTAGCATTAGTATTGGTTGAAGCACTACCTAAGACTTATATATGTGGCGCTACTATCTGGAGGAAAGATAAAGCTATATTAGCATTAAGCGTTAGAGGAAAAAGAGCAGATATATTTTGGTTTACATTTTTCCATGAGCTGGCTCATCTGATTAAGCATACAAAAAAGATATCGAGTATTAGTTATGATGATGACATAGAGGATGAAGCAGATAAGGAAGCAAGTAATTATTTAATACCAGATGAACAGTATAAAACGTTTATTGAAGATTATGATTATACAAACAAAAGTCAAATAGTAGATTATGCTTATACTATAGGAATTGCGCCGTGTATACTTGTAGGAAGGCTACTTCATGATAGATTAATTGATTATAAATTTTATAGTGATTTAAGACCATCCTTTGAAATAGTTAATTAAGATTTAAGTCTAAATATATATTTTTTATGGCAGGGGGACGTTTTGTTTGCCACTAAACCCGAGGTAGTTAGATTACAAAGCTTGAAAAGCTGAATTGGAAATACTGCTTTGGAGAGGCAGCTCATCAAATGATCCTACTAATATTATGAATTGAATACAACTATGTAAAATTTGACGAGTAAAATTTAGTTTTGACGAGTATCTCAGGACATGTGTTTCAATCTACAAAGCCATACTTATACAAGATGAGAGATAAAAAAGACGGATACAATAAATAGACAAAACGGGAGGGAAAACCAATGAAAGTACGCAAAGCAATTATACCGGCTGCAGGTCTGGGCACTCGTTTTTTACCTGCGACTAAAGCACAACCTAAAGAGATGCTGCCGATAGTAGATAAGCCTACTTTACAGTATATTATAGAAGAAGCTATAGAATCAGGTATAGAAGAGATATTAATTATTACTGGAAGAAATAAATCATCTATAGAAAATCATTTTGATAAATCAGTGGAGTTGGAGCTTGAGCTAGAGAAATCAGGTAAAACTGAATTATTAGAAGAAGTGAGAAAGATATCGGATATGGTAAACATCCACTACATAAGACAAAAAGAGCCCAAAGGATTAGGACATGCTATTCATTGTGCTAAAAGCTTTATTGGAGATGAACCTTTCGCAGTGTTATTAGGTGATGATATTGTTCATAATCCAGAAAAGCCATGTTTAAAGCAAATGATCCAAGCTTATGATGAATACAAGACTTCTATATTAGGCGTACAGGAAGTGGCTAGGGAAGATGTATGCAAATACGGCATAGTAGATGGAAAGTATATAGAAGGCAGAGTATACAAAGTAAAAGGTTTGGTAGAGAAGCCTGCTGTAGAGGATGCTCCTTCTAATGTTGCTATATTAGGCAGATACATCATCAATCCGGCTATATTTGAAATACTGGAGCATACTAAGCCCGGAAAAGGTGGAGAGATACAGCTGACGGATGCTTTAAAAGAGTTAGCTCAGCGAGAAGCCATGTATGCCTATAACTTTGAAGGCAGAAGATATGATGTGGGAGATAAGCAAGGTTTCTTAGAGGCCACTGTGGAATTTGCTTTGAGACGTGAAGATCTAAGGGAAGAGTTTTTGCAGTATTTGATAAAAATTGTTCAAAAAGAATCAAAGCGAATTATAAACGATGAAGCCGCATTTTCTAAAGAGGAATGATCAAAGGAGACACTGATGGAAGCAAGATTCAAAAGTATGGAGTCTGGGGATTGTTAATATTTGTAGGCAATCTTATTGCAGCTGCTATAATTGTGACATTAAGCAATGGTGTCATCTGGATTTTTAGGTAGAGAGTTGGATGTGAAGCTAAGGATGAAACAAAAGAGTAGGGTAATAATTTTCTTAAGGCGCAAGGCATTAATTAAAGGATTTTAGTGAAATGGTTTTGATAAAATTAAAATAAATTTAACTAAAGTTAAACAACTTTTAATAAAATGCAAACATATTTGTATAAAATATTGAAATTTGCATAAAAATATAGTATGATGGGGGTGAACAGGAGGCGATCCTATGTTAGAAGAAGAATTAGTGCAATTAGCGGAAAAGGTTATTTCTGAAAAATGCGAAAAGCAACATATTGAGCTTAAGAAAGCAGCAGGAGGCACACCATCAAAACTTTATGATACATTATCAAGCTTCTCTAACCAATTGGGTGGAGGCACTATTATTTTTGGGATTGACGAAGATTCCGGATATGAAGTGACGGGTGTGTATGATGCTCAGGATCTGCAGAAGAAGGTGATGGAACAATCCTTGCAAATGGAACCTGTTGTAAGACCATTGTTTACGGTAGCTCAGATAAAAGATAAATTGATAGTCAGCGCAGAAATCTCTGAGTGCGATATTTATGACAAACCGTGTTTTTATAAAGGTACAGGAAGGCTGCGCGGATCATATATCCGTGTTGGTGATTCCGACCAGCTTATGACGGAATATGAGATCTATAGTTATGAGGCATTCAAGAGAAGAATATATGATGAACTGCGTATTGTTGGTAGAGCAACTAAAGAAAACCTGGAAAAGGATAATGTAACAGAATATCTGATAAAGCTACGTAGGCAAAAACAGAATATAGTGAATCTCGAGGATGGACGTATACTGGAAACCCAAGGTATATGTCAGGGTGACGTGCCTACATTGGCAGGCTTAATGTTGCTGAGCGAATATCCCCAAGAATTCTTTCCGCAGCTTAGTGTTACTGCAATGGTAGTGCAAGGGAAGGAAATAGGGGAACTAGGTGATGACGGTGAACGTTTTGTAGATAACAAGCGTATCGAAGGTACAATTCCACAGATGCTAGAGGGCACGCTTGCTTTTGTACAAAGGAATATGAAAGTGAAGACCATCATAACAGAAGAAGGAATTCGCGCGGACAAACCTGAGTATCCCATAAAGGCAATCAGAGAAATTATACTGAACGCACTCATACACAGGGATTACAGTGTGCATACAGATCGTTCTCCAATACGTTTGGTAATGTATGAGGATAGATTGGAACTTGAAAATCCAGGTGGTTTGTATGGAAGGATAACCGTAGATGATTTGGGAAAGGCATCAGCTGATACCAGGAACCCTTATATGGCAGGAGCTTTAGAAATTATGATTAATACAGAAAATCGCTTCTCTGGCATTCCTACTATAGTAGCGGAACTAAAGAAAGCAGGAATGCCGGCCCCAGTATTTATTGATAGGCGAGGGGTATTCAAGGTTATATTTTATAAAAAGGCTGCTGCTCAGAGCAAGGATGTTGATTTGGAGCAGGAGATTGTAAGTTACTGCATTACACCACGTTCTAGGGAAGAACTAGCAAAACGATTTGGATTTGAAACACCAACTTATTTTATTAAGACTTATGTTGCTCCATTGCTTACAGATGGGAAAATAAAGATGACTATTCCTGATAAGCCCAAGAGCAAGTTCCAAAAGTATTATTCCGAATAGGTCCGAATTTTATCATGTCATAGCTGGGGTAATAACAAGGAGCATACTTATACAAGATGAGAGGTAAAAAAGTATGAGGAAAACAAAATCAATGGTACCTATTCTTCTTGTATTTACAAATTGACCTCGGCGTAGTACAATAAGCATACAATAAGGATATAATATTACTATTATTTGCGAGGTGATCAGGATATGAATATAAAGCCATCTGCAGCAATCCGTAAAAACTATAATGATATTTCTGAGCTGTGCAAGCGCTCTGGAGAACCGGTGTACTTAACCAAAAATGGCGAAGGAGATTTGGTGGTGATGGATATTGAAACATTTGTAAGGCGTGAAAGCATGCTGCGTTTGCGGGAGAATTTGATTGCCACTGAGGAAGAACGCTTGAGCGGTAAAAGCGGTTATTCCGTTGACGAAGTATCCAATATGATGAAGGACGCCATCAAGGAGGTACTCCATGGACAGCGGGGATAAAAGCTATCGAGTGATTGTATCTGATGAGGCGGCACAGATGTTGGTGTCCCACGCCCGCTTTTTGGCGCAAGTTAGTGAAACAGCGGCACAACACCTCATTACTGAGTTTGGCGAGAAAGCAAAATCACTGGAGAATTTTCCACAAAGAAACCCATGGCTTTCTGATCTGCTAGTGCCACCAGGCAAATATCGCAAGCTTCTAATGGCAAAGCGGTATCTGCTGATCTATCAGGTGAAAGGTGACACAGTCTATGTGGATGCTGTGATAGACTGCAGGCAGGACTATGGCTGGCTGATGTAGGGTAGCAGTAGAAACTTGCCATATTTGCCATTTTTCATAGACTCAAGGCTATCAAAAAAATATCAGTGAAAATATTGATGCTATAATATAGTTTGAAGTTTGTAAGGACGAAAAAGCCTTGACTTAGTGTCATGGCCTTTTTATAAATGACTATACCTGATAAGCCCAATAGTAGATTGATTTTGTCACCAATTTTACATATAATTAGTATGTAAATATAATATTTGGAGGTATTTATGGAGTACGAAGAGATAGATTTGCGGGAATTATTTTTTGTCCTGAGAAAAAGAATAGCAATAATACTTCTATTAGTAATTTTTTCTGTAGCAGCCAGCGGCATTGTAAGCTATTTTGTGCTGGACAAGCAGTATCAGGCTTCTACCACCATAATAGTGGGCAGTAGCAATGCATATTATGATAACAAGGAGCTTCAGCTGAGTGATATAACCATGTATCAAAAGCTGTTAAAAACTTTCAGTGAGATAGCCAAGAGCAGGATGGTTTCCGAAAAGGTGATAAAGGACTTAAGCCTTAGTATTTCTCCGGATGCACTTCAAAAAAAGATTGCTGTCACTTCCGTAGGCGATACACAGATGATGACTATCAAGGTGACGGATCTTGATCCTCAGATTGCTGCTTCTATAGCAAACAAGCTGGCCAATATTTTCAAAAGCGAAGTGGCTCAGCTTATGAAGGTACAAAATGTAGAGATAATTGATCCGGCAGTAGTGCCTACATCCCCCATAAAGCCAAGACCAATGCTGAATATGGCTATTGCATTTGTTTTGGCATTGATGATAGGAGTAGGTCTAGCCTTTTTATTAGAGTATCTGGATCATACGGTCAAAACTCCTGACGATGTGGAGAAGTTTTTGGAGCTGCCTGTTTTGGGGACCATACCGGATGTGGAGGTGAATAGCGTTGGGAGATAGAAGTTTGATATTAAATAGTGGAGCCAAATCCACTTTGGCAGAGTCCTATAGAACTCTCAGGACCAATGTGATGTTTTCCAGTATTGACAAGAGCATAAAGTCCATAGCTGTTACCAGTGCAGGACCCTCTGAGGGCAAGAGTACTGTGGTATCTAATTTTGCCATAGCGTTGGCACAGGATGGCAGCAGAGTGTTGATTATTGATTCGGATTTGAGAAAGCCTAAGGTACATAAGTTATTTGCGCTTCCTAATAATATTGGTTTGACGAATATACTGACAGAGCGTTTGCCTTGGGAAGAGCATATTGCCTCAGTAGAGGAGCTGCCCAATCTTTATGTTATGACCAGCGGCCCCATACCTCCCAATCCTTCTGAGATTGTGGGTTCGGAGAAGATGAGGAGCATGGTATCGGAGCTTAAGGAGAGTTTTGATTTTGTGTTATTGGATACTCCTCCTGTTGGAGTTGTCACTGATGCAGCTATTGTTTCCAGCTATGCTGATGGGACTATTCTTGTAGTGGCATCAGGAAATGTGGAGATAGAGGCAGCACAGAGGGCCAAGGAGCTGCTTGTTAATGTCAAGGCTAATATACTTGGGGTTGTGCTAAATAAGATTTCTATTAAAGGAGCAGGCTATTATAAGTACTATTATTACGGTGGATATTATGAGGATGAAAGCCATAGAAAGAAAAAGAAAGGTCGCCGAGACCAATGATAGATATTCATTGTCATATACTGTTTGAAGCAGATGATGGGGCCTTTGATTTTGGAGAAACTATGGAAATGTGCGCTATAGCTGAGGAGGATGGTGTAACAGCCATTATTGCTACTCCCCATTACATGGGAGGGGAGAATGCAAATATAGATATGGAGCACAAACTTTCTTTGATAAATGCCGAGCTGCATAGCCGCTTGGCAAATCTGGTGGTTTTACCCGGCAATGAGATATATCTTGCTTTGGACACTTATCAACGGCTGGAGCAGGGACAGTGCTGCAGCTTAAATCATAGCAGGTATGTCTTGGTGGAGTTTTCCATGATGGAGATACCTAAATTTGTCCCGGATGCTCTTTATAATTTGAGGACAAAGGGTTTTGTGCCCATAATAGCTCATCCTGAGAGGAATGGACAGATTATGGAGAAACCCCAGATTATATATGATTTTGTAATGGAGGGCTGTTTGGTTCAGATAAACAGCACCAGCCTTACAGGCTTATCAGGTAAAGAAGCCAAGAGGACGGCGGAGCTTTTGCTTAAACATAAAATGGTTCATTTTATTGCCAGTGATGCTCATTCTTCCAAGCATAGGATACCTGTTTTGTCCCAAGCCTTGAGTTGTGCTGACCGTATTGGTGGTCAAGGTGTGGGGGAGAAGCTTTTGCATGTTAATCCCAAGGCAGTTATTGACGATGTGGAAATAAAAATAGAGGAGCCTATGAAGTTGAAGAGCGCCAGAAGTTTTTTACAAATGTTTAGGAAATAATACCTAATTACTCATACTCTTTTATCATTTTACAATATTCGACTTTACAGAAGGTTGAATGTTTGCTATGATTATCCGTGGAGTGATGTGAGCATGAATTATACTTATTATCTGAAATCAGCTTTCAGAAAGTTGAAATCACATGATAAAAATGAGGTCAGCAATAAATTGACACCTATGGAGAAGCAGGCTGTCATAGTGTTATATGTAGTTGTTTCCTTTCCTTTATTAATTTCCTGTTTATTGTTGTTAATCAATTAATAATTTTTTAATTTAAAAATCAGAATAAATAACCTTCTGCTGCAAAAAATAGATTTAAACAGCAGGAGGTGTTTTTATGTTGTGGAAGATTTTGAAAAAATATAAATTCCTTGTTATTGGGGCTTTTTCTATGGTCATAATAACAGGGCTTTTGTATTCTGGATATTTTGTAAATCCATTCAGGTATGGAATGGAAACTATATTGCTAAAATGGGGTTCCAGAGGAGATTATGTGTTTGTAGTTCAAGATAAGTTAAAAAGATGGGGATATTATAAAGGCAACATTGATGGAGTATATGGCAATGAGACCCGAGTAGCAGTGCAGGAGTTTCAGAGGACCCATGGCCTCAGGGCAGATGGAATTGTGGGGGATGAGACGGCAAAAGCCTTGGGGATGAATGTGCCTGCAGAGGCCAACACTTCTTCCCAAGGAGGTG
>JAQUTA010000078.1 GCA_028709965.1 Lutispora sp.
TAAATCCATATATAATACTGATGCTGGCTGTGTTATCTGTTTCAACTTCATCAATTTTTGTCAGATACTCTGATGCACCATCTATGATAATTTCTGCCTATAGAATGCTCTTTACTGTAGTAATGATAGGTCCTGTTGTATTGGTCAAGCATAGAGAGGAATTGACACAAATAAGCAGGAAGGATTTGCTATATACAGTTGTAAGCGGGTTCTTTCTTGCAATGCATTTTGCAACCTGGATTACCTCTCTCAAGCTTACCACCGTATCTGCATCAACTGTTTTGGTACAAATGTCTCCTATATTCGTAGTAGCAGGTTCCTTCGTATTTTTCAAAGAAAAGATTAGTAAAACCTCTTTGACAGGCGTGCTTACCGCTGTATTAGGCAGTGCCTTGGTGGGAATATTGGATTTCAAAGTTGGAGGCACTGCTTTTATAGGTGATTTTTTAGCCTTATCCGGTGCGTTTTTTTTAGCAGGTTATTTGCTTATAGGAAGAGAACTCAGGAAGAGAATAACTCTTTTGCCCTATGCTTTTATAGTTTATGGAAGTTGCACATTGATATTATTGCTTGGATGCGCTTTTATGGGTATTCCCCTGTATCCTTATTCTCCGAAGAACTATGCAATATTCTTTGCATTGGCTTTCTTTTGCACCATTTTGGGACATACTGTGTTCAATTGGGCTTTGAAGTATCTTCCCGCTTATGCAGTATCCACTTGCAGTCTTTTAGAACCTGTAGGTGCCACATTTTTGGCGGTTGTGTTTTTAGGTGAGATACCTGGGTTATTGCAGATTTGCGGTCAAATACTTGTATTGGTGGGTCTGTATTTATTCATATCAAAAAGTAAATAATTTAAATGTATAAAATTTAACAATATAATAAAAATTTGATATGAGTTGATGCCATAAATTCGGCATTAACTCATATTTTTTATGCAGAATGCTATAGAACTAGGTAATATATTGGCTAAGTGTATACAAAGAAGTCTCGCTAAACCAAGACATGCAGCAGGAGCGCTTCAATTTGGCATAATATTTGCTAAATAATTAACAATGTAGATGCTTTTTAATTGGTAATAATAATACAGAATGCATGCAGACTGTAAGGAGGGTATAAAGATGAATTTTAATCTTACGAAAGAACAGGAAATGGTCAAAACGCTTATGCGTGAATTTGCAGAGAAAGAGGTTAAGCCTATTGCTGCAGATATTGACGAGGAAGAGCGATTTCCCAGAGAGACAGTAGAAAAAATGGCCAGATATGCCATGATGGGCATACCCTTTCCAAAGGAGCTTGGAGGAGCCGGCGGAGATACTTTGTCATATATAATCGCTGTTGAAGAGTTATCAAGGGTTTGTGGTACAACAGGAGTCATACTTTCAGCTCATACATCTTTGGGTGCACACCCTATATATCAATATGGAACAGAGGAGCAGAAGGAAAAATACCTGAAGCCCCTTGCAGAGGGCAAGTATCTGGGAGCCTTTGGACTTACTGAGCCCAATGCAGGCACTGATGCAGCATGTCAGCAGACTATAGCTGTCTTAGAGGGTAACCATTATGTGATAGATGGCAGCAAAGTGTTTATAACAAATGGCGGAGAATCCGATATATATATAATATTTGCAATGACGGATAAAGCCAAGGGAACAAGGGGCATTAGTGCTTTTATAGTAGAAAAGGACTTCCCTGGTTTTTCAATAGGTAAGATAGAGAACAAAATGGGCATAAGAGGTTCCAGTACCTCAGAGCTTATATTTGAAAACTGCATAGTTCCAAAGGAGAATCTGCTGGGACAGGAAGGCAAAGGCTTTGGAATTGCTATGCAGACTTTAGACGGAGGAAGAATAGGAATAGCAGCCCAAGCTTTGGGTATTGCCCAAGGTGCCCTCGATGAGTGTACGAAATACATGAAGGAAAGAAAACAGTTTGGCAAGCCTTTGGCAGCTTTTCAAGGGCTTCAATGGATGTATGCAGATATGGCTACAAAGGTTCAAGCTGCAAGATTTTTAGTATATAATGCAGCTATGAAAAAGGATCAGAAGCTTCCTTTTGCGACAGAAGCAGCTATGGCGAAGCTTTTTGCATCGGAGACGGCTATGGAAGTGACTACCAATGCGGTGCAAATACATGGAGGCTATGGTTATATCAGAGAATATCCCATTGAGAGAATGATGAGGGATGCAAAGATAACTGAAATATATGAAGGTACTTCACAGGTGCAGAAGATGGTAATCGCTGCAAACCTGCTGAAGTAATTGGAGGTGCAATGTGATGAAGATAGTTGTTTGCATAAAGCAAGTTCCAGATACCAATGAGGTGAGAATAGACCCTAAGACCGGAACTTTAATTAGAGAAGGAGTTCCCAGCATTATAAATCACGATGACAAAAATGCATTAGAAGAAGCTTTGCAGTTAAAGGATAAATATGAGGATGTTCATATCACAGTGTTGACAATGGGACCACCTCAAGCAGATGTAGCCCTAAGAGAATCTCTTGCCATGGGAGCAGACAGAGCCATATTGGTATCTGACAGAGCCTTTGCAGGCTCAGATACCTGGGCAACAGCTAAGACACTAACAGCAGCAGTAAAGAAAATAGGTGATTATGATATTATTTTCTGCGGCAGACAGGCCATTGACGGAGATACAGCTCAGGTGGGGCCTCAGTTGGCAGAAGATTTAGGACTTCCCCAAATAACTTATGTAACCCATTTAGAGATAGAAGGTAATAAAGTAAAGGCTCATAGGGCTTTAGAGGATGGCTATGAGGTTTTGACCACAGAAATGCCTTGTCTTTTGACCACCATTAAGGAACTTAATGAACCCAGATATTCCAGCGTAAGAGGAATATTTGAAGCATATAAGGAAAAAACCGTTGAAATGTGGAATGCAAAGGATATTGCAATCAGCCTTGAAGAAACAGGACTTAACAGCTCCCCTACTAACGTAAGACAAACCTTTACTCCCAGCCCAAAGGGACAGGGGATGATTTTAGAAGGTAATGGACGAGATACGGTTAGCGAGTTGCTTTTCAAGCTTAGTGAAAAGCATTTAATATAGAGGAGGGGAAAAGGATGAGCGTTATAATATTAAAAGATAAATGCAGAGGCTGCAGGCTTTGTATGAAAGCATGCCCCTTTGATGCTATAAAAATGATAGAAGGGAAAGCAGCTATAAATTATGATAAATGTACCAACTGCGGTGCCTGTGAAGCGTCCTGTAAGTTTGAGGCTATATTAGTGGAAAGGGAAGAAGCGAAAGAAAGTGCCGATTTATCAGCTTATAAGGGAGTTTGGGTTTTTGCAGAGCAAAGACAGGGCAAGCTTATGTTTACTTCTCTTGAATTATTGGGAGAAGGCAGGAAGCTGGCTGATAAGCTAGGAGTTGAATTATCTGCTGTGCTTTTAGGTCATGAGATTGACAATATTTGCGAAGAACTTATTCATTATGGTGCAGATAAAGTAATATATGCAAATCACAAACTATTGCAAAATTATACCACTGACGGTTATACTAAAGTTATAACAAACCTTGTTAATGAGAAAAAACCGGAAATACTCATAATAGGAGCTACTAACATAGGAAGAGACTTGGCACCCAGGATTTCTGCAAGGCTCAATACTGGACTCACTGCAGACTGCACAAAGTTGGATATTGATGAAGAGCAGAGAATCCTTCTGCAGACCAGACCTGCCTTTGGTGGAAATATCATGGCAACTATCATCACTCCCAAACACAGACCTCAGATGTCTACAGTAAGACCCGGAGTTATGAAAAAACTGGAGATTGATATGAGCAGGAAGGGTATTGTTGAAAATGTAAAGATTGACCTCAAACAAGAAGATATCAGAGTTAATGTAGAAGAAATAGTAAAATCAGCAAAGCAAATAGTTAACCTTGTTGATGCTCACTATATAGTTTCCGGAGGAAGAGGTCTAGGAAATCCTGAAGGCTTCAAGCTAATAAAGGAGCTGGCAGATGCTTTGGGTGGTGTCGTAGGCTCATCTCGTGCCGCCGTGGACTCAGGCTGGATATCTCAAGATCACCAAGTGGGTCAGACGGGCAAAACAGTTAGACCAATTGTATATATTGCCTGCGGCATATCAGGGGCAATACAGCATTTGGCAGGTATGCAAAACAGTGATTGCATTATAGCCATAAACAAAAACCCGGATGCTCCAATTTTCTCTGTTTCTGATTATGGAATAGTAGGCGATCTTTATAAAGTAGTTCCTATGCTCATTGAAGAGGTGAAAAAACTCAAAGAAGATAATTAAGGAGGGCACTGCATGGAATTCAAGAATCTATCCCTTACACAAGATGGAAGGGTGGCAATTTTAGCCATCAATAGACCTAATGCCTTAAATGCTCTCAATAGGTCAGTATTGCAGGAATTGGAAGCTGCATTGGGTGATCTGGAGAAAAATCAAGAAATATATGTAATTGTTATGACAGGAGAGGGCAAAGCCTTTGTGGCAGGTGCGGACATAGAGGAAATGAATGACATGACTCCAGCAGAAGCAAAGAAATTTGCAGAATTAGGCTCAAGAGTTTTCAAAAAGATAGAGACAATTGATAAACCTGTTATTGCAGCTGTAAACGGATATGCTCTTGGGGGAGGCTGTGAACTTGCTATGGCTTGTGATATAATAATAGCAGGTGAAAAGGCAAAATTTGGTCAGCCTGAAGTAGGATTAGGTATAACTCCCGGCTTTGGTGGTACACAGCGATTGCCAAGGATAGTTGGCACGAAGATAGCCAAGGAGCTTCTATTCACCGGAGAAATCATCGGAGCTGAAGAAGCTGAGAGAATAGGACTGGTAAACAAGGTAGTACCGCAGCAAATGTCTTTGCAGACTGCCATCGAAATGGGTAAATCTATTGCATCCAAGGGGCAGATAGCAGTAAGAAATTGCAAGACCGCCGTAAATCGTGGCATTGAAACAGATGTTGATTCAGGTGTAGTTATAGAGAACCAGCTTTTCGCCTCATGCTTTGAAAACAGCGATCAAAAAGAAGGCATGACAGCCTTTATAGAAAAGCGCAAAGCAAATTTTAAAAATTAATGGAGGTATATCAGATGAAGGTATTTGTATTGGGATCCGGCACTATGGGCACCGGCATAGTGCAAACCTTTGCTCAAGCTGGTGTTGAAGTTACCATGAGAGAAAGAACTCCAGGCAAAGGTATGAAAATCATTATTAAAGGATTGGATAGGCTAGTACAAAAAGGCAAGATGACAGAAGAAGAAAAAAATCGCATACTGGGAAACATTAAATCTGCCCAGGAACTTGAAGCAGCTAAGGATGCAGATTTGGTCATTGAAGCTGCAGTAGAGGAGCTTCATCTAAAGAAAGAGCTTTTTGCAGAGCTGGACAAAATATGCAAACCAGAGGCAATTTTGTCTACAAATACTTCATCCCTGTCCATAACTGAAATAGCCAGTGCAACAAACAGACCTGACAAAGTAATAGGTATGCACTTTTTCAATCCTGTACCTTTAATGAAGCTTGTTGAGGTAATAAAGGGTATAGCTACTTCTCAGGAAACCAGAGATAAGATATTCCAATTGTCCGAGCAAATTGGTAAAAAACCTGTAGAAGTTGAAGAAGCTCCCGGCTTTGTAGTAAACAGAATACTCATACCCATGATAAATGAAGCTGTAGGTATTTTGGCAGAAGGAGTTGCCAAAGCAGAAGATATTGACGAGGCAATGAAGCTTGGTGCCAACCATCCTATTGGACCTTTGGCATTGGCAGACCTTATAGGCAATGATGTATGTCTAGCCATAATGGAGGTTCTATATACGGAATTCGGAGATTCTAAGTACAGAGCTCATCCCCTTCTTAGGAAGATGGTAAGAGCAAACCTTCTTGGCAGAAAGACAGGCAAAGGCTTTTACGATTATAAAAAATAAAGTAATAATGCGCCGTTCCCTATTTCGGGAACGGCGTAAATATTTTTTGACCATTGCAAAACAAGAAAAATGCTGATACAATGTATATTATATGAATACACACGTACGCATGTGGCACACATATTGCTAAAAACATGTGTTACCGACGGAAAGCATTGGAGGTAATTAGGATGAAAAAAGATAAAATCAAAATTGGAATACTTGGTTTCGGTGTAGTTGGAACAGGCACTTATAGAGTTTTGACAGAAAACTTTGAAGCAATTAAAAAACAGGTGGGAGCAGAGATAGTAGTGGAAAAAATCCTCATGAGGGATATGTCAAAGAAAAGACTTATTGATGTGCCAGATAGAATGGTTACCACCAAGCCGGAAGATATACTAGAAAATTCAGATATTGATATAGTAGTAGAGCTCATGGGAGGAGAAGAACCTGCTTATTCATATATAATGAGGGCATTGGAGAATGGCAAGCATGTTGTTACAGCTAATAAAGAGCTGATGGCCAAAAAAGGCAGCTCTATTTTGGAAAAGGCAGATAATAATGGACTTAGTTTTGGCTTTGAGGCCAGCGTTTGTGGGGGAATCCCTATAATTCGAGCATTTAAAAGATCTCTATGCACTGACAAGGTGAAAAGAATAATGGGAATTGTAAATGGCACAACTAATTATATATTGACAAAGATGACTCAGGAAGGCAGCGGTTATGAGGATGTTCTAAAGGAAGCTCAGGCTAAGGGATATGCAGAAGCGGATCCTACCGCGGATGTGGAAGGTTATGATGCAGCATACAAAATGGCTATACTTTCTTCCATAGGTTTTCATACAAAGCTGGATATTAATATGATAAGGCGAGAGGGTATATCAGGAGTAAGTAAGAGCGATATTTTGTATGGCAAGGATTTGGGGTGGACAATAAAGCTATTGGGAATTGCTCAGGAGATAGATGGTAAGTTGGAGGTAGCAGTGAGTCCGGTGATGCTTCCTGCAGAGCATCCTTTGGCTTCGGTAAATGGAGTAAACAATGCAGTATTTGTGAATTCGGAGGCTGTAGGTGAGCTTATGTTTTATGGCCCAGGAGCAGGTCAAATGGCAACAGGCAATTCAGTAGCATCAGATATTATGGAAATAGCCAGGCAAATTGTATTAGACAATAAAACTCTGCCAAACTGCAGCTGCTTTGATGTAAAAGCTTTTGCGGAGGAGCCCGAATCTAGCTTTTATTTAAGATTGGATGTGATAAATAGACCAGGGGTATTAGCCAAAATTGCCGGAGTTTTTGGGAATTATGGAGTGAGCCTAGAATCTGTGCTTCAGAAAAAAACAGAAGGAGAAAGAGCAGAAATAGTTTGGATCACATCTAAGGTAAAAGAAAGCAGCTTCAAAAAGGCTATTGAATTTATAAAATATATGGATGTAGTTAATGAGGTATCCAGTATTATTAGGGTAGAGGCCAATGGTCATTGTTAATATTAGTTCTATTTGATATAATCAAATAGTGATAATACTAATAGGAGATAATTAAATGACAGAAATTAACTTGGAAGCCTTGGAAATAAAAAGAATCAGAGCTTATGCAGAGTTGCTGATAACCGCCTTTGCTTGGGCTCTTAGTACAATAATGATCAAAATGTATATAGGAACGGTTCCTCCCCTTCATCTTCTCATGGGAAGATTTGTTATAGGTGTTATTTTTGTTTTTGCTTTACAGCCGAAGAATATTGCCAGGATTAGAAAACAGGATTTAAAGGTTGGCATACCATTAGGACTTTTAGTGTTTGGAGCATATTCTTTTGGGCTGATATGTCTGAAATACACCAGTGCATCTAAATCCGGGTTTTTGGTGTCCTTATCCGTGTTGTTTATCCCTCTTATTCATACCATAATAAAGAAGCAGGCTCCTTCGAAATGGACAATTATAAGTGTAGGGATGTCTTTGGTAGGAATGAGTCTCATATCAGGGATTAACGGAGATGGCTTTAACTTTGGAGATTTGCTTGCCATTGGCTCATCAATAATCTATACAGTATATATATTAGCTTTGGATAGGTATGGCAAAGACATAGAAGATACTTTGCTGACTTTGATTCAGCTGGGAGTTGTTGCTATATGCAGTATATTGGCGGTAGTGCTTATTGAAGGATTCAGCATGGAGTATATTAGGAGGGCTTGGATTCCAATAATGGTAATAGGAGTTTTATGCACAGGTTTGGCTACTCTGTGCCAGACTAGGGCTCAAAAAGTAGCCAGTCCGGAAAGCGTAGGCTTATTGTTTTTAGGGGAACCCCTTTTTACATTGATCATGGCCCATTTTATATTGGGTGAAACCATATTTTTCAGCGGAGTAATCGGTGGAATACTTATTTTGGTATCTTTGGTTATAGCAGTATTAAAAAAAATTTGAGAGGGCGCATAGCCCTCCTATTTTGTCTTAACATCTTTCCAGACTTTGACCTTGCAATGATCTTCTACACAGTTTGCTATAGCATTGCTTTGGTCTTCCATATTATCCGGATTATAGTTTTCAGGAAAATAATAAGCATTGTACTCTCTTTCTATAATAGGATAATCAGCGCCGTTATAAGTCTCATCTATTACATTTCTTTCAATTATTTTCTTGCCTTTATCCATTGTAACACCTCTTTTCAATAATTCATTCTTAGTTTTTGCATAATAAAAATGATTATGCTATGAAATTCTGTATTTTTTCTTATAGATGCTAGGATTGAATATTCTTGAGGTATAATATAACAAGGCTAAAGCCTCGTTGTGCCCCAGGGCACCTTCTCTTGCCCCTGCGTGGCAATTCACCTTGAAACGGTGTGTTGTAATTGCTTGTGCAATTACTTCCGTTGTTATAAAATATAAGAATGAAACACATGGGATAACATATTTTGGAGGTCATGATGAACAATCTTTTGGATAATTTAAATAAACAGCAGAGAGAGGCAGTTGAGCATACTGAAGGGCCTTTGCTTATTTTGGCCGGAGCAGGATCAGGCAAGACAAGGGTGCTTACATTTAGGATTGCATACTTGATAAATGAGAAAGGGGTATACCCTTCAAGTATCCTTGCTATAACTTTTACAAACAAGGCTGCCAAGGAGATGAAGGAGAGAGTCCAGAGCTTACTCTCGGGCTCTTATGATATGTGGGTCTCTACGTTCCACGCGGCTTGTGCAAGAATTTTGCGCACTCAGGTGGAGAAGCTTCAGGGTTATAAGAAAAATTTCGTAATTTTTGATAGCAGTGATCAGGAGAAACTGGTGAAGGAATGCCTAAAGGAGTTAAATTATAATGAGAAGAATTTTCCTCCCAGAGAAATGTTGTCTACTATATCCAAAGCCAAGGATAAACTTTTAACACCTGATAAGTATATGGAGAAGAATGGAAGGGATTTTAGGCTGAAGAAAGTTGGAGATATATATTCCCTTTATCAAAAAAAGCTTATGGCAAATAATGCATTGGATTTTGATGATATACTTTTTAAGACAGTAGAGCTCTTCACTTTAAACCCAGATGTACTGCAGCATTATCAACAAAAATTTAAGTATATAATGGTGGACGAATACCAAGACACTAATTACTGCCAATACAAGCTAGTGAATCTGCTGGCAAAGGATCATAGAAATCTTTGCGTTGTGGGAGATGACGATCAGAGCATTTACAGCTGGAGAGGTGCGGATATTGGAAATATACTGAATTTTGAGAAGGATTTTCCTGATGCAAAGGTGATAAAGCTGGAGCAAAACTATAGATCAACCCAAACTATTTTGGATGCTGCCAATAAAGTCATCAGCAATAATTATGGCAGAAAGAGCAAAAGGCTTTGGACGGAAAATGGAGAAGGCAAGCCAATAGTTTATTACAAAGCTCAGGATGAAAGGGATGAAGGCGACTTTATTATAGGAGAAATAGATAGATTAGCCTTCCAGGAGCACAGGGATCTGAAGAATTTTGCCATATTGTATAGAACCAATGCTCAATCTCGTGTAATTGAAGAAATGTGTATGGCCAGAGGGATACCCTATAAAATTGTTGGAGGTCATCGCTTTTACGATAGAATGGAAGTTAAGGACGTCGTAGCATATTTAAGAGCAATACAAGACCCAGAAGGGGATCTCAGCATAAAAAGAATTATAAATGTACCCAAAAGAGGCATAGGAAAGGCTTCTTTAGATAGACTAGAGGCTTATGCAAGAGATACAGGCAATTCTCTTTATGAGGCACTTCTTTTTGTAGATAGCATTGATGGAATAGGAAAAAAGGCAAAAAACAGCGTCAAGGATTTTGTGAGGCTCATAGCAGAGCTTATGGATATAGCAGAGAAAGAGAGCATTTCTGTAGTAATAGATGAAGTCATAACGAGAAGCGGCTATCTGGAACAATTGGAAAAAGGCGATGATGAAGAGCAGGAAAGAGGGAAGAATATAAAAGAGCTTCTTTCTGCTGCATTGGAATATGAAGAAATAAATGAAGACAGCTCACTGTCCGGGTTTTTAGAGAACATGGCTTTGATGTCTGATATAGATGGTTTGAAGG
>JAQUTA010000079.1 GCA_028709965.1 Lutispora sp.
TTACAATCGCATTGGATTTTACGTGTTTTACTACCTTCCAGGCAAATAGCAAATCCTTCATTTCTTGATCTGTAGGTTGTTTTTCTGTCACATAGCTTATATCTTCCATCATAAAATCTTTGTAATCCGAATCTTGAACCAGTAAACCGCCAGCTACTCTCTTCAGCTCAAAGGCTTCTTTAGGCCTGTTCTTTATACCTTCTAGCTTCAATACTCTCAGGTTCTTCTTTCCTCTTAGTATTTCTAAAGCCTTATCACTATAGGAAGGTGCTATTACTATCTCTAAGAATATTTTAGCCAGTTCTGTTGCTGTTTTTTCATCAACTTCTTCATTAACAGCTACGATACCACCAAATATAGATATAGGATCTCCCTCATAGGCTTTCATATATGCTTCAAAAGTATTCGCTCCAACCCCTACACCGCAAGGATTAGCATGCTTAACAGCTATGCAGGCAGGCTCATTGAATTCTTTTAAAAGCTCCAAAGCTGCATTAGTATCATTTATATTGTTATAGGAAAGTTCTTTGCCATTTAATTGCTCTGCATTATGAAGCTTCCCGGTAGTCTTCAAGGCATCCTTATAATAGGCTGCTCCTTGATGAGGATTTTCCCCATATCTCAAATCCTGGGCTTTCTCAAAAGTTAGAGTGAGAAGCTCCGGATATTTAGCCATCTCTGCCTTATTCCACAAATAGGTGGCTATTAGAGCATCATAATGAGCTGTATGATTGAAAACCTTAGCTGATAACTGGAATTTGGTCTTGTCTGAAACTTCACCTGCTTGCACCAATTCTTCTAAAACCATATTGTAGTCTGAAGGATCTGTGATAACAGCCACATGCTTATAGTTCTTGGCTGCTGCTCTAAGCATTGAAGGTCCCCCAATATCTATGTTTTCTATAGCTTCTTCCAAAAGCACTCCATCTTTTTCTATGGTATTTTTGAAAGGATAAAGGTTTACCACCACCATATCAATAGTATCTATATGGAGTTCTTTTAGAGTATCCATATGCTCCTGCTTCCCTCTCATTGCCAATAAACCAGCAAAAATATTGGGATGGAGAGTTTTTACCCTACCATCTAAGCATTCAGGGAAACCTGTAACATCTGATATAGATATTACCTTGATACCTGCATCTGCTAAAGCCTTTGCAGTACCTCCCGTAGATATTATCTCAACTCCCATTTTTTCAAGCTTTTTAGCAAAGTCAACTATTCCTGTTTTATCTGAAACACTAATAATTGCACGTTTAATCATAATAACCACCTTTCTTTATATAAATTAAAGTATGCCTCCGGGGTCTTGGGTTACGGAGAACACAGATTCTCACGGGATCTTTCACAGATTTGCACTGAAAGAATGTTTTATTTACCATACGTCATTACTATTCCCTACAAAATATCCTCAGCACATAGAATATATATTAGCACTGCATCTAGTTTGCGATATGGATTTCCCCTCTGTGTAAATCAGTGTGATTTCAGTGTGAATCCGTGTTCTCCGTCCCCCTTACTTTTCTTCCGTCTATACTTAAATTTCCGTCGCAATATAGCCGTACTGCTTGGGGCAATAGCTTATGCTCTATAGTTAATACCCTAGCCGCCAGGGTTTCTGGGGTATCATCTTCTTCTACCTTGACTGCCTCCTGCAATATGATGGGTCCTGTATCAGCGCCCTCATCAACGAAATGGACAGTGGCACCGGAGATCTTAGCTCCATATTCCAAAACAGCCTTATGTACCTTTTGTCCATAATAGCCTTCTCCACAAAAAGCAGGTATTAGTGAAGGATGGACATTTATTATCCTGTTCCTGTATTTTTCTATAAACTCTATAGATAGGATGCTCAAAAAACCTGCTAATACTACCAGCTCCACATTACGTTCTTCTAAATTGCTTATTATGGCTTTCATAAACTCATCTTTATCCGCAAAGCTCTTTTTATCTATTTCAACTGTATTTATGCCATGTTTTTTGGCTCTTTCTATTCCATAAACCCCTTTTTTATCAGATACGACTACAGAAACTTCACCGTTTATATCACCTTTTTCAACACTGTCTATCAAAGCCTGCAAATTAGTTCCGCCTCCGGAAATCAGAACCCCGATTTTTACTTTTTGCAAAGCTCGATACCTTCCTCTCCGGCTGCTATCTCTCCCATGATGCATGCTTTCTCTCCCATAGCTTTTAAGGAAGACATTACACCGTCAGCTTCAGCCCTATTTACTATCATAACAAGACCTATGCCCATGTTGAAGGTATTATATAGTACCTGATCTTCAATCTTGCCCAAATCCTTCATCAAGCTGAATATGGGTAGTATATCCCAGCTTCCAAGCTCTATCCTTGCTTCTAACCCCTTAGGAATGGTTCTTGGAATGTTTTCTATGAAGCCGCCGCCGGTTATATGGGCTATACCTTTTATCTCATGCTTTTCTAAAATGTTAAGAATAGTTTTCACATATATCCTCGTTGGCTTTAACAGCTCTTCACCTAGCAGTCCTGTCAACTCAGGGAACTTATAATCTACCTTATAATCATTTACTCCGAAGAAAAGCTTTCTCACCAGAGAGTATCCATTGCTATGTATGCCGCTGGACTGAAGCCCTATGATCACGTCACCTTGCTTTACTTTTTCTCCGTTTATCACCTTGGACTTATCTACTACTCCTACAGCAAAGCCTGCTAAGTCGTATTCCTCATCCTGATAAAACCCGGGCATCTCAGCTGTCTCGCCGCCGGTCAGTGCGCAGCCTGCCTCTATGCAGCCATCACATACCCCTTTGACAATGGCTTCTGCTTTCTTGGGGTTAAGCCTGCCTGTACCTATATAATCCAGGAAAAACAAAGGCTTTGCTCCATGGCAGGCTATATCATTTACGCACATGGCAACGCAGTCTTTTCCTATGGTGTCATGCTTATCCATCATGAATGCTATCTGAAGCTTTGTACCCACTCCATCGGTGCCGGATACCAAAACCGGCTCTTTGCAGCCAGATAAATCGGGCATAAAGAAGCCTCCGAAGCTTCCCAGATTACCCATTACACCAGGTATGTGGGTCTTTTTCACATGCTCACGCATGAGCTTCACAGCCTCATATCCGGCCTCTACGTCAACTCCTGCGCTCTTGTAAGTCAATCTATCATCCATTTTCTTCACCTCATTTTTATTCGTTACGAGTTTCTAGTTTCTAGAGCTTGGGTATTCCTTATGGGTATTAGTTACGAGGAACACTGATTTGCACGGATTTAAGCACAGATTTACACGGTTCTTTATATTATTTTATCTCTCATATATCCCCTCCGTGAAAATCCGTGAGGTTTTCAGTGTTAATCTGTGTTCTCCGTCCCCCGTTCCTCGTTCTCTATTTCACTGGTATAGGATAGTCTCCATTTAGGCAGGCGGTGCAAAAGCCTTCGCCTTTGCTGCCTACTGAGGCCAACAGTCCCTCTAGGCTTAGATAGCCAAGGCTATCTGCTCCAATATATTCCCTGACTTTTTCTATGGTATTTATTGCCCCAACCAATTCCCCTCTGGTAGGGGTATCTATTCCATAATGGCAGGAATGAGTTACAGGAGGTGAACTCACCCTTACATGAACTTCCGTGGCTCCTGCATCCCTAAGTGCCTGCACAATCTTTCTGCTAGTGGTTCCTCTTACTATGCTGTCATCCACCATTACAACTCTTTTTCCCTTAATATTCCCTTTCAAAGGATTAAGCTTTAATTTCACTCCCAGCTCTCTCATAGACTGTGTAGGCTGAATGAAGGTTCTGCCCACATATCTATTCTTTATTAAACCTACGGAGTAGGGAATGCCAGATTGATTAGCATACCCTATGGCGGATGGTGTTCCGGAATCCGGCACTGAAATAACTGTATCTGCGATAGCAGGCTGTTCTATGGCGAGTATTTTGCCTGCATTTTCTCTGGCCTTGTACATACTGATATCGTCAATGATGCTGTCTGGTCTTGCGAAATATATATATTCAAATAAGCAGCCTTTTTTTGGTGTTAGAGTGCTGCTTTCAATACTTTTCATGCCATTCTTATCTATTATGATAATTTCACCGGGTCTTACATCTCTCAAAAATTCTGCTCCCAAAGTATCTAAGGCACAGCTTTCTGAAGCTAGTGCATAGCCCTCATTCATTCGTCCGATTACCAAGGGTCGAAGTCCATAACTGTCTCTAACAGCTATTAGCTTGTCACCGGTCATTATTATTAAGGCATAGGAGCCTTTCACTGTCTCTATAGTATCCTGTATAGCCTTTACTATATCTCCCTTGTAGCTTCTTGCTATCAAGGCTGCAATTACTTCACTATCTGTCGTGGTGCTAAATATCATGCCCTGATCCTCCAATTGATCTCGAAGAGCATCCACATTTACAAGATTTCCATTGTGAGATAAAGCTAGATTGCCGTTTTTAAACTTAACCAAAATAGGTTGTGCATTTGCAGCAAAGCTCTGGCCTGAAGTAGAATATCTGACATGACCTATGGCCATATCCCCCTTAAGCAGGCTCAAAATCTTATCATCAAATACTTCGTTTACGTAACCCATGTCTTTATAACAGGTAATTATACCATCGTTGTTTATGGCAATGCCTGCACTTTCCTGTCCTCTGTGCTGCAATGCCACCAATCCGTAATAAGCCCCATTGGCTGCATTAATATTGCCTTTATCATAGATACCAACTATTCCACACATTCTATAATCCCCTTTTTTTAGTCTCTAGCTTCTAGCCGCTAGCCTCTAGCATTAGGGTATTCCTTGCAGCATCCCCTACAACTCAATTATCCTTCCAACTTTCCAACTAACTCCAGCGCCCTACCCTAAAACCCTGAGTTCTAATTAGAATTCTTCGGTTCTTATTCGCTCATCTTTTTTTATTACTCCCTGCATCATACTTTCCCTATGGAATTTCAAGGCTTCCCTCAAATACGCATACTTTATTGAAAGCATCTCCACCGCAAGAAGACCCGCGTTTTCCGCTCCATCAATTCCTACTGTAGCTACAGGTATGCCAGACGGCATTTGTACTATAGATAAAAGAGCGTCCATACCATCCAAAGCAGAAGATTTAATCGGTATGCCTATTATTGGAAGTACTGTATAGGCGGCCAAAACTCCAGGTAAATGTGCCGCTTTACCTGCTGCGGCTATTATTATATCAAATCCTTTTGCTTCAGCTTCCTTGGCAAAACTAGAAGCCTGATCTGGCGTTCTGTGAGCAGATATGACTCTCACTTCAAAATCCACTTTAAATTCTTTGAGCACTTTTATAGCTTTAGTCACAATGGGCAAATCTGAGTCACTGCCCATTATTATTGCAACCTTTGGATTCTTATCCATGGATCTCCCTCCTAAATATATCTTCTTTTAAAAGAATCCGATTAAAGTCTAGCCTTAATCGGATTCGCAATTAACATCAACCCGCCATTGTAGCAAATCTCAGTATGAACAGTGCTGCCAAAATATAAACTACGGGATGCACTTCCTTGTGCTTGCCTGTAGCAACCTTAACGATAGGATATGCAATCATTCCACTGGCAATACCATTTGCAATGCTGTAAGTAAATGGCATCATCACCACGGTGAGGAATGCCGGGAATGCTACAGTAAAATCATTGAAATTAATCTCTTTTAAAGCACCCATCATAAGAACCCCTACGATGATCAAAGCAGGAGCAGTAGCCTCTGCAGGCACCAAGCCCACTAAGGGAGCAAAGAAAAGAGCTAATATGAATAATGCTGATGTAACCACAGAAGTAAGACCCGTTCTGCCGCCTTCTAGTACTCCTGCTGCACTTTCAACATAAGTTGTTACTGTAGAAGTACCTAGCATAGCGCCTGCTGAAGTTGCAATAGCATCTGCCATAAGAGCTTTATTGACTCTCGGAAGCTTGCCATCCTTATCCATCATATTTGCTTTTGAAGCTGTTCCTACCAAAGTTCCTATGGTATCAAACATATCTACAAATGAGAAAGAAAGTATAACTGTCAAAATTCCGGTGATTGCCGTAGCCAGAGTAGCTCCTTCTCCAACCTTCAATAAGCCAGCAAAATCCATCTTCATAAAGGTGTGGGATAAACTTGGGGGCGCAGATACTAAGCTGAAACCTTCGGGAATAGCCACTACACCGGTGAAAATCCCCACCAAAGTTGTAGCTAAAATTCCTAACAGCATAGAACCTTTTATATTTCTGCTCATTAGTATCGCGGTTAGCATCAACCCAAATATGGCCAATAAAGTAGCAGGAGCAGTTAAGTCTCCAAAGCCTACTAATGTTGCAGGATTAGCAACAATAATTCCCGCATTTTTAAGGCCAATAAGTGCTATAAACAATCCTATACCACCGCTTACCGCATGTTTGAGAGACATAGGAATAGAATCAATTATCATTTCTCTGATCTTAGTAAGAGTAATAAGTATAAATACCAAGCCTGAGATAAAAACTGCTGCTAAAGCTTGCTGCCAAGTATAGCTCATGCCTAATACTACTGAAAAGGCAAAAAAAGCATTGAGTCCCATTCCCGGGGCCTGAGCAAAAGGATAATTTGCATAAAGTCCCATTATGAGAGTTCCAATTGCTGCTGAAATACAGGTAGCAGCCATTACCGATCCAACAACCGGGTCATTGAAAGCGTTGAAAGGAAGTGCTCCATCCCCCAGTGCACCTGCCGCATTCATTCCTGCCATTCTTAAAATAGATGGGTTTACAAAAATTATGTAGGCCATGGTTACAAAAGTTGTGATGCCTGCAATAACTTCTGTTTTAACTGTAGTGTTGTTTTCCTTAAGTTTGAAATACTTTTCCAAAATTTTTTCCCCTTTCTGTCATTGTTCTTACAAAAACTAAAATGGACGGGTAGTGAAACCCGTCCTCCAAAATTATGGACTGTGCATTTCACTCATAGTCAAACAATTTACGGCTGTTTGGTAGAAACTTTCGGGCCATATCCCCGATATTATATGAGCAATCCGACATGATAATATAATTTTTATTGACAAAATTATATTATCATATAAGCGGATAAGCCGTCAACCCTTTTTCGAACTATTATTCAGAATTTCAACATTTAATACACGTAAACACGAACTATGTTGTTAATTTTTATATATATCGTACGCCTATCTGGCAAAATAATCTACTCCTGCTCTGAATATGCTTTGTTCCTTATCTCCCGGCACATTTTTATACACATCTTTTCCTACCCTTTCAGAATGAGCCATCTTGCCAAGTATTCTTCCGTCGGGGCTGGTTATAGATTCTATAGCATTAACAGAACCATTGGGATTGTATGGTATTTCTGCTGAAGCATTTCCATCAATATCTACATATTGAGCCGCTATCTGGCCTTTTGCTGCCATATCTCTTATCAAGTTTTCATTCCCCACAAATCTGCCTTCTCCATGAGATACAGGTATTGTATGAATATCTCCTATGTTAGAATACGCAAACCAGGGCGACAAGGTAGAAGTAACCTTTGTCCTCACCAATTGAGATACATGGCGCCCTATTTTATTATAGGTAAGAGTCGGACTATTCTCATTCATATCACTTATTTTTCCATAAGGTAAAAGACCAAGTTTTATAAGTGCTTGAAAGCCATTGCATATACCTATCATCAAGCCATCTTTGCTATTTAAAAACTCCATAACAGCTTCCTTCACATAATCATTTCTAAATACTGCCGCAATGAACTTACCTGAACCTCCAGGTTCATCCCCTCCGCTGAAGCCTCCGGGAAGCGCCACTATCTGAGAAGTTCTGATTCTCTTGACCAATTCCATTACTGACTCTTCAATATCTTTGGAGGTAATATTTTTTATTACCATAATATCTGCTTTGCCTCCTGCATCCTCAAAAGCTCTCGCTGTATCATACTCACAATTGGTTCCTGGAAAAACAGGTATTAATACTCTTGGCATCGAGATTTTTGTGCTGGGTTTTTTAATATTTCTCTCTTTATATTCTACATGAAATATATTATCTGCTTTTTCTCCCTTTGTAGGAAATATAGCCTCCAAAGGTTTGCTCCATGAATCATAAGCTTCTGTCAGACTGATTTGAATTCCATCTATGTCAATTACATCTTTGTTCCAAGTCTCTCCAAGGTGAATGTATGGTACACCCGACAATAGAGTTGAAACATCTGATTCCTTTCCCAATTCCAATATTATAGAACCAAAGTCCGGTGAGAAAAACTTTTCGTAATCATGATTCCCATAAACCTTCATCCCTATTCTATTTCCAAAGCACATCTTAGTTAATGCAGAGGCTACTCCACCTTCTTTTACAGTAGAAGAGGATAGAACGTGACCTGCTAAAGTAAGTTCATGGATCCTATCATAGATTTTTTTCAAGGCTTCAAAATCCGGCATATCATTTTCATCTCTCACTACAGGCAAAAGCACCACATTGCTACCAAAGTTCTTGAACTCTTGGGATATTGTATTGCCTACATCCATAGGTGCTAGGGCAAAAGATACTAAGGTAGGAGGTACATTAAGATCCAAGAAGGTACCGGACATGCTATCCTTACCTCCAATAGCAGGTATTCCCAGTCTATTTTGTACCATATAGGCTCCTAAAAGAGCAGAGAAAGGTTTTCCCCATTTCTCCTCATCCTTGCCCAGTTTTTCGAAATATTCCTGAAGAGTCAATCTAATCCTCTTATATTCTCCACCCATTGCTACAACCTTTGATACTGCATGGATTACAGCATATATAGCACCATGGAAGGGGCTCCAGCTTGATATATAAGGATTGTATCCATAGGTCATCACTGTTGCTGTACTTGTATTTCCGCTTAGAACAGGCAGCTTCATCAAAAGTCCTTCGCTTGGTGTTGCCTGATGCTTTCCACCGAAGGGCATCAATACTGTATTTGAGCCAACTGTAGCATCAAACTTCTCCACAAGACCCTTTTGGCTGCATACATTCAAATCCTCTAAATTTTTTAGCCATGCTTTTTTTATATCTACAGTTTCAACTTTTTTGTCATTGCTCTTATAAAAGCTATTCTCTTCCTCAGGCATTACAACCCTCACATTGGTTTTTTGCCTTATGCCATTGGTATCCAAAAACTTTCTGCTTATATCTACTATTGCACTGTTTCTCCAGTTCATAGTCAATCTGTTTTCATCAGTAACCTGTGCCACCACAACAGCTTCCAGATTTTCTTCACCGGCCAGACGTATAAATTCTTCCTTATTCTCAGGGCTGATTACAACTGCCATTCTCTCCTGAGATTCGGATATTGCCAGCTCAGTGCCATCCAAACCCTCATACTTTTTAGGCACCGCATCAAGGTTTATATTAAGACCATCCGCCAACTCCCCAATGGCCACAGACACTCCTCCAGCACCAAAATCATTGCATTTTTTTATCATGGTGCTGACCTTTGGATTTCTGAATAACCTTTGTATATTTCTTTCTATGGGCGCATTCCCTTTTTGCACCTCTGCTCCGCTTTTTGCAAGGGACTCTTCATCATGCTCCTTGGAAGAACCTGTAGCTCCACCGCAGCCATCCCTGCCGGTTCTTCCTCCCAATAAAATAACTATATCTCCATTGATTGGAGCCTTTCTTACAACATTAGACTTTGGCGCGGCACCTACCACAGCTCCCAGCTCCATCCTCTTTGCTATAAAGCCTTCATGATAAACTTCAGCTATTTGTCCTGCTGCAAGACCTATCTGATTTCCATAGGAGCTATAGCCTGCTGCAGCTGTAGTAGTAATCTTTCTCTGTGGTAGCTTGCCGGGCAAAGTATCAGCTACAGGAGTCCTAGGATCTCCGCTCCCTGTGATTCTCATAGCTCCATAGACATAGGATCTGCCTGATAGCGGGTCTCTAATGGCTCCACCCAAGCAAGTGGCTGCTCCTCCAAAAGGCTCTATCTCAGTGGGATGATTGTGAGTCTCATTTTTGAACATTACCAACCACTTTTCTGTTCTGCCGTCAACCTCTGCTTCCACCTCTATACTGCATGCATTTATTTCATCTGATATTTCTAAATCATCCAGCTGCCCTTTTTTTCTCATTTCCCTCATAGCCATCTGAGCCATATCCATGAGGCAAATTTCTTTTTCTTTCTCTTTATATACAAAACTTCTGCCCTCTTTATAAAGCTCAAAAGCCTTTTCTATAACTTCCTTATATTTACCTTCTTCAATAACAACCTCGTCAATAATTGTATTAAAGGTTGTATGTCTGCAGTGATCAGACCAGTAAGTATCTATAACTTTTATCTCCGTAATAGTAGGGTTTCTTTTCTCCGTATCCTTAAAATAATCCTGGCAAAATTT
>JAQUTA010000080.1 GCA_028709965.1 Lutispora sp.
CCAATTAGAGGTTGTAACAAAGACAGCAAGCTATATAGCAGAAATAAGTAAAAAGGGCTACGAAGTAGCCATTGCTCACGGAAACGGTCCTCAAGTAGGAAGAATACTTCTTGCTTCTGAGGCTGCATCCTCCGTTACTCCTGCTATGCCTTTCGACGTATGCGGAGCTATGAGTCAAGGCTACATAGGATACCATATACAGCAGGCATTGAAATTTGAACTTGCCAAATTAGGCAAGAACGTCCCTGTAGTAACATTGGTTACGCAGGTAGTAGTTGACAAAAATGATCCGGCATTTAAAAATCCTACAAAGCCCATTGGCCCTTTCTATAGCGAAGAAGAAGCAAAGAGAATTGCTGATGAAAAAGGCTATGTGATGAAGGAAGATGCAGGAAGAGGCTGGAGAAGAGTCGTTGCTTCACCCAATCCTGTTAAAATTGTTGAATTGGATTCAGTAAAGAGGCTCTGGGATTCCACAATAGTCATCACTGTTGGCGGCGGCGGTATTCCCGTAGTAGAAAAGGAAGATGGATCTTTGGAAGGCGTTGCGGCAGTTATTGACAAGGATTTAGCCGCAGAGAGATTGGCTGAAGATGTAGATGCAGATGTGCTAGTAATTCTTACAGAGGTTGAAAAGGTTTGTATCAACTTCAAAAAGCCCAACCAGAAGGATTTGGATTCTATGACAGTAGAAGAAGCTTACAAGCTCATAGAAGAAGGACATTTTGCACCGGGCAGTATGCTTCCAAAAGTAATGGCGGCTGTTAACTTCGCAAAATCCAAGCCAGGCAAGAAGGCTATAATCACTTCGCTGTACAAAGCTGTTGATGCTTTAGAAGGCAAAGCGGGCACAGTAGTAACAATGTAGTAAATTAGGATATAAAACTGGGGACATATCGCATTATACTCGGGGACATTCCGCAGCAAGGAATACCCACGTAGCAGCGGTGTGTCCCCGTTCCTTATTGGTTAACAGTGTAGGGTTGTTTTTTATATATAATATAACTAATATCAAAAGGTCTTATTCTTTAACTTTTTAGATATATTATACAAAGGTATATTTAATATATTGTAGAATTTTACAATATATAGACATTGAAATCAATGGAGGTGGATATTTTTGAAGAACTTTGAGTATGTTAAACCATCAACTATGGAAGCGGTGGCGGATATACTTCAGCAATACGGGGACGGTGCAAAAATACTTAATGGGGGAACAGACCTTTTGGTCAGAATGAGAGACAATCTCATAAAGCCTCAAGTTGTTGTAGATATAAAAGGTATATCCGAGTTGAGAAAAATTGAATACACAGAAGAAGGATTATTTATTGGTGCTGCAGTTACTATGAATGAAGTTATCTGCAGCAAAATTGTCTTGGAGAAATATAGGATTCTTGCACAATCAGCTCATGAGGTGGGCTCTTATCAGCTCAGAAACAGAGCTACCATAGTAGGCAATGTCTGCAATGCTTCACCCTCTGGAGATACTATAGCCCCCTTATATGTGCTCTCTGCAAAGGTAAAAATCTTTAACAAAGATGGCATTAGGCTAGTTCCTATTGAAAATTTCATTTTAGGCGTTAGAAAAATTGACCTAAAGTCGGGAGAAATTGTTTTAGGAATACTGCTTCCTCCCATAAAGGGCCAAAATGGAGGCTCCTATTATAAGCATGCAAGAAGAAAAGACGTGGACCTTGCAACAGTGGCAGTTGCTGCTTTTTGCAATGAAGGTCAATGGAAGATTGCATATGCTGCAGTAGCACCAACAATTCTCAGAGGTCCAAAGGCTGAAGAAATACTGAACAGCTTGAGCGAAGTTGACGAAAACACATTGATACCTGCTATGGATGCAGCAACTTCTGAAGTTACACCAATAAGTGATGTCAGAGCAGGCAAGGAATACAGGCTTGATATGATCAGAATAAGCCTCAAAAGAGCAGTATTAGCTGCCCTTGAATTATACAAGTAGAAATCAGGAGGGATAGATAATATGAAACATGAGATATCCTTTACTATAAATGGTGAAAAGGTTCATTTGGAAGTGGAACCTAATAAAACACTTCTAAAAATGATAAGAGAAGACTTGAATCTTACCGGCGCCAAGGAAGGCTGTGGCGCAGGGGAATGTGGCTCTTGTACTATTATAATCGATGGCAAAGCTGTTAACTCTTGTATGATGCTTGCAGTTGAAGCTGACGGCAAGGATATAATGACTGTAGAAGGACTTGCAAAAAGTGGGGTTTTGGATCCTTTGCAAGATACTTTTATAAAAAATGCTGCTCTTCAATGTGGGTATTGTACGCCAGGTATGCTCATGTCCGCTAAGGCACTTCTCATGAGAAATCCTAACCCCAGTGAAGACGATATAAAAGAAGCCATAGGCGGAAATCTCTGTCGCTGCACAGGCTACAAAGTGATACTTGATGCAATCAAAGAAGCAGCAGGTCAGATTAATTGATGGGAGGGGAAAAGATGTTAAAATATGTAGGTCATGAGGTCAAAAGAGTAGATGGTCTGGAAAAAGTAACAGGCTATGCAAAATATGTAGACGATTTAAAAATGGCAGGCATGCTATACGCTAAGATAAAGAAAAGCCCCTACGCCCATGCAAAGATTTTAAAGATTGACACCTCCAAAGCTGCCGCATTAGAAGGCGTTAAGGCTATAATAACAGGAGCAGATGTACCAAATAGAGTAGGTCTATATTTAGAGGACAAAACTTTTTTAGCCACAGACAAGGTTAGATTTGTTGGGGAAGCAGTGGCAGCCGTAGCTGCAATCAGCGAAGAAATAGCAGAGGAAGCTGTAGAATTGATAGAAGTAGAATATGAGGAGCTTCCCGGTGTATTTAACGCTATGGATGCTATCAAGCATGATGCACCTCTTTTGCACGAAGACTTGGGAAACTATAAATATGGTCCTATCTTCTTCCCAAAGCCAGGCACCAACATTAGCAATCACTACAAAATCAGAAAAGGTGATATTGATAAAGGCTTTGCAGAAGCAGACTATATAATGGAGAATGAATTCTATGTTCCCCATATACAGCACGCCCCCATAGAAAATCACTCTGTAATCGCATTGACAGAGCCCACCGGAAAGGTTACTGTCTGGTCTGCATGTCAATCACCCTATGCAGTACGAAAAGCATTATCCGTTGCTTTCAAATTACCTCTTCACAAGGTAAGAGTTGTCACACCGGCAGTTGGGGGAGGCTTTGGAGGAAAAGCAGGAACAACCCTGGAAGGCATAACTATTCCTCTATCACAAAAATGCATGGGGAGACCGGTAAAGTTAACCTATACAAGAGAAGAAGACATGGTTGGCAGCTTTGTTAGACAGGGCTGTGTTGCTAAAATAAAAACAGGAGTAAAAAAGGATGGGCGTATCGTAGCAGAAGAAAATACTTTCTACTGGGAAGGTGGCGCCTATACAGAATATGGTGTAAATATTGCCAGGGCAGGTGGTTACGCTTCCTCAGGACCTTATGATATACCAAATGTAAAGGCAGACTCCTATTGCGTATACACCAACCAACCAGTGGGAGGACCTTACAGAGGCTTTGGAATGTCAGAGATTCACTTCGCAATAGAGCAAAACCTTGACATGATAGCCATCCAAATGGGCATGGATCCTGTAGAATTTAGAAAGATAAATGCAATAAAAGATGGGGGTCACACAGTTACAGGCCAGCAGCTTTATAACGTAGGTATTACTAAATGCATCGAAGCTGCAGAAAAGGACATAGAATGGGGCAAAACCAATAAGGCCTCAGGTCCCAACAAATTGAGAGGCAAGGGCATAGCCTGCATGTACAAAGCACCATCTCAGCCAAACAATGTTGCATCTGCAGCACTCATTAAGATAAATGAAGATGGCACTGCAAATTTAATGGTGACAGCTATGGATTTGGGGCAGGGCTCAAATACTGCTTTGACGCAAATTGCAGCAGAAGTTCTTACAATACCTGTAGAAAAAATCAGCATTATAACCGGAGATACGGATGTAACACCTTATGAATGGCAGACTGTTGCCAGCCGTATAACCTACTGCGCAGGAAATGCAGTGAAAAAAGCTGCTGAGGATGCCAAAGAACAGCTTATTAAGCTGGGTTCAATAGGCTTGGGTCTTCCGGCTGAATATTTAGAGCTTAGAGATGAACATGTAGTATCTTCTATTTATCCGGACAAGAAAAAATCTATAGCTTCCATGGCTCTGGGATTAGAAATGCCTGACGGCTCAGGAGTACATGGTCCCATAATGGGAAGAGGCTCCTTCATACCTCCAAACGTAAGAAATACAGACAAAGAAACAGGTCAAGGCGAAAAACCGGTAGCTTTTTGGACCTTTGGAGCTCAGGCAATAGAAATAGAAATAGATATGGAAACAGGTCAAATAGAGGTTATAAAAGTAGCAGCTGCTTATGATGTAGGAAAAGTAATCAATCCTCAGCTTTGCAGAGGACAAATAGAAGGTGGTATAATACAAGGGATAGGATCAGCCTTACTAGAACATCAAATAATGGAAAAAGGCAAAGTAAAGAATCCTAACTTTGTAGATTACAAAATACCAGCTGTAAGGGATGTTCCTGAAATGGTCATAAGAATGTTGGAAATCCCCGAAATAACAGGTCCCTATGGAGCCAGGGGCGTAGGCGAACCGGCAATGGTACCTACTGCACCTGCGATAGCCAATGCAATATACAATGCAATAGGCATAAGAATCAACTCCCTCCCATTAAGCGCAGAGAAAGTTCTGGATGCTATCAAAAACAACAAAAGCGTAGCTTGCAAGGTAGTGCAAAACAACAAAGGCGCAGACGGAGAAGGTCAGGTAACTTGTGGTATTAACTAACTAATTAACTTTCCTGTAACTATAGAGCCGGGGGATATACCCCAAAAAGGAATACCCACCTGCAGGGGTGTGTCGCCGTACATTAACGCGAATAATGAAGTAGGAAACAACACAAATTTCCTGTGACTATGAAGCCGGGGGACATTCCGCAGCAAGGAATACCCGCAAGCAGCGGTGTGTCCCCGTACATTAATTTAAAAAGGAGGTAATCAAATGGCAACAAGCCCGAACACCAAGAAAGATACAGCAATAAGAAGAGGCGACTTACCTTTCTACAAGCTTGTATGGGACTTCAACATACCTTTACAATGTTTGGTGCTACAGTGCTAGTGCCCATTTTAACGGGCATTAACATCTCTGTTGCACTTTTCACAGCAGGTATCGGAACTTGGTTCTTTCACTTTGTAACTGGAATGAAGATGCCTGTGTTTTTGGGCTCCTCTTTCGCCTATATCGCACCAATAATTCTTGTGGCACAAGAATACGGCGGAATCGCCTATGCTACAGGTGGTTTGGTAATCGCAGGTCTTATGTACTTATTATTAGCAGTAGCAGTTTACTTTGTAGGTCCTAAGCTGATATACAGCTTCTTCCCTCCAATCGTTACAGGTCCAATAATCATGGTCATTGGCTTGAACCTTGCCCCTACTGCAGTAGATATGGCTAAAGATAATTGGCTTTTGGCAGGTATATGCTTAGCTACAGTTATTGTGGTAAGCATATTTGCAAAAGGATTCTTAAAGGTTCTGCCTGTATTATCCGGCTTAATAGTTGGCTATATAGCTGCAGTGGCAATGGGAATGGTTGACTTCACACCGGTAGCTGAAGCTGCATGGTTTGGTTTGCCACCTTTCATATTACCTAAATTCAGCGGAGCAGCAATATCCATAGTAGCTCCGGTAGCTATTGCCAGCATGGTTGAGCACATTGGAGACGTATTGGCAGTTAGTGCTACAGTAGAAGAAGATTTTGTCAGTGATCCGGGACTCCATAGAACCTTGCTGGGTGATGGTATTGCAACATCCTTAGCAGCAATGCTTGGAGGTCCTGCAAATACAACATACTCCGAAAACACAGGTGTACTGGCATTGACAAAAGTATTTGATCCTTGGGTTATGAGAATAGCAGCTTGTTTTGCTATAGTATTATCAATGATTCCGAAGCTTGGCGCCGTAATATCCACAATACCGGGACCGGTTATTGGAGGTATATCCGTAGTATTATTTGGTATGATAGCTTCCATAGGTATTAGAACAGTTGTCGAAAACAAAGTTGATTTCTCACTTAACAGAAACCTTATAATAGGAGCCGTTATACTTGTATTTGGTATCGGCGGCGCAGTATTTGACTTCAAAATATTCCAGCTCGCAGGAATGGCTCTTGGCGCAATAGTAGGAATAATATTGAATAAAGTTTTACCGGAAGATAAATAAAAAGTGACAAAATCACGAATCCTACTTCATTAAACATAAGCCTCCCATAATAGGGAGGCTTTATTATTTTTTGTCACAAAGAGGAATTTTAAATACTATATAGAATATACATACTAAACATAAAATAATGCAAAAAATTTGTAGCTAATTAACATATAATTGGAGGCGTGGTTATGAAAAAGGTTAGAGTGGAAGATAGTATAGGTATGGTATTGGGACACGATATGACAAAAATTGTACCTGGCGACTTTAAAGGCCCTGCGTTTAAAAAAGGGCATATAGTAACACAAGAAGACATAGAAGTTTTAAAAAATATGGGAAAGGATCATATCTTTCTCCTAGAGCTCAATGAGGATCAAATCCACGAAAACGAAGCAGCTGTGAGATTGGCCAATGCTGCTGCCGGTAAAGGCATCCATCTTACCGAGCCTATGGAAGGTAAGGTAAGCTTCAAGGCAGAGTACGATGGCTTGCTGAAGGTTCGCAAGGAACTGCTTTATGAAATAAACGGAATTGAGCACATCAGCATGGCATCACTTCAAGACAACACTCCAGTAAAAAAAGGGCAACTAGTAGCGGGGACAAGGATCATACCACTAATAACTGAAAGATATAAAGTAGAGGAAGTAGAGAAGAGCTGCATAGGAGAAGAAGCAGTCATACAGATAAAACCATATAAGAAGATGAAATTGGGAGTAGTCATAACCGGCAATGAAGTTTTCTATGGTCGTATAGAAGATAAATTTGCTCCAGTATTTAAAGCAAAAATGGCAGAGTACGGAGCGGAGCTCATGGATATAAAATTTGCTCCCGACGATGCAGAAAAGATCAAAACAGCTATACTTGAGCATATCCAAAACGGAGCTGATGGAGTAGTAACCGGCGGAGGAATGTCGGTAGACCCGGATGATGTAACACCGGAGGGTATAAGACTCACAGGTGCAGAAGTCATAAGCTACGGTGCACCGGTACTCCCGGGAGCCATGTTCATGATGGCTTATCTCGGGGATAAGCCCATCATGGGGCTCCCTGCATGCGGCATGTATCACAAAACCACTATATTTGATCTAATATTCCCCAGAGTGCTGGCAGGTGAGAGGATCAAGAAGCGAGACATAGCAGCTCTGGGCTACGGCGGTCTTTGCACCCAGTGCAAAATATGCACCTACCCCGCCTGCCACTTCGGAAAAGCTTAAGGGGATAATGTAATGAGAGAAACAATAGACCCTAGAGGAGACAAGGTAAACTGTTATACTATATCAGACAAAGCCGGAGCCATTGGTGGAGGAGTTTTAGAAGCTCTGCTTTGTATTTTTACCGGAGGCATAGTTAATGATTAATGAAAGAGGAATAACCGTAAGAGAATTAATGCAACATAACATAATGAAAAATGCAAGGATAGTCGCAGGAGAAAGAGGGGCTTCCAAAGTTATAACAGGCGCTAACATAATGGAAGTGCCGGATATTTTGGATTGGGTAAGATCCGGAGAGATTCTCATCACCACCGCCTATTCCATTAAGGATGATATAAAAGCACAAAAAGACCTTATTCCCCTATTAAATAGCAAGGGTTTATCCGGCATAGCCATAAAAACTAAGAGGTACCTAGAAGAAGTACCCAAAGCGATGGAGGAAGAAGCAAATAAGTTTGGGTTTCCCATTATTGAGCTTCCTTATGATATATCTTTCTCTGACGTAATGAACGCTATACTGCTTGAGATCTACAGCAAACAATCAGATGCCTTGATGAGAATGGATGAAATACATCAGAAAATAACTGATGTGGTTCTCTCAGGAGGCGGGCTTAAAGAAATTGCAGATACATTGCATTGCATAATCAAAAATCCAATAGCAATCAAGGACAATATTTTTTCCAAATCAGTCATAATAGCTTCTGAGGAAGAAAGGATTATCCTTGATAAGCAAATCAAGGGCGTAATAAAAGGGGATAATGTATATACTGATTTGTGTCTGGACATTTCAACAGAAGAACCCTGTAAAAAGTTCAAGGATAGAATTGAAGGCAAGGGCATTAGAAGATGTATATTCCCTATAGTAGCAGGCAAAAGATTATATGGAGAAATACATATCTGGGAGAAAACTAAAGAAATTTCTGCAGTTGATGTAAGAGCTATTCAATATGCTTGCACAGTAGTGGCATTGGAGCTCATGAAGCAAATAACCATATTCGAAGTGGAGAGCAGACACAAAAACGAGTTTCTCGAAGGCCTTCTGTCTCAGGATGAAAAAGCAAGATCAGCCTCCATAAAGCAAGCTGACATATTTGGATTGGATGTAGACTATCAATATGCAGTATTTTTAATATATATAGATGACTTGGAAAGCCATTTTTATGACAGTCCCAAGGAAAATGGCACTCAATTTAAAAACAAATTAACAGAAACTATTGAAGCATCCATAAAAGACAAGGATATAAGGCTTCTCTCTGGTTGCAAAGGCAGTACTTTGACCATAGTTTTGGCTTTTAGAGATATTAATGGAGGAAAGTGTATAAAAGATAAAAACATAGAAATAGTAAAAAGAATAGTTGAAGATATAAAACAAAGCTATAATTATATCTCTCCATTTACGGGTATAGGGCGTTGCTATGAGAAACTAAGTGATTTGTGGAAAAGCATGGAGGAATCAAAGAAAGCACTGTCTTTTGCAAAGATATTTAATAATGATAAAATAATACATTATGATAACTTAGGAATATTTAGACTTCTTTGTATGGAGCATCAGGAGTCGGAGATACGAAGATTCTACAAAGAAACCATTGAGCCGCTTTCCGAATATGATGCGCAAAAAGACGGAGAACTCATTAGGACTCTTTCCATGTACTTTGAATGCGGAGGGAATTTAAAAAGAGTATCAGAAAAGATGTATATACATTACAATACAATACTTTATAGAATACAAAAAATACAACAGATAACAAAACTGGACATATCCAATTCTAATGACAGGCTGAACCTAGAGGTAAGTCTTAAAATAATGAGCATTATCAATGATACAGCTTTTTCTTCCCAAGAAAACGATGTATAAAATATACAAAAACAGTAGTACTATTTGAATTATCTTCGTAAGAATATAACAAAGGATTATAAGGGAAAATACAGAACTATATATAATAGATAAGAAAGCAAATACCATATGAATAGGTGATAAAAACGGATCATAGTGTTATCAATGCACAAAAAATTGGGTACATAGCAAAGGACATATTGCAAAACTCCGGTTCTAGTTTAATGATTCATTCCATTTTTGAGCATGCAGTAAATTTAGTAGACAGTAGTGATTGGATGATAACCTTGCTCCCTGATAATTATTCATGGGGACCTCAAGTTGTAATATTATCTCAAAGGGATTTTGCAAAGTTCAAAGATATGGGATTGAAAGCCATGGACATATTCAATTTCAGACAATTAATAAACACAAAAGAGGCTCAAATCACTTATAGAAAATCTATAGATAAATCCATTTCAAAAGACATAAATAAGATAGAAAAAAACAAACTATATTTTGAAAGCTTATTATGTCAAAAAGGCAATAAAAATGGTCTGTTAGGCAGCGACAACATATATTCCCGGTATGCAGCACCAAAGCTTAAAGAGTTTCAAATCCTTTTTTATCAGCAAGAATTTGAAGAAGCAGGAAAGAAACTTTTAGAGTTAATAGGACTGGGACCTGGGCTAACACCTTCCGGGGATGATTTTGTTCTCGGCATTTTTGCAACTTTTTATTCCATTGGATTAAAGACTCAAATTATTCTTAAATTTAAGGATATAATAATTGAGAATGCAAAACAAAAAACCAATATAATCAGCTATAACATGCTCCGTCAGGGTGCCATGGGAGGCTT
>JAQUTA010000081.1 GCA_028709965.1 Lutispora sp.
ATTTAACACAATATACTATTAGGCGGTGAACTTCATATGCAGAAGAAGCCTTGGGAAGTATTATTCTATAAGGAAAAGTCCCAAAAAGATAAATTTGAGTTGTTGGAAACAAGGGAAGATGATAAAGGTGAAGAAAAGAAAACTGGTGAAAACCCCAGTAAAAAGTTCATTATCTATTCTGAGCTTGGGAATAATCTGAAAAGGCTGGAAGAAGACTTTAAGATTCCTATAAATAGCGATATCAGTGTGAGGAAGCTTAAAGTTTGTGAAGATATAGACTCCTTTCTAATCTGTGTTGATGGTCTGGTAGATAAAAAGATTTTAGATGAAGTAGTATTAAAAAACCTTATGACAAGGACAAAAGAACTTGAGATAGATGAAAAAGGCTTAATAGATTATTTGGTCAACAACATAATTAGTATCAATAATGTTATTAAAGAAAATTGTTTCGATAAAATTGAGGATCACATACTAAGGGGAAGCTGTGCTCTTTTCATAGATGGTTTTGATACATGTATTTTGATAGAAACAAGAGGATATGAAAAAAGAAGCATAGAGAAGCCTGTAAATGAAACAGTGGTAAGAGGCGCTCAGGAAGCTTTCATAGAGGATTTGCCTACCAATATTTCCATAATAAGAAGATTATTCAAGAACAAAAATCTTGTAGTAGAGAATATGACTGTAGGTGGGGAAAGCAATCTTAGTTGCGCAATTATATACCTTGATAGCATTATCAACCCAGAGATTCCAAAAGAAGTAAAAAAAAGACTCAATAATGTTAAATCAGAGGCTATATTGACCAGCGGAATGTTGGAACAGCATATTGAGGATAACAAATGGATGCTCTTTCCCCAAATAATGAGCACAGAAAGGCCTGATAGAGCAGTATCCTTTCTTATGGAGGGAAAAGCCCTTGTGATACTGGACGGTTCACCTTTTGCCTGCGCCATGCCTATCACTTTTTTTACTCTTTATCACACTTCTGCAGATAATAATTTGAGGTGGTATTATGGAAGCTTTATCAGCCTCATAAGGCTGGCAGGGCTTTTAATATCCGTATTTCTGCCTAGCTTTTATGTTGCTTTAGTATTGTTCAGCCAGGAGATGATATCCTCTGAGCTCTTGTCATCTATTGCCGGTGCCAGAGAAGGAGTGCCCTTTCCCACAATTATAGAATTGGTTATGATGGAGCTGGCCTTTGATCTTATCAGAGAAGCTTCTTTGAGAGTGCCGGAGATCATAAGCAGCACTCTGGGCATAGTTGGTGCTTTGATACTGGGGCAGGCCGCTGTGCAGGCAGGCTTGGTAAGCCCCATACTCATAATAATTGTAGCAACCTCAGGCATAGGCAGCTTTGCTATACCCGACTATCCTCTATCTTTGGCTGTGAGAATAACAAGATTTCTCTTTATTGCCTTGGCATATATGTCAGGCTTTTATGGAATTTCCATAGGTATGTTTATATTCTTTGTCCTCATGTGCAGCATGAAATCCTTCGGAGTGCCCTTTTTAGCGCCGGTAGCACCAAAACTAAGAACCAGCCCTGATGTAATTTTGGTAAAACCTATTAACTATATGAAATATAGACCCGATGAAGTGAGCTCACTGAAGAAGAAAAAGAAAAATAAATAGAGTTCATTTTTGATAGGATGCGGAAAGTTGTGGAGGAAGGTAAAATTGGAAATATAGAAATGCTCTGCATAATTGTCAATGCCATTGTTTGCAAAGCATTTTTTACCAGCATAACAGCGGTAATTCAGAGAGTAGGCACTGCAGGCTGGTATATGACTTTGATATCTGCAGCACTGGCCTTAGCTGTTTTCAGTCTTGTATCGGTACTTATAAAAGCTTATCCTGGGAAGAATATTTTGGAGATATTTGATGAGGTATTGGGCATCAAGTTGGGAAGATTACATACATTTATAATCTGCCTGATTTTACTTTTAGCTTCAAGCATCACTTTAAGAGAGTTTGCAGATGCTACCAAGGTTTACCTGCTCCATGAGACTCCTCCAGGTTTTATAGTGGGTTTGTTTATTATAGCCATAATATTTGTAAGCTTTCTAGGCCTTGAGAGCATAGGAAGAGCAGCTAAACTTTTTTCATATCCTTTGATTTTGGCTTTTATCATTGTAATAGTTTTATCATCCCAGAGATTTCAAGCCTTTGGAATTTATCCTTTATTCGGCTATGGGATAGATACCACGCTGAAAAATGGTATAGTGAGAAGCTCCGCTTATGGAGAGGTAATACTATTAGGGATTTTTGCAAAAGCTTTAAATAATTCAAAGGATTTGAAGGGCATAGGTTATAAAAGCCTCATTATTTCTAGTGCTCTGGTTTCAACTGTATTGCTTTCGGTCATTTTATCCTTTCCCTATTTTATCGCTGGCGAGCTCATGGATCCTCTTTATATAATTGCGTCCCTCATTGATTATGGAAGGTTTCTTCAAAGGATTGAAGTAGTTTTCATATTTACATGGAATTTAAGTACTTTGATCGGTCTGACTGCTGTCTTTTATGGTTCTATATCATGCTATGCCCATATTTTTAATATAAAAGATAAAAGGCCCATAATAATTTCGTTTGCCATTACTCTTTATATTCTGACTCTTATTGTTCCCACTACCTCAATAATGATTGATTATGTAGTTCCTAATTTCAGACAGCTGGGCTGGATTGGTTTTTATTTACCTATACTGACTGCATGGCTTATATGGTTCTTTTTCAAAAGGAGGAAGCAAGCAGATGCTAAAGAAAATTAGTATTATATTCATATTATTTATTTTAACTGCCCTTTCAACCTCTTGCTTCGATGACCATGAGGTTGATGACCTGGCATTTGTCACCACTATCGGCATAGATAAAGGAGTTGCGGATATATGGCGTTTCAGCTTCCAAATCACCAACATGAAATCAGGTGGTAAATCAAAAGAGTCAGGAGGGAAGGAAGCACCAAAGCACGTCACTCTCACCATAGATGCCCCTGCATTCTTTATGGCTACAAATGTTCTAGATGCTACAATAGCAAGAGCATTAAATTTCACACACACTAAATATTTGATAATATCCAGAGAAATTGCAGAAGAAGGGAAATTCGCAGATGTCATGGGCCCTATAATACGATTCAGAGAAATAAGAAGAACTGTGACAGTGTTAGTATCAGATTGCTCCGCAGAGGAGTTTATAGATAATTTTGAGCCCAGGATAGGAATTTCAATGGCTAGGCTGCAGGAAGGTTTTCTTCTAGCATCGGATCAAACTGGGTTTTTTCCTGAAATAAAGCTTAGCGATTATTATAGTTCCTTGAAGTCTACATATAGACAGCCCATTGCAATCATGGGAGGCGTAAATGATTTCAGCCATTTACCCCAAAAAGATGGGCAAGAATCTGCACCACAGATGTACATAGGAGAAAAGTATGCCGGCCAACTGCCTAGGAAGGGTGGAAACAATATCGATTTTTTTGGCACAGCCGTATTTGATGGGGATAAAATGGTCCATCAACTGGATGGCTATGAAACAAGAGTGATGCTGATGCTGAGAGGAGAATTCAAAAACGGAGTTTTCGCATATCCTGATCCTCTCAGACCTGATTTGGATGTGGCCATAGATTTAAGACAGCACAGCAAGCCTAAGATTAAGGTGGTGTTTGAAAAAGGTAAGTCTGTTATATATGTGAAGATAAAGTTGGATGGTAATATACTTGCGATTCAAAGCAGAATTAATTATGAGAAAACTGATATGATAGGGTATCTTGAAGCTCTGGTGAAAACAACTATAAAGCAGCAGGCAGATGCCCTCATAGGTAAAACTAAAGCATTAAATGTAGATATTTTTGACTTCGGTCATCATGTGGTGAAAAGTTTTAGAACCATACAGGAATGGGAAGAGTACAATTGGATAGAGAGATTTAAGGATGCAAAGGTCATAGTAGAGGTAGAAGCCACAATAAGAAGGACAGGTACCATGATAAAAAGTTCACCTGTGATAACCGAGGAGGGTAAACGCTGATGACAAAATATTTATTAATATTGATTTTGTTACCTTTAATATACGTTGGCAGCTATGGCAATTATTGTTTGAAAAAGGGTGAAAGGGCAGCGGCGGCAGGTGCATTTATCGCCACTGCCGCACCTATAATATTAGGTATAATAATGTTTTTTATTTAGCCGCCTATAGCTCAACAAGCTCGTACTCTCTGTTGCCCATGCCTAATTCTTCCCCATAGGCTAATTGCATTTCTCCCTTTGTATCAGGATGCATGGCCTTAAATTTATCCTCACCGCTTTTCATGCCACAGCTACAGTCTCCAATTTTGCTTAAAGCATTGCCGGATTGCAAATTAACTAAGTCATAACTGGCCTGATCTATTGCTATTGGGTCAAAGGAAGCCAATATGCCTATATCCGGCACTATTGGTGCATCGCTCCAGGGGACGCAGTCACAAAGAGGTGTTACATTCATAACAAAATTCATGAAAGCTATTTTATTCTTCTTAGTTGACCAGGCGCCATAGGCATACTCGGTCATTCTTTCAATGAATGCATCCATGGCAGTACCCCATTGTGGTCTTATTACATTGAAGGTGCACATGGATACACATTCCCCGCAGCCTATGCATTTCTTATCTTGTATGTATGCTGTACCATCCACCATGACAATAGCGTCGGCAGGACAGTTTTTAAGGCACATTTGGCAGGATTTGCAGTTTTTGCCAACAATAGGTTTTGCTGTGGAATGTTGTTGCTGTTTGCCTGCTGCCGGAGCGCAACCCATAGCCATATTCTTTATTGCCCCACCGAAACCTGCGGTCTCATGACCTTTGAAATGTGACATGACCATCATAGAATCGGCATAATAAACTGAAGAAGAGATTTTAACATTATCAAAATGCTTCTTGCCTATATGTACATCTTCAGAATCTTTGCTGTATATACCATCTGATATGACCAAAGGAGCATTTACCACAGCATAAGCAAAACCATTTTCTATGGCAGTTACCAGATGATCAACGCCATTGGCTCTGCTTCCCTTATACAAAGTGTTGGAATCGGTTAAAAAAGGCTTGCCTCCATTTTCTTTTATTTTATCAACTATTTGCCTGACATATATAGGGTTTATAAAAGCGTTATTACCCTTTTCGCCAAAGTGGATTTTAATGGCTGTCAATTTATCAGGTGTTATGATTTCCTTGAACCCAGCTTTATCAAAAAGCTTAGCCACCTTTTTTGAAATACTCTCAGAAGGTTTTCCTGCCCTCATATTGAAAAAATAGACCTTTGATTTCAAACATATCCCTCCATTAGTATGATTTTATTGTGTTATGATGTTATCCAGTAATCTGAAACTATAACACTGGGGACATTCCGCAACGAGGAATACCCAAATTAAGCCGTGTGTCCCCGTACCTTATTATCCATTATACTATTGTTAGAGCATTTATAAAATATATTTACTTTAGCATGGGAATACTATACAATGTAAATGCAAACAATTTGCAATAGGAGGTATAGTGTGAAAAAGATAGTTGTGCCAGTATTCTTAATATTGGTTTTAACATTCTCAGCAGCAGGCTGCAATAAGGATGCAGCTAGTAAAATTAATAATAATGATAATGCAGGGAAATTGAAGATATTTACAAGCTTTTACCCTATGCATTTCATTGCAAAAGAAATAGCTAAGGACAAAGCTGAAATCATCAACATGATACCTGCAGGAGTGGAACCCCATGATTGGGAGCCCACCCTCAAAACCATGGCTCAGCTTCAAGAAAGCGATATGTTCGTATACAATGGGGCAGGTATGGAGCGCTGGGCAGATAGGGTAATTGAAAATCTTGATAAGAACAAGACCAAAGTTGTTGAAGCCAGCGACGGTATAGAGCTGATCAGAGGTGAAGAAGACCACGGCCATGATGATAATGACCCCCATGTATGGGTTAGTCCCATAAACCTTAAGAAAGAGGCATTAAATGTGTTAGATGCACTAATAGAGAAAGATAAAGGAAATGAAGCTTTTTATAAAGAAAATTATGAAAAGCTAGCTGAGGCTTTGGATAAGCTGGATAGGGATATTAAGGAAGCGGGCAAGTCTTTTCGTGGGAATATAATTGTCACTTCCCATGAAGCCTTTGGATATTTTGCCAAAGAATACAACCTAGAGCAAATACCTATAAGAGGAGTATCTCCCCAGCAAGAGCCAAGTCCGGCGAAGATGGCTGAGATTGTAAAACTTTGCAAAGAGAAAAACATAAGATATATCTTTGTTGAGAAATTCGTGAACCCAAAGTACTCAGAGACCATAGCAAGAGAGATTAAAGGAGAAGTGCTGACTTTAAATGCAGCACATGGGCTTACGGAAGAAGAAGAAAAGTCTGGAATGGACTATATATCAATTATGTATGAAAATCTGGAGAATCTTAAAAAAGCCCTAGAATAAAATACATGAATATACCTTATAGCCCTCTAATATATATAATATAGAACTTTTAGGGGGTGAAAAGGATGAAAAGGAAATTTTATATCGTTTTGGTTATTTTATTATGCATAATCTTGACAGGCTGTAGCAACCCATTGGTTTCTCTTAGAGAGTTTTTCAACAAAAATACAGAAGTAGACATAAAGCCTGTAGAAGAAGAGACCAAGGAAACTGAAGACTTAAGCGAAGTGTCATCAGCACAGCCGGAAGACACAAGAGCCACTGTGTTATATTATAAAGACACGGATAATTTATTAGTACCTGTCATGAGATACATACCAAAAGGAGATATGGGTTTGGCCAAGGCTGCAATCAAAGGAATCATATACAGCGCGGAACTAGCTGAGAATATAAAGCCTATAGGGCTGTTGCCCACATTGCCCCAAGGGACCAAGATAAATGGTGCTGTGATAAAGGAAGATGGTTTGGCCATATTAGATTTATCCCAAGAGTTTTTGACCTTTGGAAGTGCAGAAGGCGAAGCTCTAGGGGTTAAAGCCTTGGTATACACCATGACTGAGTTTTCCAATATTAACTCGGTGCAAATAAGGATCGATGGAAAAGAAATTGATGAAATGCCTTTTGGCACAAAACTCGGATCAGCCTTGAAAAGATCGGAAATCAATTTGATAAAACCAGAAAAAATAGGTGATAAATTATCAAAAGTTATGGTATACTATCAAAAGAAAGGTAGCGGGCATTATTCATATTTTGCGCCTTTGACGAAATTGGTTTCCGGATATACAAATAGCGCTGAAGCTGCATTGAATGTTCTCCTTGAAGGACCGGATTCCCGCACAGGGCTTAATAATCCCTTTCCTGAAGACACAAAGCTTTTGGGCGTTGAAGTCAATGATGGTGTAGCCTACGTTAACTTTTCAGAAGAAATATTAAATGTGACCTCTTTATCGGAAGAAAGGGCAATAGTAAAGTCTGTAACATTAACCCTAAGGGAGTTTCCATCTATAAAGAAGGTAAGGCTGTTTGTAAACGGTCAGACCATAGAGAACACAGAAAGCATCGGGGCAAATGAATATTTGGATGTACCTGTATTTGTGAACTTTTATGAATAGCACTTGATATCCACTTGGGTTAACTCAAGTGGGTTTTATTTGATACCATAACGATCAAAAGATGTTTGAAAGGATGAACTAAAATGAATAGATTAGATGGCAGAGAGATGGATCAACTTAGACCGGTAAAGATTACCCGGAATTATTTAAAGCATGCTGAGGGCTCAGTCCTCATTGAAATGGGAGACACAAAGGTAATATGTACAGCTAGCGTAGAGGAGAAGGTACCACCTTTTATGAAAGGTCAAGGCAAGGGATGGATTACCAGCGAATATGGCATGCTCCCTCGCTCAACTGAGGTTAGGAAGCTAAGAGATTCAACTCGTGGCAAAGTTGACGGAAGAACCATGGAAATACAAAGGCTCATAGGAAGAGCATTGAGGTCTGTAATAAACCTGCAAGAAATGGGCGAGATAACTGTGTTTATTGACTGCGACGTTATACAAGCAGATGGGGGAACCAGGACAGCCTCTATTACAGGTGCTTTTGTAGCGCTTGTGGATGCTCTAAATAAGCTTAAAACTCAGGGAAAAATTGCGAAAATACCCTCTGACAGCTTTGTAGCGGCAATAAGTGTCGGTATAAAGGATGGGAAAGCTCTGCTAGACTTGAACTATGCAGAAGACTCTACTTGTCAAGTAGACATGAATATTATTATGACAGAAAAAGGTCATATTGTTGAGATACAGGGGACAGGGGAGGAGAAACCCTTTACCAGAGAAGAAATGGATGAAATGCTGAGAATAGGGGAAAAAGGCATAATGGAACTAGTCAGAATACAGAAGGAAAGCCTTGGGGATCTGGCTGGTCTGATAGGAGTTGAAGTAAGTGGAAGTAATTGCAGCAACAAATAATCTACATAAGCTAGAAGAGATAAGAGAGATATTGGGTAGATTAGGATATAAGGTGCTTTCTTTGGATGATATTGGTATAAAAACTGATATAGATGAAAATGGAAGCACCTTTAAGGAAAACGCATTGATAAAGGCGAAAGAGATATGTAAGCTTACAGGAAGAATGAGCATTGCCGATGATTCAGGCCTTGAGGTATTTGCACTAAACGGAGAGCCAGGAGTTTATTCTGCCAGATATGCGGGTGCCGAAGGTGATGAAAAGGATGAAGCCAATAATAAAAAACTTATTGAAAAAATGAAAGATATCCCGGAAGATAAAAGACAAGCTAGATTTGTCAGTTCTATTGCCCTTATCTTTCCTAATGGAAAACAAATTGTAACAGAAGGCTATATAAATGGAATTATTGGCTATGAAGAAAAAGGAGATAGCGGATTTGGTTATGATCCTCTTTTTATAATTCCAGAATTGGACAAGACGATGGCTCAATTATCTTCTCTAGAAAAGAATAAAATAAGTCATAGAGCAAATGCATTAGAAAAATTAAAGAGGATTTTGATTGAATTAAAAGCATAGAAAGTGAATAAATAGTATAGCAATGCAAAAATTAAGAGATAGAACAAAACAAAGTATAGTCAAAAAATGTTGTTGACAGAGCTCAAATCAGATGCTATAATTTATAAATGTCGGCAACAATTATGCAATATGCGGGTGTAGTTCAATGGTAGAACGTCAGCCTTCCAAGCTGATCGCGAGGGTCCGATTCCCTTCACCCGCTCCAAAAATGCGCTTGTAGCTCAGTTGGATAGAGCAACGGACTTCTAATCCGTGTGCCGGGGGTTCGACTCCCTCCAGGCGCACCATTATATTTATGGTGGGTATAGCTCAGTTGGTTAGAGCGCCAGATTGTGGCTCTGGAGGCCGTCGGTTCAACTCCGACTATCCACCCCAATTGACATCCTGGGGTGTAGCCAAGGGGTAAGGCACCAGACTTTGACTCTGGCATTCCGTTGGTTCGAATCCAGCCACCCCAGCCAATTAAACTAATGACTGGTTGGCTGTATAAATACAACGACCAAGGTTTAATCAGCAGTTTCAATAAATTTAATATGCGGGATTGGCGGAATTGGCAGACGCGCTAGACTTAGGATCTAGTGTCAACGACGTGGGGGTTCAAGTCCCTTATCCCGCACCAACCAAAAGCAAAGAATGAGTAAAAGAAATATTTTGTATAAGCGGATAAGTAGATAGACTTGAACGGGAGGAACAAGAAAATGCGACCCCTAGAAGCATTTTCCCGACCCGGCGTGATAGCGAGCCAAAGCGAGCGGAGCAAGTCCCTTATCCCGCACCAACCAAATACTAAGCAAACAATGGAGTATGCGGGTGTAACTCAGTGGTAGAGTGTCACCTTGCCAAGGTGAAAGTCGCGAGTCCGAATCTCGTCACCCGCTCCATTTATTTTTATTTTTGAAAAATGCGCCCATAGCTCAGCCTGGATAGAGTCGCTGACTTCGAATCAGTTGGCCGGGGGTTCGAATCCCTCTGGGCGCACCATAATTTGACTAGAAACGAATCACTTTTAAGGGTGATTTTTTTGTATAATTGAATAAGAAGAGGGATTCGAACGGGTGGAAAAGAAAATGCGACCCTTGGGAGCATTTTCCCACCCCGGCGTGATAGGGAGC
>JAQUTA010000082.1 GCA_028709965.1 Lutispora sp.
TGAAGGCTTTCTGATTCCATCAATTACTTTTCCTGAAGAATCAACCACTACAATGTCATCCGGGGCAGTAGTGTTATAATCCATCCCGCTTGGTGTAATGGCTATATAGCCGGTATCTTCATCCTTCACACTTATATTGCCCCAAGTAAGAGTGACCAGCCCTGTCTCCAATATTCTAACGCCTGTTTTCACAACTTCTTCTCTTAATTTTCTAAGTATCAATCCGCTTCTTCCCTCCTCTTCGTGGCATGAGCGTGGCAGGGGGACGTTTTGTTTGCCACCTATTTAATCCTTTCCAATATACCTCTTCCTATATTTAGAACCCTTGCTAATTGTCTATTACTCGCCCCTGTATCATATTTAATCTTTTTTAATATTTCATCTCTTTGCCTTATATCTAATTCGTACAAATTTTTAATATTTTTATAAGCTGCGATTTCTTTTTTTAAATCCTCATCTGTATATCTCTTCTTGGGATCGTATTCTAAACACTGGTCATCATTTTTCTCTACCATATATTTTTCAAAGGCTTTAATATCAGGAAAAAATCCTAAAGCAAAAGCTGCATCAACTAATAAATTTTTGCTATTATCAATATATTCAATATAGCTGCTCCATTTATAGACCTTGACATCCTTCACCATCCCTGCTTTTACCGGATTTTGATGAATATATCTTAATACAGTAAGGAAATATGCTTCCGTATCCACTACCTCACTCCTGAATCTGTTTTGAAAAAGATGCCCCGTCCTGCCATTTCTAATGTTGTGATATTGGGCGTAGCCTACTGCTATTCTTTTGATTATATCACCTATATCGTCCATCTCTGTTTTAAGAAGCATATGTACATGATTGGTCATCAAGCAATATCCGAATACTTGAAAAGCCGACTTATCTTTTGCTTTCTTGATGTATTCTAAGAATTTGCCATAATCCCACTTTGACATAAAAATATCTCTTTTGTCTATACCCCTAAGCATTATGTGATAAATTCCTGTTTCACTCTTTTTCCTTGCTAATCTTGGCATTTTAATCACCCATTTTTATATTACCATATTGATGTTATGGTGGCAAACAAAACGTCCCCCTGCCACGCCTTACCACCCTTGCCACACCCGCCGCCCCTTGTCATAATATTTGCTATCATGGTATAATATGTCTGTATTTGTCTTTGGCAGGGAGTGGTAAAAATGAGAGAAATGATCCGTAAATTCTACACTGTTGGTATTATAGTAGTTATAATCACAGCTTCTGGATTGTTTTATGAATATACACATTTCAATGAAATACTGACAGAAGAGACTAGAAGCCATATAACCTTATCCAGCGATTATATTAAAAATGAAGTCAATCACATATTGATGACAAAGGGTCAGATCATATCCGATGCTGCAGATTATATATCAATGGAAAATTGGAATGATGAGCAGATGCTTTTATACTTCAAAAATATTATGCAAAAGTATCCATCCTTTGCATCAGTTTATTTTGGCACTCCTGACAACAAGATGATAAACGGCAGCGGCTGGGTTATGCCCAAAGGCTTTGATCTTAGGGCTCGCCCTTGGTACACTAAAGCTTTAAAAGAGCAAGATTTGGTTTTCTCCGAAGCCTTTGTCAACGCCTCAAAAGACAAACTCATAATCACCATAGCCAAGCCTGTATATAATAAAAGCAATGTATTTCTAGGGGTAGTATCCGGAGATGTATCAATAAAAGATATTATCTCCATCGTTCAGGACAAAAAAATCAAAAATATGGGCTATTCATTTTTAATCGACGGCAAAGGGAATGTACTTGCTCACCCAAATTATCAATATGATTTGAATTCTAAATTCAAAAATATAAGTGAAATCTCTGAAACCATAAGTGATATACTAGAAAAAGAAAAAATAGGCATAACACGCATTACCTTAGACGGTGCAGATGGCTTTATATCCTATCAGAAAATAAACAACACGGATTGGACCATTGGAAGCTTTATACCTTTGCAGGAGTATATGAAAAACGAACTGCAATTCACTAGAATTTTTATAAACACCTTGACATCGTCACTTTTGGTTTTCATTCTTCTTTTGACTATGGGAAAAAAATACATATTGACACCCATGCTTCTTTTAGATAAAGACGTCCAAGAAATAGATATCGAATCCAATATAAGCTATAGGGTCTTAATTAAAGACAGCGATCCTTTCTTTGCGCTTCGTAATTCCATAAATGCAGTTTTGGAAAAAACTCAGCAATACTTCCTCCAACTGCAAGAAAATAAAGAAGAGCTGTCGGCTTCAAATGAAGAACTGACAGCCTCTAATGATGAGCTCACAGCCTCATTAGAGCAGTTAGCCGCTGTAGAAGAAGAGCTGAGAGGCAAATATGATGATCTCATAGAAAAAGAATGCCAGCTAATAGCCAGCGAAAACACCTTCAGAACTCTATTTGAAGGCTCTTCCGATGCAATACTCATCATGGAAGAGGGTAGATTTACTGACTGCAATACAGCCACTGTAGAATTATTAGGCTATGGCTCTAAAGAAAGCATCATCGGCAAAGCCTTTTGGGAGATTTCCCCTGAAAATCAGCCTGACGGCAGGCTGTCACAGGATATAGGCTTAGAATACCTTGAAATAGCGGACAAAAAAGGCAAATTGAAATTTGAATGGTGGCATAACAAGATTGATGGCTCTTCATTCCCAGTAGAGGTTATGGCCACTTCCATAGCATTGAATGATAAAAAAGTCCTTCACATATTGTGGAGAGATATAAGCGAGCGCAAATCGCTGGAGCAAAAATTAGAGCATCTAAGCTACAGGGATCAGCTGACAAATCTCTACAATAGAAGGTTTTATGAAATAGAAATGGAACGGCTGGATGTACAAAGAAACCTTCCTCTGACCATAGTTATGGCAGACCTAAACGGTCTTAAGCTCATAAATGATTCCTTTGGTCATGCCACAGGAGACGAGCTTTTGAAAAAGTTTGCTGAAGTACTTAGGCAAGGCTGCCGAGCTGATGATATAATAGCCAGAATCGGGGGAGATGAGTTTATAATTTTGTTGCCTAAAACCAATGGAATAGAAACAGAAAAAATAGTAAAACGCATCAAAGCCCTAACTAAGAAGGAGAAAGTGGGCTCCATAAATATATCTGTTTCCTTTGGCTGGGAAACCAAGAACTTTGTGGAAGAGAGAGTTCAAGATATATTTAAAAAAGCTGAGGATTATATGTACAAGAAAAAGCTGTTTGAGGGACCCAGCATGAGAGGAAAAACCATACAAGCCATAATAAACACCCTCCATGAAAAGAACAAAAGAGAGGAACAGCATTCCCATAGAGTATCACAATTATGCAAAAACATAGGAAAAGCCTTAGGTTTATCTGAGGGAGAAATAGAGGAACTAAAAACAGTGGGGTTGCTCCATGATATAGGCAAAATAGCCATAGATGAAAATATACTGAATAAACCCGGCAAACTGACAGAGAAAGAATGGCTGGAGATAAAACGCCATCCCGAGGTCGGCTATCGCATACTAAGCACCGTAAATGACATGGCGGAAATGGGAGAATATGTGCTGGCTCACCATGAAAGATGGGATGGTAAGGGATACCCTAAGGGTCTTAATAATAAGGAAATATCTCTCCAATCAAGGATCATAACCATTGCTGATGCCTATGACGCCATGACTAGCGAAAGATCTTACCGAAGTGCAATCTCAAAGGAAGCTGCCATTGATGAGCTGAAGAAGAACATGGGCCATCAATTTGATCCGTATATAACCAAAGTATTTATTGAAAAGGTATTGTTGGAAGAAGTATAAGAGGGGTGGCAAACAAAACGTCCCCCTGCCACGCCCCTGCCACGAAAATCCCCCTTGAATAAATCAAGGGGGATACTCTTTATTTATTTAGGTTCTATTGGCTCCACTGGTGCAATTATTGGCTCTACTGGTGCAATTGGCTCCGTAGGCTCTATGGGCTGCAACGGCTGTGCCGGTATCGGCACTACCTCTATCGTCACAGGCTTTATTGAATCTGCAGGTATATTTATCTTAAACAGCTTCGTTGAAACACTGCTACCTTTTGCAATTTCAACTTTTAGAATCATGGCAGCGTCTTCTTTAGCTCTTGTCACTTTTACATTGCCGGTTAGTTTTACAATTTCCAAAAGTGGGCTTTTATGCTCTTTCTTGATATCGTATTTTACAAACTTCCCATCAACCATATTGCCTATTTCTATATATTTGTAAATTGACCCGTTTGTATGAGGTTTGAGAGCTAAAATCCTCGGTTGATTTGAAGTTGCGGGATACACTGGTCCAAATTGGAATTTCTCAGCTGTAAGCCAAGCCTTTGCATCTTCAACATCAAGAGTGTTTTGCGCCGTCACTATTTCCACTCTGAAAATCTCTGCATCCTCAGTTGCTTTATCTATTTTAACTATTGCTGCTGCAATCCTTTCTTCTAAAGCTGTCTTTATAGGACCCGCTTCAAGCTTGTCAACGGTCTCACGAGCAGGAGCTTCTAAGGCTTTAGCTGCTAAAATCATTGCCTCGGTATGCTCCACAGCTCTATTAGCTGCTGCTATTGCTGCATCCACGGCAGGTCTTTTTTCTGGGACTATAGGAGGTCCCAAATATATGGCCAACAATGCTTTGAGCTCTTCAGCAGGGCTTGGGGGAGCAACTGCTAACTGAGTTCCTACTGGTTCCGTCACTATTGCAGCTTCCAACGCTTCTACTGCCGCCACTGCCGCAGCTTCTGCCGCCTTTTTAGCCTCTTCTTCTAGGCGCTTTGCCTCCGCTTCTTTCTTTAGCCTCTCTTCTTCAGCTTTCTTTTGCTCCGCTTCCAATACTTCTATTTTGGTTTGCGCTGCCACAAGCTTTGTAAAATTAGTTACATAAGCTTGCTGATCAGCTGTTAAAGCTTCATATGCTCCTCTTGCCTCTTCTACAGCTTTTTTATCTTCTATCTTTATACTGTCAAGCGTTGGAACATCATTAATTTTCTTTTCTACTAACGCTGCTTTTTCTTTATCGACCCTAATTTTGTTTCGCTCTTCTTCTAAACGCTTTGCCTCTTCTTCTTTCTTTATCCTTTCTTCCTCAGCCTTTTTATAGGCTGCTTCCAACTTTGATATTTCTTCTTGTGCCCCAGTTAATTTGCTATAATTAGTAACCAGCTGTTTTTGTTTGGTTGTCAATGCATTATATTTAGATGCTGCAGCCTCTACAGCTTCTTTGTCTGTAAGTTTTATATCTATAGGCAGTGCTGCAATTTTATTGATAACCAAATCTGCCGCAGTTTGATCCTCTATTTCAGGTACCTTGACTGGAGCCAGGTCTGTGCCTGTGAAATAAAACTCATCTCCCCTTACATCCTCGCTGGTATTGCCCACCAAGTCCTTAGCCTGAGAATCTATGATTAGCATGTATTCATATCTTCCTTCCAGAGGCTGACCTAGAGAAAGTATGACCTTGTTTTTGTCAATTTTCTTTAGTGAATTGCTTATAGTCTTATATCTGCTATAATCATCTAAATTCTTTATGGTGTATCTGCCTTCATATCCTATAGCCTCGCTATACTCAATCTCCACTGTCAATCTGTCTATAGCAGTAACTGTAACTATATATGGCTTATCTTCATCTTTGTATTCGCCATATAGCATGGTGTAGCCGCTATGGGTATTTTGAGCTTTAATGCCATGCTTATCCGTCAGAATCTTGCTCAAATCTATCTTGTAGTCTTTGTTATAGTCAATATATTTGGAGGAGTTTATAGTAAAGGTTACCAGCTTGTTGTCATCTCTATCCACTTTCACATCAAAGGTGGCGGAGGGTGTGCCTATCGCAGTGGCTTGCATGTTTTTGACCACTACTTCCTTTGACATTTCCATTTCAAAGGTTTTGCCGTCCCTCTGAGTGATATATAAGATCTCAGGAACTTCCGGATCCTCATCGTTGCCATATATCTCTATGCCATAATCCCATGAATCTCTCCTATCAAAAGCATTTCTATTCACTGTTCTGTCTCTTATGCCCTTTAATGAATCTTCTTTGACTATAGTATAGGCCGCATAACCTGAGAGAGTTTTGCCCTCTTCCACATTGGAAAACTCTATGGTCTTATCATCATCTGCTGTGGCTTTAGCATAAAGCTTAATTGTTTTGCCGCCGGACTTTAAAACCATAACAGTTTCATCATTACCCCCTACTGTATAGCTCACCGGCTCATCAAATACTGCAGCCACTACATACTTATTCACTGCATAAATATATTCAAGTCTAGGACTTTGTGTATCATTTTCCCCTGCTATGGCTCTAAATTCAAAGCTTAGCTTCAATCTATTGCCTGTAGCATCTAAAACTCCGTCTATACTTATCTTGTATATCTTTCCTTCTATCATGGATGCGGTCTCTAATGTGACCTTTTCATCCTCATATTCAGCCCCTATAGGAGAGCCAATAGAATTATTTATCTCGTAATTTGATATATCCTCAGCACTTTTCTCATTTAAAGGCTTGGTGAAATATATCTCCAGCTTATTGCCGCCCACTACTTTGTAACTCTTGACAGTAGCAGCTGCAAAATCATCTCGAGCCACACTTACGATTCCGCTATTGTTTCTTTCCATTACGTTGCCAAATTCATCTTCTATGTTATAAGCCGTCACTGTGTAAGAGCTGCTAATACTAAGATCCTCTACACGAAGCATAACCTTGTACTTGCCATCAGCATAGGAAGCCTTCTCAACACTCTCAACATAAAGACTTTCCTTGTATCTGTCATTTTTGATAACTTCATAATTATTTGGATCCAATACAGTAGCTTCGTTGAATCTGCTGCTGTCACTAAATACTACTTGGATATAGTTTCTGGATAAAACCTTGAGATCACCTTTGGATAGCTGAGGTGCAGCAGTATCCACTCTCATACCATAGAAGGTTTTCTTAGCCGGTCTTTTCATAACATTGGCGGCTTTTGTCTTATCACTTATGTTTTCTACCGTCAGGTCATATTTTGCGCTAGCTTTTTGAGGCTCTGTAGTAAGCTCCACTGTATCCTCATCATCGCCTACCAGATTAGCCTCCCAGATTTCCAGCTCTGTGCTGCCATATTTTATCAGATAGTTGCTCACGTCTTCTGCTGAGTCTCTTGTAACAGCTTCAGAAAACTTTATTACAACCCGCTGATTTGTCTGAGCCTTAACATCTCTAAGTGAAGGAGGAGTGGTGTCCAATCTGGTGTAAAAGGATCTGCTATCTGACCTAAGAGTTACACCGTCAATGGATCTTATATTTGTCACCTTCACTGTATATTGCTTTCTTCCCACTAAACCATACGTAGACAAAGTGACTTTTTTGCCTTCTAGCTCTGCTTCTATTACCTCAATTCCTGATATATTATAATTTGAAGCATTAGTGGCAGAAGCAAAATCCAATTCCTTGTCAAACTCTATAACTACGGTCTCTATATCTTCACTCTTCACATTTTTTATTCTAGGTGAGCCGCTTGCTTTTGCTACGCCGGTGAATTTTAACTTCGCATCTCCGACTTTTAATGTGTATAATTTCCCTGCACTTTGAGCTGATGTTGTAAGTCTTACAGTATCTGCTCCAACCATGCTTGCAGACTTAATTGATAAGCCTTCTGCAGAATAATTATCTAAATTTTCCCCATCATATCTATCTATGTTTTTGGCGAAAACCACTTCTATCACAGTATTTCCAACAGCCTTTGCGCTCTTCACTTCCACATCTATGATATCCTTCATAAGGCCGACAGCTATGGCTTTTGATCTTCTAATCTTGCCTGTGTCTATGAGAATATTGATATAAACCTTCCCAGTCTTAGTCTTTGCCTTTAGGGCTGCTACGGTAGCCTTAGACAGCAAATCCACAGTAAATTTAGCTTCCTTTGAGGCTTTCAAGCCTATAGAGGCTGCAAACTTCAAAGTATTGTCCCAAGTAAAATCTCCTTTGGCTCCCACTACATCCTGCTTGTAGCCCAAGGTTTCCAACAAAACCTTGTAATAAGACTGCTCGTTTATATTTTTATAGGGTCCAAATCGTCCCCTCTCGTCTCCTATGAAGCCCAGACTAGGGTTTGCCTTGAGGTAAGCCAATATATTTTTGCCCTCTGGCCACAATACCTCATTCTTATCCGCAAAATTTGCAGTGCCATCATAATCCAAAGCCTCTTCATAAAGGCCTCTAAGCTTGAGGATAGATATGGCTGCAGTGAACCTGGTCATCTCTTTTTGAGTGTATTCCCACGTAACCCCACTGCCATCGCCTTCCAGCATGCCAATGTCGGCTAGGGTGCTTGCCTCAGGACTCACACCCCAAGCCGCATAGCTGGGTACATATCCCATTACAGAAAAAGCTATTGTAAATGCTAAAATAAAAGCTAGTAATCTTTTCATAGAAAATCCTCCTTCAAAAATATATTTATTCTTCTGCCTAGCTATACTATGTAAAACAAACCATGAAATATGTTTGTATATAGAATTATTAATAATAATGTAATAATAGTGTAAAACGCGCTTTCAATATATAGACGCCTAAAAATGTGAAAAGGTTTCTAGGACTACGAAGTATAGTCATGATAGTTTCAAATATTGAGCATAAGCGAAATATTCTCATGGTGGTAGGGATAAGGCCTTATCGGGAATCTGTTTTTTTACTTTATAGAAAAACTTCTAAACTTCTGCACGTGATATCTATTCTTAATACCTATTCTTAATAATAAAGAGACCGTCACAAATGTGGTTGTCTCACACACCTGCAACAGTCTCATTAATACTATACTATATAGCTCCATGTAGCTAAATAAAGTTTATGCATCTAGCTCTTATTATCTATATTCTCTATGTGGCAAACAAAACGTCCCCCTGCCAAATAGTATTGCCTTATTAACTGGATATGATTCAAATATTGGTCTAATTTTTTCTTTTAATTCACTGATTGAAATAGTATTGGAAGTCATTTCTTTAGGCCTCCTAATTATAATCTTATTTATATTATACTATATAGCCCCATGCAGCTTAGTGAATTCTATATATTGATAGATTATTCCTGCAAAGAGCTAATAAAAAATTAACAGTGCAGTAAATTGTAGCCAATTTCTCATGTGGCAAACAAAACGTCCCGCTGCCACGCTGCCATCCTCCCGCTGCCATCCCGCTGCCGTGGCACCTATTCTCTTCTATATTTCTCCCCTAGAAAATATGAAGTTACTCTTTTTTCCCCGCTTGCTGGCTCAATAAGCCCTTTTAAGACCCAATCTTTAGCCCATTTTGATACTGCTCTTGGTGTAACACCAAATAATTCTGCGATTTCTTTTGGTTTAAAGGCTTAATTTGGTCGTTTTAACATATATATCAAAAGAGTTCTATCTTTCTTGCTCAGATTATCCATACCTATATGTTTATCCAACTCTATGGCAGCATTCTTTATTGAGATAACTGCTTTTTCAAATGCCAATGCCATAATTCTTACAAAATATTCAATCCAAGGACCTAAATCTGAAGGAGCATTTCTGCCATCATAGTATAGAATAGGTAAATTCATTTGAATACTTTCATAATACCCCTTTAAATCGCTAACATAAAATTCCTCCATAGAATAAAAGCCTCTCATATCATAACCTTCTATAGATAGCAAATATGTTGCCAAAGCCCTCGCTGTCCTCCCGTTTCCATCTTCAAAGGGATGAATGGTTAAAAACTGATAGGATAATATGGCTGCTTCTCCCTATTCTCTAATTACGGTATTTGTTCTCTATTTGTTCCTTATTATAACATTTTTGTTCCTTAATTTGCAATAATATTTAGCTGGTGGCAAACAAAACGTCCCTGGTGTCCCTGTTTCTTTTCCCTACAGTAAATTGATGCTATCACCCGGTATTCAATTATTTACACCTTCTGGAATTATTGATATAATATATATAACAAAGGAAAAGGGGGATGAAATTGGAGAATAAAAATCAGGAGCTTTTAAGCCCTTTGAGCGACATAGTATTCAAAGCCCTATTTGG
>JAQUTA010000083.1 GCA_028709965.1 Lutispora sp.
TATCTTTTAGCAGAGCTTTTGGTTATCCTTGCTGTCAATATATTTTCCTCTGCTGATAACTCTATTATTTTCTCCGTGAGGGCTATATCTATCTCCTGCTCAAATGATACTTGAGGAGCGCCAAATTTCCCCAGCGTCCCCTTTATGCTATTATCATAGGTCAAAGCCACAGCATCACTAAATACAGGTCCATGGGGTGTTATGATTATTATTGTGTCAATATCTTGCAAAGCTATCTCAGTTGCTGCTTTATCCATTGCATCAGCAGTTGCTTTGATTTTTCGCTCCTGTCCCCGACCGACTTCCGGGATTATAATTGGTGGGTGGGGCATGGTATAAAAAGCTGATATAGATCCCATAAAGACACCTCCATAATTATACATTTCCCAAATATACATAATCCAAATACTCCTTGGCAATATCTCTTGCCTTTATCATAACGCTTATATCCGTAGGTGGTCTATCCATCTTGTAATGTGGAAAATATCTAGATAAGTGAAGTGGAATGTTTTTATCAAGACTGCCTAAATATGCTGCAATTTCTTCAATTTCTTTCATAAAATCATTAAGGCCACCTATTAAAAGTGTTGTTATCTCTACATGGCATTTATCATATGCAGCTTCTATGGTTCTTTTTACAGAGCCTAGATCTCCTCTGCATTCTTTTTTATAAAAATTCTGGCTAAAGGACTTTAAATCTATATTCATAGCATCAACATAGGGGAGAAGCCTGGCTAAAGGCTCTTTCTCAATATATCCGTTGGTTACCAGAATAACCTTAAACTCAGGATGCTTTTCCTTAAGCAGCTTTGAAGTGTCATAAACATATTCGTACCAAATAGAAGGCTCATTGTATGTAAAGGCTATGCCTATATTATCCTTTATGCTTATGATAATATCCACCAGCTCATGGGGGGCATAATATTTACTTTCAGCTCTATGATGAGCTATAGAATAGTTTTGGCAAAAACCACATGAGAAATTGCAGCCAAAGCTGCCTACGGATAGTATCTTTGACCCGGACTCAAAATGATAGAGGGGCTTTTTCTCTATGGGGTCTAAGGCTATAGCAGTGACTTCTCCATAGTTTATGGTCTTTAGAGTGCCTCCTGCATTGGTCCTCACGGAGCATAGACCAAACTTGCCCTCAGATATTAAACAATGATGAGGACATAAAAAGCAATTTACTTTTTTGTTCAGCTTCTCATAGAAAAGTGCATCGTAAAGCAAAAGACCACCTCCATACAAAAGAAAGATATGTATATTATTTGTTGCCTTCTAAAAAATAGTCAACAATATCTTCAATGGATACAATGCCCACAAGAGTATCTCCCTCTACTATGGGTAATGCAATTACATTTTTTGCTCTTAATCGTTTTGCTACAGCTATAATATCTTCATCCACATCTGCCTTTATAACTTCTTTTGTCATGACCCATTCTACAGGGCAGCTTTCATAATGCCCAGGATCCATCAAGAAACGATAGATATCTGCCTTGACAATTATTCCTAATAGCCTATTTTCATCATTTATTATTGGTGTGCCGTGTATTCTCTCCTTATCCATTATTTTTAGGGCTTTTCCAATGGTTTCGGTTGGTTTTACTGCTATTACAGGCGTTCTCATTATCTCTCTTATTTTCATAGGTATGACTCTCCTTTTCTGGGTTATTCAATATCTTCCTCTTTCTCATCTTTTTGAGGTAGTTTTACATCAAATGGAGCTGCTGCCTAAATAATTCATTTGATTTCAACAAATCCAATATATATATCAACCACTTCTTCTAATATATCTATCGGTGCTTTTTCTAAAAAGTTGGCATCTCTTGCCACAATATCCAGCGCTTTACCTTGCTCACACATAATCACGCCTCTTGTTTTTGTTCTTTCATCTAAAGAGACATGAAGTGGAAAGCCTTTATCTGTATTAGTAATTGGGCAAACTATAGCAATTTTAGTAAACTGATTAAAGATGTTATTGCTTATAACAAAAGCAGGTCGCCTTCCTCTTTGCTCATGACCTGCCTGGGGATCAAACTCAAGAAGAATAATATCTCCTTGTTCTGGGATATATCTCATCAAAACACCTCTTTGCCTGTTGGTTTTCCAGTATCCCATTCACTGCACTGATATTCCACTTCGTATCCTGCAATTCTTTCTTCAAGGGTTTTATGTTTCTTTATAGGAATAATCACTAGATTACCATCTTGTACTTTTATCTCTACTTTATCATTCTCGCTAATTGTTGTCATTTCCAGAATGGCTTTTGGAATTCGTATCGCTTGGCTATTACCCCACTTTTGAATTGTTGTATACATACGTATCACTCCTCAGCTTAAGTATATACCATGTATCTACATGCGTCAATGCTGAAATTTCTTGATGCTTAGGCTTGACCCTTGCCCTACATTTATAATCTTATATCTACATTTCCGCCTAATTTTGGATTCACCTACATGCTAGCTTTTTGCTTCATCTGTATCTCTCCTAAGATAGAATATATGGTTTTAGTATTCTTTCTATTTCTTTTTTCCATTTTAGAAAAGCTGGAGTAACCTCTTGTTCTATTAGGTCTTCTAACTTGACATCTTGACCTTTCTCAAACTCATTTACTGCCTTGTTTATGTTTTCTTTCAAATCTCTATACAATGCATCTGTGTCATTTTCTCCCACTCTATCAATTATTGGCTGAATTGCATTATCTATACCTGCCATGCCTTCCATTGCATCTTGCATGATGATAAAAGCTTCTTCGTAATTTAACTCTGATACTTGATTTTGGATATGGATAAAACCATCTTCAATGGTTTTTAATAATTCTAATGTTCTTACTATCACTTCATAATATTTTTCGATGATGATCAACCTCTTCCGGGTTATTCGATTATGTTATTCCGGAAATACTAGCGCCAAATCTATCTCCAAGTCTTCAAATATACCTGGTTCAATTTTTTCACCTTTAACATAAAGCTTTGGCCTGCTATATTCGCCATTATCTTTTAGGGTAAATACCATAATATTGTCATCTTCGGGATCAGCTATCCAATATTCTTTCACACCAACTCTTTCATATAAATAAAACTTTTCTCGCACATCTTTCTTAGCTGTATTAGGTGAGAGAATTTCTACGATAAAGTCTGGTGCTCCAATACAGCCCTTGTCATCTAATTTGGAGTTATCACAAATAACTGTTATATCCGGCTGTACAACAGTCTCTATATCTTCCTCTTTCTCATCTCTTTGAGGTAATCTTACATCAAATGGAGCTGTATAGATTTTGCAGTTCTTGCCCTGAAGGTAATTTGAAATCTGTCTAAATAATTCACCTGAAATATCTTGATGCTTCCGACTTGGAGCAGGAGTCATATTATATGCTACTCCGTCAATTAACTCCCATCTTTCGTCATCATGCCATTTCAAGTAATCACCATAACTGTACTTCCTACCACCTTTATTAATTGCCTCCACCATAAAAAACACCTCCTTGATTAAGCTATAACTATATTATGCCATATTAGAAATTATATTTATATCTATTTGTTAACTATGTGATACTATTATTAGTACATACGTTGTGAGGTGATGAAAGATGTCCAGCGAAGGAGGGCACTGAAAAACTATTACTTTTTAGTACATTAAATTAAGCAAAAATATAAAAATCCACTATGTTCCATAAAACAAATGGATATAGTGGATTTTGTCACTTTATTTAAGAAAAAGGTATGGTGTTTTACCCTAATAATGTTATTATCCGTTTCATATTAACTACAAATATTGTAACTGCACCTTGCAGCTCCATACCTACTAGACCTGACGATGATGCAACATCATAGCCATGTCTATGCTTGAGTTCGCTGTTCTTTGCTTCAATTTTATAACGTTCCTTGGATTTTTCTTTAAAATACTCACTTTCTTGAAAGTCCATATGCTCCTGATGAGTATTTGTTTTGATTGATACCGAATAGGATTTTGTCTTTGCACCGTCTTTATAGCACCCTTCTTTATATGGGCAGTGCTTGCATTTCTCAACATCAAAAAAATATGATTCTACAGTTCCCTGTCCATCTTTTGCATGCTTTTTAGGTCTTGTACTTGCTTTTTTGATACTCATATGGCCTGCCCTACAGACATACATATCGGCATCTTTATTATATTCAAAATTATGAGATTTGCGTTTGTTCCCATGGGTAACTGTTTTGCTTAATTTAGCTATAAGACTAATATTTTCTTTTTTTGCATACTCTAAATTTTCTTTCTCTGAATATGCGGTATCACCAATAATATTTTCAACTTCTATCCCTGCAACCTCGCTCTTTTCTACTAATTCTTGCAATTGCTTACCATCATGCTTTTCTCCAGATGTAACAGTTGCAGCTGTGATAATTCTCTCCTCAGTCATAGCAATATGTGTCTTGTAGCCGAAGAAGGATGTGTCATAGGTTTTATGACCAATCTTTGCATCTTCATCCTTTGAAAGTACAAGCTTTTCTAAGTCGTCTTCAATGGTTTCTTCAAGTATATTAATTTTTTCTTTTACATCAGGATAATTTGATAAAACTTCATGTGCTCTTACTGCTTTAATTAATTTCTTGCAGTATTCTATTTCATCTTCAAGAACACCATTATTTACTTTAGCAGGCATGATACTTTTAAGATTTTCATCAATTCTGTAAACTGCTTTACGTAGGTTCTTGGAATAATCCAAAAGAACTTCCCTCGGAGTCTTTTGATTATATCTAGCCTTAGTATGTGTAGAATCAACAATTATGGATTTACTTTTAATTATCCCATTTTCAATGGCAATTCCGACAGTTTTTCCAATCAACAAATCCAACAAATTAACATCCTGCAAACGTAGTTTTCTGAATTTTGTAAGGGAGCTGGGTTCTATTACAGGATCTTCTGGTGCCATATCTAAAAAATATTTAAATGACATATCATATTTTGAGCGTTCAACAATATCTACATCTGAAAGATCATAAATTGCCTTTAGCATTAGGTATTTGAACATTCTTATTGGACTTATCGCAGCACGCCCATTATCTAAACAATATTTGCTTTCAAGTTCATCGTATACGAAACTAAAGTCTACAAGTTCATTGATTTTACGTAAAATATTGTTCTTTGGAACTACCATATCGTATAGAGCCATATATGGACTTAATATCATTGTTTGTTGATTCTGAATCATAGTATCACCGCCTGTTTTGATACTACTATTATACCAAAAAGAGCCTGAAATTGCAGTAAACTACTGCTTTTTCAAGCTCTTAATGACTAACTCACTCAGGGGACTTTTTCAGTGCCCTCAGCGAAGTAATCTTTTTAGTTGAAGAAGCATTAGATGGAGGATATCAAGCCAAGACTTTAGGCAATTCAATATATACGGAAGCAGAAACTTATGAGGAAGTAAAAGAAGCAATAAAGGATGCTGTTAAATGCCATTTTGATGAAGAATCTCTACCCAAAATTATAAGAATTCATTTTGTCAAAGAAGAGGTCTTGGATATATGAGGATACCAAGAGATGTTTCCGGACAGGATCTTATCAAATTATTAAGAAAATATTTAAGTAACTATGTTAAGGACTTCTATTCTCAACCATTATCTTAAACGTTGAAAAGAAGGTTGCCAGGGTAACGGTTCCCTTGACCACCCCAGGCAGTACATTCTATTCGTTGAACCTTCCCCTCAGATCAACTATCTTAGAAGTTCTAAGACTCCATTTGGCTGTTGATTTGCTTGAGCTAACATAGCTGTTGCAGCTTGCTGAAGGATGTTGTTCTTTGTGAACTCCATCATTTCCTTGGCCATGTCTACATCCCTGATTCTGCTTTCTGCTGCCTGCAGATTTTCAGCAGAAGTCTCAATATTGTTCACAGCATGCTCCAATCTGTTTTGATATGCACCTAACTTTGACCTTTCTGAGGATACATAGAATATAGCATTATCTATTAATGAAATAGCTTCTTGAGCACCTTGATATGTAGTCATATCAATACTTTTTATTCCTAGGGCTTTCGATGTACTATCTTCATCCTCTACCACGCTTTGAAAAGCTTCATTATCAATTTTTGTTTCCCAAACCACATTAAAATCGGGGTCAATCTTAGTAACAATCCCTTTTTCATCTCCATTTTCATAAGCTTCTTGGCCTACAATAATATATCCGCCATCCGAAGTTTCTTTTACATCTAATCCGGATTTAAAATGGGACCCTAAGGGGTTATTGAAAAAAATAGTTTTAGTAATATTCAGATTTATATCGAGCTTTCTAAAAATAGCACCGTTAAAATGAGTCCCAGTAGAAATAAAGCTCCCATCCTTAGTTTCATTAATACAAAACAAATATTCATTACTACCCGATAATCTCTTTTTTGATACTATATTTCCATCTGTATCTAGCTTATATATAATTGGTTCAAAATATGAAGTATTGCTATCAATCTCTCTATGACTTCTTGTAGTAAGTATAAATTCCCCATTACTCAATTGCTTTATATCATAAACACCATTATATTCCTCGTCTTTTGGTATAATAGCCTCCCATTGTACCTTACCATCAGCATCAAATTTTACTACCCAAGATGATCTATCGTTTTCATAATGATGACTTGCCTGCTCATCAGTAGTTCCACCAATAATAAATCCTCCATCATCCGTTGGATAAATAGCGTTTACCGCTTTAGGGGAGCTAAAATTTACTTGCCATTCAAATGCTAAGGGGATTTTGGTAGGCGGTTTTGTTAAACTTGGATTTTTCAAATTGCCGTTTAATAATTTTATTCCATTAAAATGAGTATTCCGAGAAATATCATCTATGCCTCTTATTAGCTGTTCCGCCTCATCTTGTACCATTACTCTATCTTCAAAGGTTAAAGTTCCATTGGAAGCTTGTATTGCCAATTCTCTTAGTCTTTGAAGCGGCGGCTCTAATATATTGGATAATCCTGCTTCAGCAACTTGAATTAAAGAGGCACCATCCTGAGCATTCCGTGCTGCTCGATTTAAGCCACGAATTTGGGCTCTCATTTTTTCAGAAATAGAAAGACCAGCAGCAGCATCCCCAGCATTGTTAATACTATACCCTGAAGATAGCTTAGCTATAGCTTTTGATTTCTTTAAATTATTCACTTTAGGTGTTTTACTGATATAACTTCCGGATACATTATGTTGAATAATCATATTGCACCTCAGCATATTTTATTTATGAAACTCAGCTTGAATAAACTAAATAAACCTCATAGATGAATACTAAATCTATTACTATCATTATTTCTATATATACATAAGAATCCCTTTAAATATTTTGCCACTCTGCAAGCAGTATATTGCTCAAACTCTTATATCTACATTTCCGCCCAAATTTGGATTCACCGACAATTCCATTGCCTTTGCAGCCTGCTCCAGTATTTTTGCTAAATCATCAGCTTGTAGCTTTGCCTGCTCCATAGTCATTTTCAACACTGAAATACTCGCTTGCTGTTTTATCCCAGAATACTTCATTGCCGATGCTAATGCTGCTATTTCCATTGCATTGCACTAATTTTAAAATATGGTAGCGGCAGCTTCATCCGAAATATCTGCCGGATTATTTTTTAATAATAACTTCAACAAATAATCATTAAATTCCTCTCCCAAATCTTCTCTTTTCAATGCAAAATCCACAGTGGCTTTGAGAAAACCTATTTTGGAGCCTACATCATATCTTTTACCTTCAAAATTATAGGCATATATAGGTTCCAAAGCCAAGAGTGTTTTCAGCGCATCCGTAAGCTGAATCTCTCCACCGGCACCAGGCCTAGTCTCCGCTAAAACAGTAAATATCCCAGGTGTAATAATATATCTCCCCAATATGGCAAGATTGGAAGGAGCCTCTTCTATTTTAGGCTTTTCCACTAAATCCTTAACATGATACAGCCTGTCCCCAGCTCTTTTATTATCTACTATTCCATATCTGTTCACTTCATTAATATCTACTTCCTGAACACCGATAATAGTTGTTTTATGAACATTATAAGCATCTAAAAGCTGCTTGAGACAGGGTGTTTTTGAATCTACAATATCATCACCAAGAAGCACAGCAAAGGGTTCATTTCCTACAAAGGTTTTGGCGCAGTATATTGCGTGTCCTAATCCCTTTGGCTCCTTTTGCCTGATATAATGAATATCAACCAAATCAGAAATTGCTCTAACTTGACTTAATAGTTCTAAGCTGTTTTTAGACTTTAACTCCATCTCCAGCTCTACAGATCTATCAAAATGATCCTCAATTGCTCTTTTATTCCGTCCTGTTATAATAAGGATCTCCTCAATGCCCGAAGCTACAGCCTCCTCCACAATATACTGTATGGCAGGCTTGTCAACTATGGGAAGCATTTCCTTGGGCTGAGCCTTAGTAGCCGGAAGGAATCTGGTACCAAGCCCTGCAGCAGGGATTATTGCCTTTCGTACCTTCATATATATAACCATTCCTTTCGCTTCGCTCAAGGCACAAAACGCAATGAAAAGGTGCCTTGAGCATTATATGTATATGTGTAGACCGCCTTTTCAAGCACAAATAAGTGTGTTATTGAACACGCAACCTTATCTTTGTTTAAACAATCTCGTTTAAATGTCAGGCATTCAGTCAATGCCGTTTCTCCCTATAATATTTACGAACCTTCGTGTTCAGAAAGGGGTTCCCATGGCTTTAAAAATCGTATATAAAATCTGTTGTGGAATTGATGTTCACAAAACTTTCGTTGTCGCTTGCATTGCTTCCACTAACAAACAAGGTATTACCACCTACAAGAGCTGTCGCTTTTCTACCTATACCAAAGGTTTGAAAGAGCTGTTACAATGGCTTGTTTGCTATGCCTTTAAGGGTATAGGTAATCGCTATTATCCTTTTTCAACCTTATCACCCCGATTCCTAATCTTCTAATATAGAATCTTATTTCGCACCTATAGTAGTATACTTCAATATCTATTCCTTCCCAACGATAATCCTTGCCAAAAATGGGTCTTCATCTTTATAAATAGAAAAACCTGTTCCTTTTTGAAATAGTATTACTTTATTCATATTGCATATTTCTTTTAATTGGTCTAATAAATCTCGCTCATTTATAAATCTCCTATAATGATTAGAATATGTCTTTTCTCTTTTTTCATCTTCTAGAGTTCTAAATTCTGCAACAAATAAATCTCCCTTTTCAACATACTCTGATATTTCATCTAGTAATATTTTTTGACTTTTTTCATCTATTGAATGCAAAAAAAATCTTGAATAGTACATCACCTTAACTTGTTTTAAACTAGCATTCTGTTTTGCTTTTTTAAATACTTCTGTCATAAGCATTTTTTCTGATATATCAACCTTCTGAAAAGTTATATTTTTATAGTTTTCTTTACTAATTAATGAATTAGCAAAAATAATTGCTTCTTCAGATCTGTCTAATCCCATAACTTCATGACCCTGTTGTGCAAATTCAAAAGAATCTTTTGCATTACCACATCCAATGTCTAAAATAAAATATTTGTCTTTAATAAAATCATTTACAAAGCAGCAAAATGAAGAAGGTTTTTGCTGCTTTGATTTTAAGTAGTATTGCTCCCAATAGATTTCGTTTACGTCATCATCTGTCATAAATTCAAAACTTTGCTGTATATTATTTATATAAAATTTGGTTTCAAATCTTTCCCTACCTTTTTCATATATTTCACTTAAAGTATCTTCATATTCTTTAGGTATTAAAATATTATTTGGGCTAATAATTTCTTCAATGTTGTTGAAAGTAGAGAAATGTTCTAAACTATTATTTAGATTGACCTGATAAATAATTTACTTAAACCGTTGAAAATACTCAAAAACAAAAAGGATTTTTGACCTTGAGTGTCGAATATAACAGTAAATAGGAAAATTGGAGCGTGATAGTATGCTGTTACTCGACTATCCCAAATGGAGTAATTTCAACATTAATGATTACATGTTTGTTAT
>JAQUTA010000084.1 GCA_028709965.1 Lutispora sp.
GTCAAAGAAAAAGTTTATAAAAAAGTATTATGAGACAGTAGACGATAAAATGTTCATGCAGGATTTTGTAAATGATTTTCGCAATATAATAACCTAAGTCGAAAAAACTCCTGTCACCCCATATATATGGAGTACATAGTATATAGTATAACTTCCAATAGTTTAGGGGTGATGGCATAGTGGGGATCAAACTCGGTGATATTGTGGGAAGAAAATCCTATGGCTGCGATGTGATTTTTAAAGTATTTGATATAGCAGAAAACAGGGAACAGGGAAAGACTGTCCTCCTAAAGGGCGTAAACGTCAGGCTTTTGGCGGATTCACCTGAAACAGATTTGGTGCTTATATCCGAAGAAGATGCAGATAAGGATAAAGAAGTATTTGCAAGAAAAATGAGAGAAGTCTCTAAAAATATAGCAAGCAGAAAAAAAAGGGGAAGGCTAGGAAGACAAGAAGATAATGTATTTAAGAGACCTGGTCGGGTTCTCCATTTAGATGGTGATGGTGAATATCTCAAGCTTTGCTTGAAGGAATATGAAAATATGGACATTGAGGCCTTCGGATATGAATTAAAAGAAGAGGAGCAGTCAAAACATATAAAAAAGCTTCTAAAGGAAATAAAGCCTGATATTTTAGTTGTAACAGGCCATGATGGTTTATTGAAGGATAGCAAAGATTTGGCGGACGTCAATAGCTATAGAAATTCAAATAGTTTTATACAATCTGTAAAAGAGGCAAGAATGCTGCAGTCATCTCTTGATGATCTTGTAATTATTGCAGGTGCTTGCCAATCTTATTATGAGGCAATTTTAGAGGCTGGGGCTAATTTCGCCAGTTCTCCTGATAGGATATTGATACATGCATTAGACCCTGTGAAAGCTTGTGGGAAGGTGGCCTTTACGCCAATAGACAAAATTGTATCTTCAGAAGAAATTTCCCAAATTACTATATCAGGTATAGATGGAATAGGAGGTCTGCAGACCAGAGGGAAATATAGAGATGGTGCTCCAAAACCCCGCTACAAATACAAGCAGGGGGGAGAAGGCAATGCAAATTGATGTATACGATTGGGAAAATTCTGTAGGATTTTCCCAATCCATGGAGGAATTGATCGGTAGGATAGCTGCCTTCAATATTAAAGAAACATCCCATGAAGAAACTGCAAAATGCTTTGCAGTAATAGCCAGAACAGAGCTAGCTAGAAGGCTTCGTATATATGGAGGGGGTGGCTGTGAAAAGCACAGCGGTTATGAGCTCTGCACTGAGCCGGGTCACTGCCTGGAATTTGGTCTGCTCAAAATAAATATAAGCGATAGAGTAACAAAGGCTGTAGAGGATACGGGAAATCTAATCATAACCTTTGATGGAAAACCAATAAAGCCATATTATCATTACAGATGCGGTGGCGCTACAGAAAATTCCGAGAATGTTGTAGGTAACAGGATAACCTATCTACGAAAAGTTTTTTGCCAGTACTGTGATGGCGTTGATGATAAAGACAAGGATAAGTTTTTTTCCTTAGAAGAATTGGAGAGGCTGCTAAACGTAAAGATAGAAAGACCCAAAGATGTTTATTACGATATTAAGGGTATTTTTCAGAATCTTGATATTGACGATCAAGGAAGAATAAAGTCCTTAAATATAGGGGGCAAGTTCTTTAAAGGCACTGAAATAATGGAAAGATTGGGGCTTAATTCTACCAGATTTAATTATATGCCTGTCAGGTTCCTTATAAATTGCATAGGGAGCGGCCATGGCCTTGGTCTTTGCATCACCGGGGCTGAGGAGATGGCTAGAAGAGGCATGGACTATAAGGAAATATTATACTATTACTACACTGGAATAAAACTGGAAGAGATGAAACTTACAGAGAAAAATAAACCATTGAAGGGCAAAATAATAGTTTTAGATGGGGCTTCCGGAGAGGGAGACAGTTATGAAGGCAAAGGAATTGGAGGGCTTAGGGAAGGCGAAGTCAATCTCAACATAGTATTGGAATTGGAAAATTTGTTAAAAGAAGTGGGAGCTGAGGTTTACTTGACAAGGAGCGGGCAAGAGCATTTGAATCTTTCGGAAAGAGCTGAGATTGCAAATGAGGTAAAACCTGATTTTTTTATATCCCTATGTCAAAGCATATTCCCAAATCAAAGTGCCTCAGGCACTGAAGCTTATCATTATAGAGAAGACAAAGAGGCTATGAAGCTTGGTAATATAATTTTGGATGAAGTTTGTAAAGAGCTGAACTGCAGAAATAGAGGACTCAGGACAGCAGATTTTTATATGCTCAAGGAGGTAAAATGCAGTACCCTCCAATTGAACCTCCTCTATATAACAAATCCTGAAGATGAAAAAAAGCTGGCAAATCCGGAAATGAGGAAAAAAGCAGCTGAAGCAATAGCTAGAGGAGTAATAAGGTATTATGGGATCTGAGGGACATCGTACCAATTATAAAAGGCAATAGGAAATTTCCCATTGCCTTTTATAATTTTATATTATGCTTTAATATTACTGCTTGCTTTTACAGCATGAGCATCATCTTTCATGATTGAATTCATTACAGGTACCATAAGAGCTGCTATTATTAATGTCCTAAATCGAGCATATTAAGTATTTTTAAAAAAAAACGGCAATAAAAAGCGATGACAGATTGAACCATCACCGCCATCGTCTAAAAATTATTTATTTAGATAAAGATGCAAGAAGAGCACAATAAAACTCTGCGGCGCTTGAGTAACTATCAAGTGGCATTGCTTCTACAAAGGATTTTATAGTCATTTTTTTACCATAGTCTACTTTAATCATTCGAGTGCCTGCTTTTTCAATAATTTGCAGTTTAGTCGTTGGAAAACTAATATCATAAATACCTTTATGAAAATGGTGTATCATTGCTCTATAAGCATCTTTAGTCATTTTGCATCCTCCTTATAGGCATTATATAGCATTCTAACGTCACCTTTTCCATCAAAATCCGGACAACTACCACCACGATGTCTAAATGAATACATGGGATTGCTATGAACAGCTTGCTTTCTCATATGGTCTATAATACCCGGATATAAATCAGCCTTAATTAGACCTATATTTCCGTTGGATCCTTCAACAATTACGTTTCCATCTGGGCCTAAAATCATGCTTCTACCGAAACATGAGAAAGACTCATTTTTTGCATAACCGGAACAGTTTACTGCAACTACATATACTTGATTGAAGTAGGCTCCGGCTTTATTTGTAATATCCCAGGCATGAGACCATGGATCCATATAGTGAGTGGGACGTACAATAACATTAGCTCCATTATAGGCTGCTTCTCGCCACATCTCAGGATAATCACCATCAGCACAAATTATGATTCCAATTTTAGAGCCCTTAGGACCATCGCATACGGGGCAAGATATACCGGGATGCATAGTTTCAAAAGGAATCCATGGGTTCATTTTTGTATACTTGTGAACTATGTGACCATTATTATCAATTACTATGGCAGTGTTTTCATAACAATTTCCATTAGTGGGTTTCACGAGAGGGTTAAAAATTCCCCATATGTTAAGTTCTTTACATTTATCCTTTACTCTTTGTATTCTAAAACCATTAATATCTAGCAGGTAGTCCTGCCAACCACTAGGTGGAAAGCCTTGAAAGCAGGCTTCTGGAGCGACAAAAAGGTCTAATCCTGGAAATCCTGCCACTGCGCGCTCCATATATTCGAGCACAGTATCAATATTTTCATCTACTTCGTCAAAACACTGTGCACCAATAGGTGCAAACTGGAAACCAACAACACTTAGTGCTTCAGTTTCAATCTTACCATTTAGAGCAAATAAGTTGCCAACGTTCATACAATACTCCCCTATCTTGCTTAATAATAGTTTTTAGAGCTCATTATAACGCTATAGTTATATATTAGCTAGAGTCTAACCAACGGGATGCTCAACGTACTCTACATCATTAGCAATAGTATGCATATCGTTATATTTTAATTGCTTTAGTATTATTGTAAAGAGCGGTACACAAAATATTGAAACAATGATTGCTTGAAGAGGAGGAATACCTATACCATTTACATCAGTTATATAAGCTATTGCAGTACCCACTATATAGGCAGCAACAGGCGCAATTCTGAGTGATTTAAATGTAACAAATTTTATCTGTGGTATCTTGCGTTTGTACGTAAAATAATAATCTCCCATCATAACACCACCAAGAGGAGGGATAAAAATCCCAAGCATAACTAAAAACGGTATGAAATGGGCATAAAAGCCTGTGCATGCCAGGATTGTTGCAATAATGACACCGCCGATAACAAAGGGAGTTTTGCTTGGCTTATTAAAAAATTCTGCGCCTGCTACTCCGAAGGCATAAGCTCCGGCGTGTGCAGTCGTCCAAATGTTTAGTGTAAGTACAGCCAATGCAAAAAATATAATGCCTAGATTCATTAAAATTATTACAAAATCAGATTCCCCATAAGCTAATGCACCTACAACGCCAGAAAAAAGCATTAGAAGATTTCCTATAAGAAAGGCTATTAAACCTGCCCAAAAAGCAGATTTAGAGTTCTTTGAAAATCTAGACCAATTGCATGCTTGTGTTCCCATCGACGCAAAAGTGCCAACTATAACGGTCATAGCAGTTGCCACGGTCATTTCGCTTATAGGTGCAACAGCATTTAGGCCAGCGAGTCCGCCTGCATCGCGTATTGCAAGATATGGTACATAGAACACAAGGATCAGTAGTGATGGGATAGCTACATATGCAACCTTTTCCATAGCTTTATAGCCCCATAATGCAGTTACTCCGAAAACTAGCGACCAGAAAAGTGTAAACATAACTTCTAAATTAGGAAGCCCCAGCCCTTTTGCAAAAAGAGCTCCAACATACGAACAAACTACGGCATACCAGCCAACTTGGGTTCCACCCAAAAGAAAATCAGCCCATTTAGCTCCTACATTTCCCAAGGTGTATTTTGAAAGCAAAACTGAAGTAAGGCCGGTTTCTGCACCCATGGAGCAGTTTATTGCTACATAGATACCGAGGATTACATTTCCTACCAGCATAATCCAAATGAGGTCACTAAATCTAAAAGCTGCACCAATTTGAGCACCTGCGGCCATTGTTGGGGTAAAAAAAGTTATACCTAGTAAAACAGCTGCGACAGAAAAGAAACTTTTCCTTTTGTCTACAGGCACATGGGATAATGGGTAATCACTGTCTACCTTCACATTTGTTTTGTTTTCAACTATTTCTGTACTCATTTTATAACCTCCTATTAAAATTTAGATAATATTAATCTATTATTAAGTTAATAGACTTCAAATAGGGTTAACTTAGGTCAAAAATTGAATTTTGCTATATCTTGTATGGTTTAGGGATTTGGAGCAACATTTTAGTTATTTCATAATACGAAAATTAAATTGTGAATTGTGAAATTAATATATATATATTCTATACTTTAATAAGATTTCCTCTTTTTTTGTGTAAACTTTTTAGAAGATTTTATTGCGTATATTGATTAAGCCAAACTAAAGGGTTATTATAATAAAGGTATAAAACTTTCAAATTGTGAAATTCATGACATAAGATTTAAAATACTTGCTAATGAGAGGAGTAAATTTATGGGAAACAAAGCTGAAAATGGCAGCAGTGGTCTAATAAAGTCAGTGCAGAAAAGCTTGAAAATACTCAAGTATGTCATAAATTCTGATGATGAAGTAAATCTTTCGGATATAGAAAAAAATCTGGGTTATAATATCAGCACTATTCATCATTCATTAAAGACCTTGATGCAAGAAGGGTTTATAAGTCAAAATAAGGCTACAAGGAAATATGACATAGGTCCGGAAATATTCTTCGCCTGGCTAGGGGGAAGAAAACCGGAAAAGTATTTCTCCAGAGTAACCCCAATACTGGAAGAATGCGTTCGAGCCACCGGAGAAACAACTAACCTATTTATCAGAGACGATGATGAAGCAGTATGCATCACAGGCTGCGAATCAAATTATACACTTAGGGCATTTCTTATGATAGGCAGGAGGATTCCTCTTACTTGCACAGCAGCAGGCAAAGCTTTTTTAGCCCATCTTAAAGATGAAGAGCTTAGAAACATAGTAAATAGGGCAGGCTTAAAAAAATACCTATCTAACACGTTAACGGATTTAGAAAGCCTTTCAGAGGATCTAATAACCTCCAGAGAAAGAGGTTATACCATAGAAAACGATGAATTTGAAGAAATGATTACAGCAGTGGGAGTCCCTGTTTTTGACCATAACGGAAGGGTGATATGTGCCCTATCTACTATTGCCCCCAGCGTAAGAGTAGATGAAGAAAAAATATTATTAATATCCAAAGAATTAATGCTATCTTCCAAAAAAATTACGGATATAATGGAAGGGGTATTCTATTAGAACTTAGAACTCAGAACTCAGAACTAAGAAATCGGAAAAGCTTTTATTGGGTTTCCAAATAAGGGCTTTTTCTTTTTGCAAAAAATTATTATATAAAAGCAGGAATTCTTTAAAGTGTATAGAATATAAAAGTTAAAGCATTTCGCAGTATAATATATATATTTCACATAGTGAAAAGGAGGAGCGCTAATTGGATCTAATAATCCGTAATGCAAAATTAAGAAATCAGGAAGGCTTATGGGATATAGGCATAGAGAATGGCAAGATTAAAACTTTGGCAAACAATCTGGAAGAAAAGGCAGCAGAGGAAATAGACGCTAAGGGCAAATTAACGGTACCCTCATTTATCGATCCCCATATACATTTAGATAAAGTTAATATAGTCGAGGTAGTAAGACCTAACGTGTCCGGTACACTAAAGGAAGCTATAGAAATTATATGGGACAAGAAAGCCAGATATACAATAGAAGATATAGTGGAAAGAGCCGGGGATGTCATAAAAAAAGGCGTTCTAAACGGTACAACAAGAATGAGAACCCATGTGGATGTAGACACCATAGGCGGATTGAAGCCTTTGGAAGGTGTAATAGCAGCTAAGAACAAATTCAAAGACATAATGGATATAGAAACCATAGCTTTTCCTCAGGAAGGCATAATCAAAGATCCGGGCTGTGAGAAGCTTATGTACGAAGCCATGGAGATGGGAGCAGACATAGTTGGAGGCATGCCTGCCAATGAGAACACACCTGATGATAGCAGAAAGCACATAGAGATTTGCTTTGATATTGCTGAGAAATACAATGCAGATGTAGATATGCATGTGGATGAGACAGATGACCCTTTTTACAGAACTCTGGAAATGCTAGCTGATGAAACAATAAAAAGAGGCTGGCAGGGAAGGGTTACAGCAGGTCACACATGCGCCCTTGCAGCTTACGATGATCATTATGCTAATTATGTTATCGAAAAGGTAAAAAATGCAGGTATAAACATGATTACAAACCCTGTAACAAATCTGGTTCTCCAGGGCAGAAACGACAAACAGCCTATAAGGCGCGGTATCACAAGGGTTAAAGAGCTTCTGGCAGCCGGCGTGACTGTCAGCTTTGGACAGGACTGTGTCAAAGATACCTTCTATCCCTTCGGAAGTGCCGACATGCTGCAAGTGGCATTGGTTACGGCTCATGCAGCCCAAATGACCCTGCCTCATGAAATAGAAAAGGTATTTGATATGATAACCGGTGATGCAGCAAAGATACTAAGACTTGACAATTACGGCCTTGAAGAAGGCAAAAATGCAGACATAGTTATACTTGATGCCCTGACAATAAACGATGCCATAAGACTTCAACCTGCAAGATTATATGTAATCAAAAGCGGGAAAATCATAGCCAGGAATGAATACAAAAGGGAACTGAATATATAAAAATAACGCGAAAGACGGGTTAGGGGACGGAAAACACTGATTAACACAGATTTAACCACGGATTAACACAGTGAGAATATTAAATTAAACCTAAGTATGAATATTTCATACCCATTTTGTGTCCTTTGGTGTGCACTCTCGTGGCTTTTAGCGGTTTTAGTTCCCCTCCGTGAAAATCTGTGTAAGATTCCGTGTAAATCCGTGTTCTCCGTAACCCTGTATAAATTTAGGAGGTGAAAAAATGACTTACAAGTCTATAGGTAAAAACTGTACCAGAAACGACGGAGTTGAGAAGACTACTGGAAGAGCTATATTTGTAGCAGACATGAAATTCCCTGGAATGCTCCATGCCAAGATACTTCGTTCACCCTATGCCCATGCCAACATCAAGGGCATAGACACAAGTGAAGCATTAAAACATCCTGGAGTATTTGCTGTGCTTACAGGCGAAGATGTACCAGGTCCCTTTGGAGGAGCTATTGCAGATCAATACCCAATAGCAAGGCATAAGGTTAGATTTGCCGGGGAGCCGGTGGCTGCGATTGTAGCTGTCAGCGAAAGAGTAGCCCATGAGGCATTAAAGCTTGTGAAAGTTGACTATGAGCCCCTGCCATTTGTAATACACCCAATGGAAGCAGTAGCAGAAGGGGCACCGATACTCCACGAGAATCTCATGAACTACAAAGTAGCACCTTATGTATCCCCAGTAGGCAAAAACATCTATCAACATTTCAAGGTTAGAAAAGGCGAAGTAGATGAAGCCTTTGAAAAGGCAGATGTAGTAGTTGAGGGAGAAACCTATTTCCCTTATATACATCATGTTCAACTGGAACCTCACTGCGCAGTTGCAGAGTACAACTTAAACGGATCCATAGTAATGTATTCAACGACTCAAGCTCCTTTTGTAGTCCAAAACTGCATCAGAGAACTCCACGAGCTACCCTTGAGCAAGGTTCAAGTAATAGTTCCTTATATAGGCGGAGGTTTTGGAGGAAAATCCGACATAACTATCGAGGCTCTGGTTTCCTGCTTGGCTAAGGCTGTACCAGGAAGGTTCGTAAGACTTCTATTAACCAGAGAAGAAATGTTTATAGGAACCAATCTGGGAAGAGGAGGCTATTGCAAGTATAAAATAGCGGTTTCCAAAGAAGGCAAAATATTGGGCATGAAGGGAGAAAGCTATCTGGGAAGTGGCGGCAATGCTGAATATGCAGTAAATGTTATCACAGGCATGGGCTTAGCTGGAACAGGACCCTATGAAGTACCTAACCTCAAGCTAGACGTATATGGTGTTTATACCAATGTTCCTCCCATCGGTGCATCAAGAGGCTACGGGCACCCGGAGGTTCATCTTGCAGTAGAAAGGCTCCTAGAAACTGCAGCACATAAGATTGGCATGGACCCCGCTGAATTTAGAATCAAAAACCTGCTGTCAGAGGGCAAGATAAATGGCATAGGCCAGGTTATGGAACATCACAACGGCAATGTAGTGCTTTGCGCACAAAAAGTTGCCAATGAATTATATAAACTGCCAAAGCCTGATAAAGGTGAAAACATACTGGTAGGCAGAGGCATGGCAGCCTATATGAAAACTCCCTGCATGCCAAGCAATGTTCAATCCAGCGTATTTATCAAGCTTAACTCTGATGGCACTGTGACCCTTGCAACAGGTGCTATAGAAATGGGTCAGGGTACTTATACTGCTTTGGCCCAAATAACTGCTGAAGCTTTGAATATTCCCTTCGAAAAGGTCAATGTGACAAATAAGGTTGATACTCTGATATCGCCCTATGAATGGCAGACTGTTGCCAGCCATACCACTTGGGGTACAGGCAATGCCATACTTCTTGCAGCGGAAGACTTGAAAAAGAAGCTAAAACAATCAGCAGCCTTAGTATTTGATGCAAAACCGGAGAATATTTTGCTAGAAGGGGACAAACTTTCATACGAAGGCAGAGTTCTAAAGTGGAGCGATATTGCTATGGGCTATAGAAATCCGGATGGCTCTGCCCTGACAACTCCTGTCATGGGAGAAGGCCACTTTGTACCAAGGGGTGTACAAAATCCA
>JAQUTA010000085.1 GCA_028709965.1 Lutispora sp.
CTTACTATCATTGAGGTGGAGCCACCGCCATCCAGATTTATTGCGTTTTCTACTCCTTGGCTAAGCAAATATTCTGCCAGCTCATAAAGTGTCATTCCATCGCTGAAACCCTTCTGTCTCCCATCCACCGTCACCATGACCACTATGCCGCCTTTGATGCCTATGGCAGTTCTTGGATGTCTTTTTGATGCATCGCTGACCTTAGCTATGTCTTCTGATAACTGACTGCCTTTTAAAAGCCTTGTATTACCGGATACTGCATATTTCACATTGTTTCTGCTAAAGTTTACACTAAAGCTTACCTCATCACCTTCATTCAGCGAATTTAAGAACTCCGCAGCTTTACCCTGTCCCGACAGTATAACTCCGTCTTCGGGTATTTTTGCATCCTTTATATCTTTGTATATTGCCTGTACAACGCCTTTATATGCTTTATTTCCGTTTATGGGAAGCTCAATACCTTTGACTACTACTTCTGTTCCATTGCTCTTTGTATTAGTATAGCTTGCAAAAGATGGAGTATATAGTATGAGCTGATCATTCCATCTAACCCTGTTCACACCTACAATTGGATAGCTCGCATCTTTAATCTGAGCTGACGCTTCCATTTTTAATAAATCTATAAAGCAGTTGCCTATATCTGTAACCCCGAAAATTGTGCTTTCTGGCAAAGCTGTTTTTATTTCATCATCTATGATGCTGGTACCTGAGGGAAGACCCTTGAGTTCATTGGTGTAAAAAAAGTCACCATTTATAGCACCTAAGGCTCTGCTATCATCACTATATTTTTTCTGGGCTTGTTTGGACACGGCTTCTGTGCCTACAGCCTTTCCGCTGTCCGAAGCCTCCATTTTTATGTACTTTGTTCCTATCTGGGTTTCAACCATATTGATATTAAATACACCATTTGGAGTTACCCAGGCGGCGTTTTTGTAGTGGGTGCCAGGTCCTATCTGCTGACTGCTTTCTGTGTATGCACTTTCATCTTCCGCATATAGCAATGTGGAAAAAAGCATAGTAAAGATCAGCAGCAAGCATAGAGCCTTTCTTGCTGTAAATACTTTCTTCATATAAATTACCTCCTGTGCTTCAATGATTCTATTCTATTGTATCATTAAAGTTAGACGTATAATGTTTCGTGTTTGTTACAAAAAACTAAAAGCAGCCTTTTTGGGACTGCTTTTGCAAAATTTATGTTATTAAGTCCAGTGTTTAATTTTCATTTAGGTTTATGTCGGCCAGCAGCACTCCTATTATGTTGCCCCCCTCATATACAGGGGTAGATATAGTTATATTATAGTGGTTTGTGAGTACAGATATGTATTCCTTGCTGATATAAGTTTCCCCAGCAATAGCTTTTTGGAAAAACTCTCTTGCGCTGCAGTCTCTTTGTTCTTTGGGAACTTTTGAGCTGGCGCCTATAATGACTCCTTTTTTATTTACCAATGCTATTAGTTCAACAAAGTCCAAAGCTTTCTTTTTATCTGCGAAAAACTCATATGCTTTATCTTCGCTCATGCGCATAAGATCTTGAACCTTTACAGTGTCCATGAGCATTTTTCTTGTAGTTTCCACCTTGGTCTTCATTTCATCGGTAATCATAAAACCTTTCATGAAATTACCTATTATATCATTGCTATATTCAATAGCTCCACTGAGATTCACTATGGAATCATACATGGTTTCTATTATAGAAAGCTGTTCTTGGGTCGAAGCAGTTATCTCTTCTACTACTGCTGCGTTTTGCTGAGTAGCATCATTTATTACTTCAACAGCATGGGTTATTTCATTTATTTTTGTTTTTTGTTTCTCGGTAAGGTTCACTATGGCTTCTACTGCATCCATATTTTTATCTACAGCCTTGTCTATATCATCAGATTTTCCAAAAGCTTTTGCTGCATAAGCTACATTATTTTCTACAACCTCTGTCTCAGTTTTTATACTGCTTGATAACCCATTGATTTCTTTTACTATGCCCTCGATAAGTTCCTTAATCTTCTTAGCAGATCCTGAGGAATCATCCGCCAGCTTGCTTACCTCTCCCGCTACCACAGCAAAGCCTCTTCCAGCCTCACCCGCTCTTGCAGCCTCTATAGAAGCGTTTAATGCTAGCAGACGAGTCTGGGATGCTATGGCTTCCACTGCCTCTGTAATAACGCTTATCTGTCTTATAGAATTATCTAGATGTATAATATCCGCAAGCACCTTGTCGTTATATTCTTTTACCTCTTCAATCTTATTGAAAGCCTCTCTAAAAACTTCAAAGCTTTCACTAACTACTGATTTGGAGTCCTTGGCTACATCAAGAGATTCTCGAGCATTGTCGTAAATTTCATTAACGCCATAAGAAAAAGCTTCTATGCTCTCTTTAACGCTGACTGTTGACTGTGCTTGGTTGTTTACTGCTTCTGAAATGTTTTGTACTGTAGAAGCTATCTCGCTTGATGTAATCCTCAAATTCTCTGCCTGACTTCTCATAGCAAAAGATTCTTTTGTAGTCTTCTCTGACAAATTCACATATTGACCAGCTAAATTTCTTATTTTGTCCAAGTATTCATTAAGTTTTTCACCAATTTTATTAATGAATTTTATCTTGGATCTCTTTATGTTTATATTAAGCTGCCCATTCACAACTTTACTTAAATTACCATGCATGCGCTTTGCTCCGGTGCTTATGCTATACAAAAGGGCTATTTTCATAACTATAAGTGCAGTCACTAAAATTGACAAAAAAATCAAATTATTTCTCATAATAATTGCAGAAATACCTAGTATTATGCTGACTGCTATATAGCCAAACCAAAGACCTGTCATATACATTCCTCCCATATTTTACTAACCTTATTTATATTATACATATAATTACGTTAATAATAAACAATATATTGAATATATCGACAATATTTCCCGGGAAATAATACATAATGTCTAATTTTTGGGTTTACGGGTTATAGAATCAGGACTTACTATGCCTGCAATATTTACACTATGGTCACTTATTCTTTCAAGGTTTGTTACAATATCTAAAAATATAACTCCTGCATTAATACGACATTCATTATTATTAAGCCTTCGTATATGACTGTCCCTAAAGCTGTCTCTCAACTGGTCAACCCTCTCTTCATATTGGTCTGTCTCTTTAACTTTTTCTTTGTCTTCATTTTCTAAAGCTAATAAAGAGGCTTCCAAAGCATGATCCACAACACCATATATCTCCTTCAACTCCTCAATAGCAGTACTAGAGAAAACAATTTTATTATCAATCTTGAACTGTGCAAGCTCAACTAAGTTCTCAGCATGATCGCCTACTCTTTCAACATCATGAACTGTGCTAAACAAGGATGCCACCCTTTTGGATTGTTCGGAGCTTATGGCCGTACTAGACACAGCAAGGAGATATTCAGTAATTTTTTTCTCCAGCTCATTTATAGCTTTTTCATTAGAATATACTTCTTCTATTAACCTCTCATCTTCATTCAATATTGCATCAACAGCTTTTCTTACATTAGATCTTGCTATTTCAGCCATCCTTAGTATCTCTTTTACTATTTGAACTACTGCTATAGAGGGAGTCTCAAGTATTCTTTTATCTAGATATTTAAGCTTCGTTGGATCCTCTGATGCTTCACCTGGTATAATTTTGGTAACAATAGTAACTAAGAAGCCTGCAAAAGGCAATTGAACAAAAGTGTTTGCCAAATTGAAAAATGTATGGGCATTGGCTATCTGCCTTACTTCATCAAGAGATGTTATCTTGACCAAATCTGCTATTGGCCTAAGTATTATCAAAAATATTATTGTGCCGACGATATTAAATATTAGATGCATCAAGGCTGCTCTCTTTGCAGTAAAATTCGCACCAATACTAGCCAAAAGTGCAGTGACACAGGTTCCTATATTGTCACCAAAAAGAATAGGCAACGCAGCTTCTATAGGAACAAGACCTTGAATAGCTAAGGCTTGAAGTATACCTATAGTAGCACTACTACTTTGAATTACAGCTGTCAAAATAAAACCTGCAAATACTCCCAAAATAGGGTTGTGCTGTAAATCAACCATAAACTGTGTAAATTGGGGTATTTCCTTTAGAGGTTTCATTGCATCGCTCATGGAATTCATGCCAAAAAAGAGAAGACCAAAACCAAGTAAAAGCTCTCCTAACTGTCTACTAGATTTCTTTTTGGAGAACAATATAAGGGATGTTCCTGCTATTAATGTATAAGGAATAATATTGCTAAATTTGAAGGCTATCAATTGAGCTGTAACTGTAGTACCGATATTGGCTCCCATTATTACCCCAACAGACTGACTAAGATTCATTATGCCTGCATTTACAAGCCCCACTACCATGACTGTAGTGGCGCTGCTGCTTTGGATTATTGTAGTTATTGCAGTTCCCACCAAGACTGCCAACAATCTATTTCGCGTGAGAACTTCCAACAGCTTTTTCATCCTATCGCCGGCCGCTTTCTGCAAAGCATCTGACATTATCTTCATACCGTATAAAAATATGGCCAAGCCTGCAAACAAGCCAAGTATCATGCTATAACCCAAGGTTACACCTCCAAAAATAATATGCCATTCTAAGTATATTAGTAAGCTCCTATAAGCACAATGTCAAAATTCAGCCTTTAAAGCCAGAATAAGCTATTTTTCTCAAGCATAATACAATATACTACTTTTGACCGCAAGTAGCATATAATGCTTTTTAAAATCTTATAATCTGCCTTCTCATTCCTACATTGAGAACCAAACCAATAGATATCATATTAGTTAATAAAGAACTTCCTCCGTAGCTTACAAAGGGAAGAGGTATACCTGTAACCGGCATAATGCCAATGGTCATTCCTATGTTCTCCAACACATGAAATAAAAACATGCCCATGACCCCTACACAAATATATTTGCCATAACTATCCTTTGATATTTTAGCAATATATATGCAACGCATTAAAAGCATAAGGAAAATAAATATTATTATTACAGAACCTATAAGACCTAATTCTTCTCCTATCACAGAGAATATAAAATCCGTATGCCTCTCGGGTATAAAGCCCAGATTGTTTTGGGTGCCTTTGAATAAGCCCTTTCCTGTAAATTGCCCTGAGCCAATGGCAATTTTGGATTGGATAACATGATAACCGCTTCCCAGCCTATCCAATTCCGGATTGAAAAAAACCCGTATCCTATTTTTCTGATAATTATCAAAAAATTTAAACCACATTAAGGGCAAGCTGAGCAAAACTAAAACTCCTGTGCCAAGAATATATTTATAGCTCATTCCTGCAGCATACATCATAAAGGCTATAAAGAAAACAAATACTAGAGCTGTCCCGAAGTCAGGCTGACGCAATATCAAACCTATTATAGGAATGATGTATAATATTATCGGCATCATGCCTTTTATGGTATTTAAGGTACCTTCCTTTTTTTCCAACAGCTTGGCAAAGGATAGTATAAATCCTATTTTTACAATCTCAGAAGGTTGAAAGTTTACAGGGCCAAGAACAAACCAACTTTTTGAACCTTTTATTTCTTTCCCAAATATTAATACGGCAACTAAAAGTATTATATTTACTGCATAAATAATTCTGCTCATGTCTCCAAAGGTGTTATAGTCAAAAAAAAGTATAATAATTATAGCTATTATTCCTAAAATGAAAGCTACACTTTGGATCTTTATATATCCAATGGATCCACCATGCATAACTCCTGTAGCACTTGATATGGCTATAATACCACTGCCAAAAAGCAATATTATTGAAATTATTATTCCAATGTCAATATTTTTTAATAGTTTCTTATCAAAAATATTATCCCATTTCATAGGCTCAATCCTTCGCATATTATTACTTCTTCAATTCTACCACAAAAATATGAATTTTCCACACTGTAACTTTAATCCAACAGAATTTTTACAATAAAAAAGCGGCTTAAGCCGCAAATGTTTATATTCTGCATATTCTACCATTAATTATATCGATACACATGATCCAATAACCTCTCCTATTATCTCTAGTTCTCCTGTATTCTGTAAAACCCTTATATTCAAAGCAGACTTTACAGCCATTATTATATACTCCAGGTATTCCTATATATACATACTTTATTTCTCCCTTTCTATGCTCTACGCCCAAAACGCAATTATCAATATTTCCACTGCTGCTCTCCATTATATATGGATAGGATAAAGGCATCATAGCTCCGTTTAATGGTATTATAACATCATTCAAAAGGGGCACCTTTTGGCCCACCCTATACCATCTGAATCCATATTCATCGTGGAAGCCATCAAATCTTTCCATTTCTCTAAGAACATTAATCAATTTTCTATTGATTTTGTTTTCGCTTTCGTTTTGCTCTTTCTTATGCCTTATCGACTCTTCAGGCTCCTTCGCAAGAATACTCGTATCCCAATCATGGAAGGATTGCCTTTTGGTGTATTCCGGTTCCTCATAGTATAGTGGTGCCGGCTCCACCCTCATTTCTATATCTTCCACAGCTTGGATTTCAAATTCATCATATACTTCTATTGGCTCGTCTACTACTTCTGCTTCCCTTGCTTCCTCTATTTCTTCTATTTCTTCTATTTCTTCTACTATTTCTGCTTCTCTTATTTCTTCTACTTCCGCCGTTTCTGTCTCTCTCATTTCTTCTACTTCTACTGTTTCTCTGATTTCTTCTTTTTCTTCTATTTCTCCAATGTATGCAACTTCCTGACTGTTTACCTCTTTTCCATACCAATCTCTCCAAGGTATGCTATCCCTGCCTGTATAACCTACCAATGGAATTGCTGATCCGGCAACCACCAAAGCACCGGTGAATTCATCGATGGCTAAATTGCTGCCTGAAACATTGTCCGAATCAAACTCAGAATAAAACTCTCCTCTTCCGGTGCCATCCATTCTATAGGAGCCAATATCCAGTACCAATTTTTTGCCTGGAGCCAGAAGATTTAGTTTATATTGGGATTTAGTATCTGATTTCATGTTCTGTATAAACCCAACCACCTTGACCTTATTCTTTTTAATTTCTATTTTTACATAACCGGTGGGGATTTTTCCAGCAGTCCTCTCATAACCCTTGTCTTCTTCCTGCAATATTATGAAGTACCTTTTATATTCATATCCTAAAGGCACAAAAAACCCTCCCTTCAAAAATTGTCATTACTAATATATGTCTATGGGAGGTGGTTGTAGACTACTTTTTTAAAAAAAGCCATATTTTATTAGTTAATATTGCAAACTCATCCATAGATAAGGTCTCTCCCCTTCGCCTAGAGTCAATGCCGCAACTAGCTAATAGGTCTTCAATCTGGCTTTTCCCAAGACCCAGAGCACTTCCATACAGGGCATTTAATAAGGTCTTTCTTCTTTGACCGAAAGCGGCTTTTATAACCTTAAAAAATAAAGCCTCATCCTCCAAAGATACAGGAGCCTCTTCCCTAACTTTTAAATGAATAACTGCCGAGTCTACTCCAGGCTTAGGCATAAAAGCTTCCGCAGGCACAATAGCTGCTATCTCCGGTACTGCATAATATTGTACCATCAAAGATAAAACTCCATAATCCTTGCCTCCAGGAAATGCTGCAATTCTTTGGGCTACTTCTTTTTGAACCATAAGGGTTATAGAAAATAAATTGAGATGCTCCTCCAACAGTTTCATTATAATTGGAGATGTTATGTAGTAAGGCAGGTTCGCCACTACCTTTGATTTTGTGTCTCCAAAATTCTCTTCCAACAATGATTTTAAATCCAGCCTCATTATATCGTCATTTATAAGCTTGAAATTGTCATACCCAGACATGTTAATGTTTAGAGCATTTATTAGCCCTTTATCGATTTCAACAGCCAAAACCTTGCCTGCTCTTTCACATAATTGCTTTGTCATGGTGCCGAGGCCCGGCCCTATTTCAAGAATCATAGAATTTTTATCTATAGCAGAGATATCTAATATAGCCTCTAATATATTCTGATCTATAAGAAAATTCTGACCGAATTTCTTTGAAGCCCTTATATCAAACTTTTTCATGGCATCCCTTGTGGCATCTGCCAAGCTATAGTCTCTCATTTCGCATCCCTCCTGGCCGTTTCTATTGCTTTATCAAATTCTTCTCTGGTAATTCCATAATTATTCAGTCTGTTTAAAAATTGCTTTGCATTAGTATAACCTATGCCCAGAGCCTTCCCCACTTTTGCTCTCATGTCTGCTGCTGCTATACAGCCGGTTAATCCAAAGATTATCATATCATCTTGACCAAATTCTAATCTCTTCTCTTCTACCTCACATCTCGCCATAGACAAAGCCTTTATTATGCTGTCAGGGGAAGCATTTTCTACTCCCACATCGCCTTTTTGTGTGGCTTCTTCCCTAGGTATGAAGGCATGCTTGACACCGGGAATTCTATCTCCGATAATTTTTCTGATTTTTTCTCCCATAAAATCCGGATCTGTAAGTACTATAACTCCTCTTTTTGCAACTGCTGTTTTTATTAAATTAAGGGTTTCTCCTGTAATGCCAAAGCCGCTGGTTATTATTATATCCGCATCTACAGCTCTTTTTACTGCTGCAGCATCGTTTTTACCTTCTACCACTATACACTCTTTTATCATATTTATCCTCCCCCAACACTCTTATGTTGGTAATCTGTAACTATAACGCCGGGGACATTCCGCAGCAAGGAATACCCGCGTAGCAGCGGTGTGTCCCCGTACCTTAATAAAGTTGGGACACACCCCTACAATGGTGTGTCCCACTAATCTTGGTAATCTGTTACTACGGCGCCGGGGACATTCCCCAAAAAGGAATACCCGCCTGCAGGGGTGTGTCCCCGTACCTTATTCTTAAAATTTATACATCGGTTTATCTAGTATGTATACTTTTACTTTTCTTCTTCCATATTTGGCAACATCCTTTGGGGATTCATAATATAAATCTATTTTGTTGCCCTTAATAGCCCCACCTGTATCTGCAGCCAAAGCTTCCCCATATCCCTCTACATAAAGCCAGGTTCCTAGGGGAATAACTTTTGGATCCACTGCTACGATGCCCGGTTTTACTTTGAGACCGGATCGAGTTACACCATATTGGGGATGTCCCGGATTTTTTCCGGTACTGGCAAAAGTCGCATCATAAGCAGTCGCCGACATCTCCATGGCTTTTACAAATCGTGTAGTAGTACCTCTTGAAGAAACAAGGGTTGTTTTGGTCCCTTCTTCAATAACACCAACTATAGGTTCTTTAATAATTCTTTCAGCCAAGATTTCTCTCATGGACTCAATTCCATTTTCAAAGACTATCTTTACTGATGTTTCCTTCTGACCTTCTTGGCCTTTGGTGATTACTTTTACAAAACCCTTTTCTAGCTTTTCATTCTTTTTTATTTCATTTGCAAAAGGAATTTTGTCAAGTTGACTTATTATCTGTTCCTCAACCCTAATAACACTTATACTATCCACGTCTTTTAGTGAAGTATATTCACCGGGTTCTAGTCTGTCCAATGACCCTATAGATACTCCAGCCTCTTTTATTGCTTGACCAACAGTCTCAGCTAAAGTATTCATATAAATGTCTCTGTCTTTGGTTATTATCGCTATAGGTTTTGCTCTTTGTATTACTATCTTCATATTATCCTTCAGCTTTTGTTGTAGAGCCATCTCCAGTTTGTCATCAGGTCCTATTTCAATGGCTTTCTCATTTAGCACCTCAGCCACTGTAGACTTAAAGGTGCTAATATTTGTTTCAACATCCGCATCAGAAATTATTATGTCTTTCTTCAATATATTAAATATCATCGATGCAGTCAAAAGCAAAACAAGAAAGGCG
>JAQUTA010000086.1:0-7215 GCA_028709965.1 Lutispora sp.
TGATAATCCTGCCTTTATCTTTCCAGTCACAAGATATTTCTTTCTTAAGATAATGGTATTCTGGTATATCATGTATCAAACTACTTATCCTTGAGTTTTTCTTTTCCATATATTCAAGTAAGTAACCTAAAGCCCATACAGCATTATAGTTTAATGTAAATTGAACTGCAGCATTTTGAAGGTTTTCCTCTAGTTCTAGCATCCTTCCCATAATTTCAGCCGTTCCTGAAGAGGTTCTATAAATATTAGCTCCATTAATTTTTGCTATCTCTTCAGCTGCCCTTGGGAAAGCATGGGGAAAGACTAGATTTCTGACATCATAACCTTTAATAGCTATCAGCTCTGATAATAGAAGATACTCTTCATCTTTAATAACCTTACCTGTCTCTTCTATCAATATGAGATTCTCTCCGTTTTCATGGATTATTATTCCTAAATCCGCCTTTTTTCTCAATATTAGTTTAGCTATATGCTTGTAAATCCCAGGCTCCATGGTGTTTTCAGCGTCACCCCAGACAAGGTTGACACTGCATCCTAGGCTCTGGAGATATTTGTATGCAATAGCTGAAGCGCTTTCAGATTGGGAGGCAAGAATTAGCTTATAGTTTTTCCTTCTAATTTTATCCATATTTTTTATGAAGTCAATTCCTTGCCTAATAAATATATCCTGGAAGTTCTCCATTCTCATGATACCTTTAATGTCTTCTGCCTTGCATCTATCATAGTCATCTTGATTTAGTAAATTTTCTATTTCCCTTTCCTTGCTTCTTCCTATATTTATTCCTTTTTCATCGAAAAACTCTATGAAGGTTTTATAGGGTCTTGTATTGGACGTATGTATATGTACCCCTCCATTAGCTCTATGATAAGTAACTCCATATCTGGTCATAGGAATAATAGAATTATTCAGAATTATGGTTTGACCTCCTGAAGACAAGATACCGGCAACAAAAGAGCTTTTAACAATATATGACTGAGTGCTATTGTCACTTCCAATCACCAATGCTGTATTTTTTCCCATAGCTACTGCAAAAGCAGAACCAAGACTAGAACAAAACTCAGGTGAAATTTCCTGATTTAAAACACCGGACACGCCTCTTGAACCAAATATGTTTTTTGTGGCTTTTGTGCCCCATATTATATTATGATTTACAATGGTGTTCTCATACACCTTCTTTTCAGGCCATATCCTCACATCAGGCTTGATTGTGCAGCCCTCAAGTATTATTGTACTTTCGCCTATTACTGAGTTTTCAAATATATTTGTATTATTTTTTATTATTGAATTTGTACAAATTACTCCCCCACTGATACCACAATATTCACTGATGTCTACGCCCTTCCATATCACGCTTCTCTTAATTTTACTGTGTGAACCAATCCTACAATTTTGTGATATTACAGAATAAGAATCCACCAAAGCATTATTTTCAATAACAGTATCTTTTCCAATGTACAGTGGTGGAATCAGTCTGACATTGCTATCTATCTGGGCTCCTGTCGCAAGCCAAATACCCTTACTATTTTCAACGGCATCTAGCTCTACTCTTACTTTTCTGTCCAAAATATCAAAGTGGGTCTGTCTATAGGAAGCCAAATCCCCTATGTCGCACCAGTAATCCTTGGTAATGTATCCATATATTGGCACCCTATCCCTAAGAAGTTTCGGAAATAAATCTTTGCTAAAGTCGAAATTATCACCGGGACTAAAATATTCCATTACCTCAGGCTCTAATATGTATATGCCTGTATTGACAGTGTCACTGAAAACTTCTCCCCAGCTAGGTTTTTCCAAGAAACGTACTATGCTGCCATCAGCATCAGTGATTATTACGCCATATTCTATTGGTACTGGCTCTCTCCTAAGCACAAGAGTTGCCTTCGATTTTTTATTTTTGTGAAACTTAAGAGCCTTTGTCAAATCCAAATCCGTAAGTGAATCACCGCTCATGACTATAAAGGTACTATCAAAAAAGTTTCCTGTATTTCTCACACTCCCGCCAGTGCCTAGAGGTATATCTTCTATAAAATAATGAAGTTTTACTTCATTATTCTTACCATCACCGAAATAATCCATAATAACCTGGGGAAGATATGCAACTGTAACAGCAATGCTATCGATACCATTTTTCTTCAGAAGTTTTATTGTATATTCCATGACCGGCTTATCAAATATAGGAACCATTGGTTTGGGAATTCCACAAGTCAGTGGCCTTAATCTGGTTCCTTTTCCTCCCGCCATTATCACAGCCTTAATATCAATCACTCCTTCATCTCACTGGTAAATTAGCAGATTACTAGTTATTTTATGAATTATCACCGGATATATTCATAAAACCCGAATATTCAAAATCAAAAATTTCTCTTTGAAAGTAGTGAGACCTCATATATAATCAATAATGTATGTTTTAATAGAATAATGTGAGGGATAAAAATGAGTATATTAACTGTAAAAAATTTAAGCCATGGCTTTGGTGATAGAGCAATATTCAAAAATGTATCTTTTCGCTTGCAAAAAGGTGAACATATAGGTCTTATTGGAGCTAATGGCGAGGGTAAGTCTACTTTTATGAACATAATTACAGATAAGCTGGAGCCGGATGAAGGTCATATTGAATGGTCCAAAAGGGTGAGAGTGGGATATCTTGATCAGCATATTTTATTAGAAAAAGGCATGACCATGAGAAGCATTCTTAGAGGAGCGTTCCAATATTTATTTGATTTGGAAGAAGAGATGAATGAAATATGCAACAAAATGGCAGATGCCAAAGAAGATGAACTAGAAGTGCTTTTGGAAGATATGGGAAATATACAGGACATATTAACCCATAATGACTTTTATATAATTGACTCTAAGATAGAAGAAGTAGCTAGAGGTCTAGGCCTGACAGATATTGGTTTGGATAAGGATGTAAACGACTTGAGCGGCGGTCAGAGAACAAAGGTTTTGATTGGGAAGCTGCTGTTGGAAAAACCTGACATATTGCTGTTGGACGAGCCCACTAACTATTTAGATGAGCAGCATATTGAGTGGTTAAAGCGCTATTTGCAGCAATATGAAAATGCATTTATTCTCATATCCCATGACATACCATTTTTAAATAGTGTAATTAATCTTATTTATCATATGGAAAATCAGAGCCTAGACAGATATGTAGGAGATTACGATAATTTTAAGCAGATTTATGAAGCGAAAAAGCTTCAGCTTGAGGCTGCCTATAAAAGCCAACAGCAAGAAATTGCAGAGCTTAAGGATTTCGTAGCAAGAAACAAGGCAAGAGTGTCCACAAGAAATATGGCCATGTCAAGACAAAAGAAGCTTGATAAAATGGAAGTGATAGAGCTGGCAAGGGAAAAACCAAAGCCTGAATTTCATTTCAAGAAAGGAAGGTTGTCCGGGAAAGCTGTACTAAGCACCAAGAATTTAGTCATAGGCTATAATGAGCCCTTATCTAAGCCTCTAGATCTCTATATTGAAAGAGGTCAGAAAATAGCTCTAGTAGGAGCTAATGGCTTGGGTAAGACAACTCTATTAAAGAGCATCCTGGGGGAAACCCCATCCCTTTCTGGTACTATAGAGTTGGGTGATTATCTGCAAACGGGTTATTTTGAACAAGAAATGAAAGAAGCCAATTACAATACCTGTATCGAAGAAGTCTGGAAGGTCTTTCCTTCCTTCACCCAATATGAAGTTAGGGCAGCCTTAGCAAAATGCGGACTCACCACCAAGCATATTGAAAGCAAAGTAGTAATCTTAAGCGGTGGAGAACAAGCTAAAGTAAGATTATGCAAGCTAATAAACACGGAAACCAATTTCTTAGTTTTAGATGAACCTACAAATCATCTGGATCAGGATGCAAAAGAAGAGCTCAAAAGGTCCCTTATAGAGTATAAGGGAACCATATTGCTCATATGCCATGAAAAAGAATTTTATCAAGACATAGTGACAAAGATATGGAACTGTGAGGATTGGACAACAAAGGTAATATAGAATTATTCTTTAAAGTACTATTAGTTTTGGTTATAATAGGTCTTGAAGACTCAGTTTTGGAGGGCTCTCAAAAATGATATGGTTCACCATACTATTGCCTATATCAATTATATTAGTCTCATTGGCCAAGGCTTCACCTCAAAAGGTAGAAAGTCTGTTTTCTATGGGCTTATATAAGCTAATAAGTCAACCTATTAGTAGAATTACAGGTTTTTTTAGCATTTCTTTATTTGAAATGCTTTTCTATTCTTTCTTTATATTTATTATTATAGAACTCCTACATTTACTTAAAGCTTTAATAGTAAAGGATGGAAGGAAAAAAATATTATTAAATTTATTCATACGAATCTCTACTGTTTTGAGCATATTATTATTCTTATTTGTAACACTTTGGGGCTTAAACTACTATCGAATGCCCTTATCAAAAACTGCAAAACTAAGTATTGAAAACTCCTCCATAAAAGACCTAGAGGAATTGTGCAATTATCTAATAAAAGAAGCAAATGATTTCAGAGATAAAATACAAGAAGACTCCAAAGGAGTCATGAAATTACCTCAAAATAAGCAGCATATTATCTCGAAAGCATCTAAAGGCTATATAAATATCTCAGAAGAGTATCCCGTGCTGGTAGGAAATTACGGCAATCCTAAAATAGTCCTAACCTCAAGGTTTATGTCCTATGCAGGAATTGCAGGTATTTTCTCCCCGTTTACAATTGAAGCAAATGTGAATGGGGATGTTCCTGATGCTACTTTTCCTAGCGCAATAGTTCATGAAATGGCTCATCAAAGGGGTTATGCCAGAGAGGATGAAGCAAATTTTATATCTTTTTTGGCCTGCAGTGCTAATCCTGATATAGAGTACAAATACTCAGGCACTCTTCTTGCTCTTATCCATTCCATGAATGCATTATATAAAATTGATATAGATAAGGCATTAGAACTTGCCAAACAATATAGTCCGGCTCTTAAAAGAGATTTAGCCGCTATAAATGCTTATTGGGAAGAATACGAAGGACCAGTAGAGCGAACCTCTACTAAGCTCAATAATACATATCTTAAGGCAAACGATCAGAAAGATGGCGTCAATAGCTATGGAAGAATGGTTGACTTGCTCCTATCTTACTATAAGCTAAAAATTCTTCACTAGTATTAATCATATTCCCTCACCTTTTAACCTCATTAACATAAATATAATATGAGGTGATTTTATGTATGAAAAATTGCATCTCCACGAATTCGATGGAATAACAAACAAGGTTTTTATGCACGAACACAAATACGCGGGCACTTCAAGCAAAAATCCTGATTTTGATGGTCATACCCATTATTTTTCTGGATATGTAGAGGACGTAAAAGATCATATCCATTATTATTCTCTTATTACCGGGTCCGGCATTAAGGTTGAAGGGGGACATGTTCACTATTATCAATGCTTTACAACATTTAACAAAAGGCATTATCATATAATGTGGGGCTATTCTTCCATATATTCGGATTACTAATAAAGGTATGTATTGCATCTATAAGAAGAGGCAATACATACCTTTATTAGTATCATATTTCAGAAAATGACTTTAACCCGAATAATCCTGAAGCTTTTTTAATCCCGTTTATCACTGCCTGTTCCATTGCTTTTGCAGCCAAAACCCCTATCTGGTTCACATCTGCATCCACATCACCGGTAGCCAATGCAAATATGGTATCGCCGTCATGCATAGTGTGGGTGGGTCTTATGCTCCTGGCATAACCATTATGAGCCATTGAGGCTATCTTGTTTGCTCCCGCTTTTGTCAGCTTTCCGTTGGTAATAATGGCGCCTATAGTGGTATTGCCTGTAAAAGGATCTCCAGCTTTTTGGAAACCATCTATCATAATGCTCTCAGAGTTTAAAAACCTCTTGTCCTCAGAGGAGTAGGCTCCTGCTAATATTTGGCCACTCGCCGGTTCTACAACATCGCCAAGGCAATTTACTGCCACTATTGCTCCCACATATAATCTGCCCACCCTGATACAAAAACTGCCCAAGCCACCCTTCATAGCCTTATCCATACCAAGAATTTTTCCTACAGAGGCACCGGTACCTGCACCGACACAACCTTCAGTAAATTCTTCGCTTTCTGAATTTAGGCAAGCCCTGTAGCCCATTTTTTTATCCGGCCTTATCTTGTAATCCCCAACTGCCAAATCGAAAAGAACTGCCCCTGCAACTATAGGAACTTTAGTCACTCCTACATCAAAGCCTATTCTTCTCTCCTCCAGATATTCCATAATTCCGGCAGCGGCATCCAAGCCAAAAGCACTTCCTCCGGCCAATAAGATGCCATGAATTTTATCCACCAAATTAACAGGATTTAGCAAATCTGTCTCCCTAGTCCCAGGTGCTCCTCCTCTGACATCCACTCCGCCGGTGCCGCCCTTATCGCATATGATTACAGTGCAGCCTGTGCCTCCAGTTAAATCTTCTGCATTTCCTATTCTTATGCCTGGAATTTCTTTGATGCTTACATATTCCACTATTTATTTACACTTCCCATCCTATTTCTGCTCTTTCAAAATATCTCTGATCTCAGTAAGCAGAAGTTCTTCCTTAGAAGGCTCAGGAGGTGCTGAAGGCTTTTCCTCTTCTTTTTTCTTAAATCTGGTGATAGCCTTAATGAATAGAAATATAGAAAAAGCAATAATTACAAAATCCACTATGCTTTGTATAAATGCTCCATATGTTATGACAGCATCACCTATTGTCCACTGTAAACCGGAAAAGTTAACTCCACCCAAAAGCAGACCAATGATTGGCATCAATAAATCATTAACCAAAGAAGTAACAATTTTACCAAAAGCACCACCTATTATAACACCTATAGCTAAATCCAACACGTTTCCTTTTAGAGCAAACTTCTTAAATTCCTGTAACATATTATTTCTCCCTCTTTTTTTAATTGTTATTCTACAATTCTTTTTTCCAACACCTGATCTATGCTAAAATGTTCTATTTGCAAATAATATTCGGCACAATCTATCAAAGCCTTCATAGGCAAAAGACCTATCACTTCAGTGCCAACAACAGGAACCCCATATCTTTGTGCTTCCATCTTCACCATCTCATAAGCCCTGTACACAGCTGTCTTTTCATAATTCACCAAGTTCATTGAAACCTGAACAATATTCCTCTCTTCCAGTTTCAATCCCATAGCCTTTACAAATCTCAAGCCTCCGCCTGAAAA
>JAQUTA010000086.1:7315-9730 GCA_028709965.1 Lutispora sp.
TGAGTTGCCCTCATTATATTTATCTCCAGGTTGTCAATTTTAGTGCTGAGCTCCTTTATCAAATCTTTTACTTCATAGCGCTTATTACCTGTTCTCTCCGCAGCTACCATACAGGCGCAATTTAGAGGCATTATTCCGCTGTTTTGAGTGAAGCGTTCAATATGCTTCTCCTCGATATAATACATGGGCCTTATTAGTTCCAGGCCTTTAAAGTTCATAGATCTCAGCTTTGGCAGCATGGTCTTGAAGCTGCCTGTATACAACATATTCATAACAGTAGTTTCTATAACATCATTGAAATGATGACCTAATGCAAGCTTGTTGCAGCCCAGCTCCTGAGCTTTTGAGTATAGAGCTCCCCTTCGCATTTTGGCACACATATAGCAAGGATAGTCTTGTGCAATTTCATCAACTATTCTAAAAATTCCTGAATCGAAAACTGTAACAGGTATGTTTAAATACTTACAATTTTCTAGCATCAACTTTTTTATCTGCTCATGATACCCTGGATCTGCCACAATAAATTCCAGCTCAAACTTCATGTTACCGTGAAGCTGAAGCTCCTGAAAAAGTTTGGCCATAAGTACGCTGTCCTTGCCTCCAGATATGGCTACAGCTACTTTATCGCCCTCTTCCAAAAGCTTAAAATCCTTAATAGCCTTAATGAATTTAGACCATAGATATTTCCTATATTTTTTTATTATACTCTTTTCAATTTCTTCCAAGGGTTTTAATTCATTAATAGGCGTCAGTATCTCGCAGCCTGATCCTTTTATGCTTTCCATATACTCACCTCATCTTTAGTGAAACATTTTATCTAATATTATTATTGATAGAATAGCATAAAGAAATCTATCTATCAAATATATATTCTGTGCTTAATAAGTAAATAAGTTACGTGCCAAGAAGGCACGTAACTTATTATTTTTACAATTTTGCTACTTTAAAATTGCTCACCAGTACAGACCAGTTTGGAGGGGTTTGAAGGTTCAATGCCCAGTAGCTTGCTCCTCTCAAACCATATTCTTTGATGGTCTCGTATTTGGCCTGATAACTCCGAGCATCATCATACCAAACCTCATGCTCCGCGCCTGCTTCATCCCAATATCTATAAAACGGAGATTGATATAAAGTATTATACTGTATTGCTACTCCATATCTTAAGGCTCTGCGTATAGCCTCTTGATAAGTCACTGTTTCTGCGATGGTAGTGCCGGCAACAAAGGGAAGTTTCCAATCCCTGCCGTATAAGGGTATTCCCATCAATATTTTATTCCTTGGTATTGCAGTTACTGCATAATCCAATACTCTTTTTACTTCATTTATTGGAGCAATTGCCCAGGGTGGTCCCCCTGCCCAGCCCCATTCATAAGTCATCAGCACCACAAAGTCAGTAAGTTGACCATGTACAGGATAATCATGAGCCTCATAGAGCAAACCGATCTGACCTGCAGTGACCTTGGGAGCCAACGCAGTGGATATGGAAAATCCATTGGAATGCATTCTATCTGCAGCTCGTCTCAAGAATTCATTATATCGCTCTCTGTCCCTAGGATATACGTACTCAAAGTCGATATTTAAGCCCTCATATCCTTTTTGCTTCATAGTGTTTACTATGTTGGTTAATTGCCTCTCTTGGACTTCCACGTTTGAAAGAAAAGTGCTTACCAAGTCTGAGCTGAATCTTCTTCCCAGAAAATTGGTGAGGCACATAAGCGGGGTTACACCTTTAGATTTGGCTACATTTATTACAGTCTCATCATTTAGTGTAGTAAGATTTCCTTCTGCAGTTATGCCATAACTGAACATAGAAAAATAGGTCAAGTAGTCTCCTGTTTCTTCCAGTATTCTCTCTCCTGATGCACCTATTTGAGTAAGATAACCATTAACTTCTATCACAGGTTTTGGAATTTTAATCCTTTGCCCTATGTATATGAGGTCTGGATTTGTTATATTGTTCTCTCTTTGTATAGCAGGTATTGTAACATTGTATATTTGTGAGATAAGCCATAAGGTTTCACCGGGCTTCACTATATGAACATCATCGGGTGTGGGTATTACAAGGGATTGGCCGACTATCAGCCTGTCTGGATCATCCATTTCATTAGCTTTTACTATACTGCTTATGCTTACATTATAAGTCCTTGAGATTCTCCATAGGGTATCGCCGCTTTTAACAACATAAATTCTCATCTATACAACACTCCATATTGATTTATTATTCAATATCAAGATATTATACAAAAGCTATTAGTATTCATGTTGTTTTGATATTCTGCTTAAAATTTTATTTTGCCTTTACTTCAGTCCATATTCTATCATATTTAGTCAGAGAGCCTGCTAAATCTTCTAATACCTCGCTGTTTTTCAGGTCACTATCCTCAGGATATGCTGACTTATCAGATGTTAATTCCA
>JAQUTA010000087.1 GCA_028709965.1 Lutispora sp.
GATGCACCTACGGATGAAGAAATAAAAATATTTTCAGATTTCTATAATGTATTTGCAAAAAGTAAAAACCTATCCAAATGCAGTATTACTAAGCTGAAAGCACTGTGCCAGGAAAATGCTCTAGTAATATCAGTTGTTAAAGACGAGTTTAGCAATCCCTTATGTTATCATGCAATTATAGGTGATGGAGTTCGTGCTATTGCTTTATATTCTTCTTCACATTATCGGTTGCCTTCAGGAGAAGACAAGCGAAATCTAATCGGTCAAGCAAATAGATATTTACATTGGTCTGAAATCAAATATTTTAAAGAGAGGGGCTTTTCCATCTATGACTTTGGGGGATTATCTTTAAATGTAAAAGATGAAGCTTTGTATAATATAGATAACTTTAAAATGAGTTTTGGCGGTGAAGTAGTGTCACTTTATACGTACTATATAACTAACAGCTTATTAGGAAAGATTTATCACATTAGAAAGTTTGTAGTATGGTTAAAAAATTTTTAAATAAATAGATTAAGGAAATTTTTAATGAGAGCAAAGTATATATATAGATTAGATGATATTACACCAAATATGAATTGGGAGCAATTCTGGAAATTTATAAATATCTTTAGGGAAAACAATATAGTACCTATTTTAGGTGTTGTGCCGGATAATCAAGACCATATGTTATTTGTAGAGGAGAGCAAGCTAGACTTCTGGTCCATCATTAAAGATTTGCAAGATAAGAAGATAGCTGAAATTGCACAGCATGGTTATAAGCATAAATTGTTTCATACAAAAGAAAAAGGACTCATGGGTATAGATAATACTTTTTTAACTGAGTTTGCCGGGCTTCCATATGAAGATCAATTAAGAATGCTTGAGGCTGGCAGAAATATATTGAGAGATAATGGAATCTATACAGATGTTTGGATGGCACCCTGTCATTCTTTTGATTCAACAACCTTAAGGGCTTTAAAGCAATTGGGATTTAAAGCAGTATCAGATGGTATCGCTTTGTATCCAAATACTGTTTGGAACTTAATTTTTGTACCACAGCAGATATGGGCTCCAAGGTATTTTCCATTTGGCATATTTACAATTTGTTTGCATATAAATAATTCCAATGAAAAATTATTTAAAGAAGTTGAAAAACACGTAAAGTCCGGAGCAGCTATTATTAGCTTTAGTGAAGCCAGAGAGTATTCTATAAGCAATATTCACGTTTTTGTAAATAAAATGTTTCAAATTTGTTATTTCTTTCGAAGAAAACTGAAGAAAACTTTAAAGAGGATGTTTAATATAAGTAAATTATAATTATTTAGTTCTTTGTATAAGAATATATTGGAGCAGATAGGATGCTTAAGGAAAGTAAAAGTATATTAATTATCATATTTATATCGATAATAACGAAATTGCTTGGCTTTGTAAGAGAAGTAACATTAGCATCAGTATTCGGAACAACATCCTATACTGATGCTTACTTAATAGCAACAATAATTCCTATGGTAATTTTTGTAAGCCTTGGCGAGTCAATAAGCACGACTTTTGTTCCTATGTATACCTATATTACTGAGAAAAAAAATAAAAGTGAAGCATTAGAGTTTATGAATAATATACTTAACATATTTGTGTTGCTTACAATTATTTTAAGTGTATTTGGAGTGTTGTTCTCAAGACCTTTAGTTAGTATTTTTGCTATTGGTTTTAAAGGGGAAACATTAGAATTAGCGATAAGGTTTACAAGAATTTTGTTGCCGGGAATAATTCTGATTGGTATAAATTATATTCTTACAGCATATTTACAAGCAAGTAAAAAATTCTATGTGATGGCATTCATAGCATTTCCCAAAAATATTGTTATCATATTATCTACAATTTTAAGTGCTTTTTGGGATAAAAACATATTAATTTATGGAACTTTATTTGGAATAGCAAGCCAATTATTTTATCAACTATATTTTGCTTTGAAGAATGGGTACACATATAAAATTCAAAGAAAACTTGTTGATAATGATATAAAACAGTTAGTCTATTTAATTATACCTGTTTTTCTAGGCATGACTGTACAGCAATTGAATGTCCTTATTGATAGAGTATTAGCATCAACATTAAGTGAAGGAAGCATAGCTGCTCTTGATTTTGCATATAAGCTTGATTTATTCGTTTTTGGAGTTTTTACTGCACCTGTAGTAATGGTTATATATCCGATGATATCTCAATTAGCTGCAAAAGACGATTGGAAAACTTTCAATGATACAATTCAAAAATCCATAAGTTATATGTTGCTGCTTTTGATACCTGTCTCCATAGGAGCAATGTGTCTTTGCATTCCTGTAGTAAAAATTTTATTTCAAAGAGGACATTTTGACGAGAGAGCAACTCAAATAACTTCTCTTGCATTGTTTTACTACTCATTAGGGATGACGGCATCCAGTCTTAGAATCGTATTATCAAAAATATTTTACTCTTTACGAGATACTAAAACACCCATGTTGAATGGATTTATAGCTATAATTGTAAACATAATTCTCAATTTGATATTGATAAAACCTCTAGGACATGGAGGTCTTGCCTTGGCTACCAGTATTTCATCCATAATGGGTACTATGTTGCTTTTTCTTAGTCTTAAAGCCAAGCAGCACTTTTTTTCAGGGAAAAGGATTTCAATATTAATTATTAAAGCAGTTATATCTTCATTATTCATGGCAATAGGGGTAAAAGCAGCATATAGTTTATTTTCTCAAGCTTTAGGCAGTGGATTTTTCAAAGAAATCCTGAGTCTTTTTTCTTGTATATTATTAGGTGGATTTATATACTTTACGTCAATTACTTTTATGAAAGTGGAAGAAGCTAATATTTTAATTAACTATCTTAAGAGTAAAATCAATACATATAAAAAACTATGGCCTTCTATATATAAAGGAGGTAGACAATTTTGATTGAATTTAAATTACCACGTTTTTTGGCAGCTGTTTTTCTAAGTATAGTCATATATCTAATCATATTATATTTTTATAGATTTTCTACTGCATGGTCAGGCATACTAATTTCATTAGCTTTTATGCTTTTGTTTTTTCCCGTACCGTTTACTAAGGATTTATTTCATCCTTTTATTATATTCATTTCTATAGAAATATTGTTTCTTATTAACATTTTAGATAAAGATCTATCAGGTACAGTCATTAGATATACCAAATGGATTTCAGAAGAATCCCAAGATAGTATAATTATATATTCAGTCTTAATTATTACTATTTGGTACATATTTTTTTATTGCGGATATTTTACGTCATTGAACATTAGAAGCAAATGTGCAGTTAGAATTAGTATGCCCCAAATTAACAATCCTGTGAAGTTAGGCTTGATTTTCTTCACTTTATCTGTATTAGGCTTTATTTATGCTTTATCCTATACTGGAGGATTTCGATTTATGATTATTGCCATGAGCAATAGGAGAGCCATATATTCAGGATTAGGATATTTAAGAAAAATAGTGTCTTTAGGATGCTTGGCATCAATGCTATTTTTATGTGGCGGATATACAAAACTCTCCTTAGTAAGTGTGGCATTGACAACCATAATGGTTGCATTATTCGGAGGAAGATCTGCGGCTTTTTTTGGTATAATTTTTCCATATTTGCTTTCTTATAATTATGTAAAAAGAAAAATAAGTACAGTAAATGCTTTTCTTATGGCATTACTTGGGGTTAATTTTGGCTTGATTTGGGGTAATTTAAGGATGACTGGGAAACTGATTGTTATAAGAGAGAGTTTGGCGAAGTTAATACGATTAATAGCACAAGGCACAGGAGGGGGAGATAACTTACCTGCATTGGTTGGTTCATTATTAAATCATCAGATTGATTACAAATACGGTAAAACATTAATAAATATACTTTTTGCACCAATTCCTCGCAAAATATGGACATCAAAACCTATAATAGACGAAACTGGTATAATTGGTAATGTTTTAATGGGGAGTAAATATTGGGGATTACCATCAGGACCATATGGGCTAGCATTTTTCAATTTTTCATGGTTCGGTGTTATTTTTTTCTCGTTTCTGACTGGTTTTCTAATACAAAAACTTTATCAAAATTTTATTTTAAATCAATTAGGTAGTAAAGACAATTATTCCAATATAATATTTTACTCATTAATTATTAGGTCATCTTTCAATATTTTTGCTACTTCAGCTCAGATTGACTTCATTTGGTATATTGGAGTATTTTTGTTGTTATACTTGATGGATAAATTTCTTTCAAAGTATTTTATATTTGCAAGGCAATAGTTGCATACAGGTTGTGGGGGTGTAATTCTGTATGAGAAAGAGGATTTTATTTATAGAGTCAAGATATCAAACCTTTTATGGTGCTCAAAAAAGCATGGCAGCGTTTATAAAAGCTCTTGACACTGAATACTTTGAATCTAAAGTTGTTTTGGCAGGTAAAGGAAAACTAGAGGATGAGTTAAAAAAATTAAACATTGATGTAGATGTTATTAAATTAGGGAAGAAAGCTGATGCTTTCGGAGGAAAAATTCTTAATTATTCAGTAGCAAGTAAAATTATAGTTCTAGTACAGATATTTATTTTTAATTTAAGACTCATCCCATATATAGTAAAAAATAAAATAGATGCAGTATATGCAAATGATTTTAGAGCGCTGTTTTATGTAGTTGTTGCTTCTAAATTGCTTAGAAAAAAAATAATATTATATATAAGAACGGATATAACTTATAACTTATTCACTAAGGCAGGAATATTTTTATCTGATTATATTATTACAATAGCTAAGGGTGTATTGAAAAATTTGCCTCAAAATGTAACTGATAAGTACGATAAAAAAACATACAAAATATATACAGGATTTGAATTTGATAAATTTAGCATAATGCCTAAGGAACAAAGTAAAATGTTGTTGGATATAGATTCCAAAGAAATAGTCATAGGCTTTGTTGGATCTATTAATGAAAGAAAAGGATTAGATTTGTTGATAGCAGCAATATATGAAATGTGTAAAAGTTGTAATAATATAACGCTGTTGATCGCTGGAGATATAACTTCAGGCAGCGAGGGCTATTGGAAAAATCTGAAAAATATAATACAAAAAAATAATCTTAAGGTGAAACATGTGGGGTATTTTACAGAAATGAATTTGATATACAGTGCAATAGATATTCTGGTATTGCCTTCAAGAATGGAAGGATTGCCAAGAGTAATAATAGAAGGAATGGCTCATGGCTTGCCTGTAATAGCTTCTGATGTAGGGGGAGTAAAAGAAATAATTCAGGATGAAAGTCTTGGCTTAATAATTCCTGCAGATTCAATAACATCTTTAATAAAAGCATTATCTGAATTGATATATTCTGAAGATATTAGAGCAAAGATGGCATCCACAGCTAAAGTATATGTCAAAGAAAAATTTAGTGAGGAAAAATTTAAGAAAAGTATTAATGAATTATTGATGAATATATAGTCACAATTCTATAAAGCTAAAAATATTGTAAATAGAGATAAGGAAATTACAGGTACAAAAGATTGAATTTTAGTATCTGTATATTATTTTTGAGGAGAGTTGTAATGCATATTCCAAATGATGTAAAAAATAGTAAAGTAACTATAATAAATATACAATTTTCAAGGAGAGCGATATTTTTATCCATCAAGCGATTTATGGATATTTTCATTGCATTAATTGCACTTTTGGTTACCTTACCTTTGATGGTAGTTTTTGGAGTGCTGATAATATTGGAATCTAATGGTTCATGTTTTTACAGTCAAACGAGAGTGGGGAAAGATGGGAAGCTATTTACTATTTATAAGCTAAGATCCATGTATATTGATGCAGAAAAGGGTGGACCACGGTGGGCACAGGAAAATGACCCTAGAGTTACTAAAATTGGCAGATACATTAGAAAAACCAGAATTGATGAAATCCCTCAGCTTATTAATATAATAAAAGGAGATATGAGCATGGTTGGACCAAGACCCGAAAGACCATATTATATTCATAAATTCAATAAAGAAATTCCTGAATATAACCATAGATTGACGATTATACCAGGTTTAACAGGGTGGGCTCAGGTAAATGGAGGATATGAATTATCTCCGAGGGAAAAACTCGAAAAAGATTTGTACTATATAAAAAATCAGTCCATATGGTTAGATTTTAAAATTATTTTAAAAACAATAAAGATTGTGTTATCTGGAAATGGGGCGAGATAAAGTTTCATATAGATTTTCTATTTGAGTTACCATATTATGTGCACAAAAATCCGGATATATTGTTTCAAACGCATTTTTTACGATTCTTTCTCGCAGCTTTTCATCATTTAATAGGAGTTCTATTTTACTACAAGCATCGTGTATATCATGAGGTTTAGTTGTAAATCCATTAAATCCATCTTTAATAATTTCAGCTACTCCATCAACTTTATTTGCTATAACAGGTATTTTGCAATACATGGCTTCGGGAATAACTCTTGGAAGTCCTTCCCACAATGAGGTCAGCAGAAAAATATCAAATTCTTGAATTAAATTATATACATCTATTCTTTGTCCTAGCAAAGTTATAGAATCATTCAGCTTACGATTATTTATATAGTTTTCTAATTGTTTCCTTAATGGACCGTCACCAATAATTACGTATTGTAAATCACTTCTTTTTTCTAACATTTTTTCAGCTACTTTAATGAAATCCAATAAATTCTTTTGTTTAGATATTCGTGCTACAGTTCCTATAATTATTTTACCGTTATATATATCTTTTAGCTGGTTTGTTTTATAAATATATGCATCGTTTAGCTTGTTAAAATCAATACCGCTTCTTATAGTTGTATAAAGGCATTTTGATCCTATTTTTTTAGCTAAACCTTTTTCAATATCTATATTAGTAACAGTAATAATTTTATTGGTAAATCTTGCGCACAATTTCTCAATTAATATATAAATGTATTTATTTACTATATTCATTCTATCGTGAAAGCTCCAACCATGTACTGTATGTACAATAATAGGAACCCCGGCAAGCTTTGCCGCAATTCTTCCTAACACACCGGCTTTGGAGCTGTGTGTATGAACAATGTCAATTTTATTTTTTTTAAAAAACTTATATATTTCTATAAGTGCTATCATATCTTTTATTGGATGGATAGGATTTTGCATGGTTTTGATAAAGCAAACATTTTCTTCATTTTTGAGTTGGTTAATATAGTCTTCACAAACAAAGCAGTTGCTTCTTCCGCTCAACAGATAGACTTTGAATTTTTCTTTATTATGGTGATTATATGTAAAAATTGTATTCTCTTGAGCTCCACCAATAGCTAAACTTGTGATTACATGCGCTACTTTTCTATTTTCCATGTTTCAAAACTCCTTTAAGGCAAATAAATTTATCTTATAGGATTTATATTATAAATTGTTATTTGTTATGACTGACACCATTAGCAATTGATTGCAAGATAATATTGTAAGGGATTCTATAAAATAAATAATTTATGGAAGTAGAGGGGGAACAATTTATGCTTAGAGACCAATTAATGGATTATATTGAAATGCTTAAAAAGAAAGTTTGGATTATTGTATTGACTACGGTTTCATTATTGATAATAAGTGGAATCTTTAGTTTTTATATCATTAAGCCTGAGTACCAAACTTATTCAACGCTGATGGTAGGAAAACCCCAAAGCCTTTATGAAACGATGGAATATAATGATGTATTGCTGAATCAGAAATTAGTATCAACATACGGTGAAATTGCAAAAAGTAGGATTGTATCAAAGGAGGTAATTAAAAACCTGGGTTTAGATGTTACATATGAGGATATAAGAAAAAAGATAAATATAATGCAAATTGGAGATACCGGAATAATAAAGATTGAATCAAGAGATGAAAACCCTGAAATTGCTGCAAAGTTGGCTGATGGAATAGCTGAGGTATTTATAAAATATGTGGTTAAAATTATGAATGTTGAGAATGTGCAGATAATTGATAGGGCTGAAATACCAATAAAACCAATAAAACCTGTTCCAATTATAAACATTACTGCAGCAGGAATATTAGGAATTATGATTGGGATATTTATAGTTTTTTTGATTGAATACTTAGACAATACAATAAAAACACCTGAGGATATAATTAAATGCTTGGAACTGCCGGTTATTGGCATGATACCATAAATTACACAAGCAGTATTTGGGAGGTCAAATATGGATAAAAAGGATATTTTAGTAGATATTAATCCGAAATCTCTTTCAGCTGAAGCATATAGAGTTCTAAGAACAAATATTCAATTTACCAATATTGATAAAACTATAAAGAGCATAGTTATTACCAGCCCTGGACCAGGAGAAGGAAAAAGCACTATTATTGCTAATCTTGCTATAGCTTTAGCACATAACAGTAAAAAAGTTATACTGATAGATACTGACTTAAGGAAGCCCAATATACATAAACTCTTTGGATTAGACAATATAAAGGGTGTTACTAATGTATTATCCGAGGATATAGAATATGTAGGAATAATACAACATACTGATATCGGGAATCTGGACATATTAGTCTCTGGCCCAATTCCACCTAATCCTTCTGAACTTTTAGGGTCAAATAAAATAAAATTATTATTGAATGAATTAAAGAATGAATATGATATGGTGCTCTTTGATTCACCCCCTGTATGTCTGGTTACAGATGCTGCAGTCCTATCAACAATAGCAGACGGGGTTATTCTGGTTTGTGCAGTAGGGCAAACTACGATTGAGAATGCTAAAAGCGCAAAAGCATTATTAAGCAAGGTAAATGCTAATATTTTGGGCACTGTTTTGAATAAAACGGTAATGAGGGTTGACCATTATAAAAAAATAGGTGACTATTACTCTTACTACGAGGGAATAAAGATAAGATAGGTAAAACTGCAGGTATTTTATTACAAATATTAATGCTGCCCTCATATAAAAGAGCAGCATTAATATTTGCAATAAAGTGATATCATATTCTTATTTTCAGGTAGTGATATCTCCTAGCCTCCCATGATTTAGTGTAAGGTATATCCATTGCTTCGTAGGTGTGTTGGGATATAAGAGTGTCAGTAGCTGAATAACCGGTTACTATAGTTGAATGAAACATAACTCCTCTATCATCTTCAAAAAAGATTACATCTCCTAATTCAAGCATGGCAACACTGCTGACTTCGAGACCCTTTACAGCATCATTTTTTGCTTCATTGTTTACCTTTAGAGTCCAATATAGTGAATGAGCAACAGCCCAAGGCACTGACCATCTATCATCAGCGATATTATAGGTACCTGATTTATTATACCACCAGGCATAAGCAGTGGTATATGTCATAGGTGCACCCCCTGCTAGCAAGCATTGAGAGATAAAATTAGTACAATCTCCTCCCAAGGTTTCATAAAGTTGAAAGTATTTGAAGCTTGGATTTGGAGACAATGCATAGGTTCTTGCGTAATTTACTGCACGTGCTCGGTTATATCTGTTTTGTCTATTTAAAACCATAGTAGCCTCCTTAAACTTATTCATATTACTACTAGTTTATGATTGGAATCGTAATATGGTTCATAAAAAGGAATGCCTCAATCTATAGATTTTATATAGGATAAACAGTATAATAATAATGAATATTCAAATAAATTTAGGGGGATGTGCAATGAAATATGATGTTGAAGCAGTGAGAAGACAATTTCCTGCTATGGA
>JAQUTA010000088.1 GCA_028709965.1 Lutispora sp.
ACCCCAAAGAACAACCCCACAGCTAAACATATCCGGTGACAATAACAGAGAGGCCACACCTGTTCCCATGCCGAACACAGCAGTTAAGCTCTCTAGTGCCGATGGTACTTGGACCGCAGGGTCCTGGAAGAGTAGGTCGTCGCCGGGTCTTTTAATTTTTTGGAGTGATTTGAAATAATATGGTAAAAATTATATAGATGTGATAGAATAAATAGAATAATCATTCTATTTATTTTATTATAATGGTTTTTGCTCAAGTGCATTTTGGGGGAATAATTATGGATTTTATAAATAATCAGTATAGAACTATTGAACTGCTAAAAGAGGACAAGTATGGCTGCGAATATTTGGTACAGGATTTACTTAAGGATAACATGCATAAGAGGATGAGGGTGATTGATTATATTCCTGAAACCAAAGATTTCATTGATTATATGAAGATAAATTATTGTGACTATACAAATTTAATTTACCCAAGCATTTTGAAGTTTTATTATTTTAACAGAATAAGAGAAATAAATAACAAATCTGTTGTATCCAACAGGTTTTATTATACTACTGAGTATTGCGAAGGTAAAAATCTATTTCACTATGCTATAGGAAAAGATTTTGATGAGCTTCTTGATATAACAGCACAGATATGTTCTGCATTCAAATATGTGCATCTCAGAGGGATGTTATTTTGCAATATTAATACTGAACAAATATACATAGTTGATACAAAAGGTGAAAAGCAAGTTAAGATAACTGCTTTTCCTTATAAGAAACCTGTCATAGCAGATAGGTTAAGCGATGACGAAGATTTATATTTTAAAGCTCCCGAGGTAATACAGTATTCAAGATATACAAAGCAAAGCGATGTATATCTTATTGGCGTTATTCTTTTCCATATTTTTACCGGCATAGCTATAGAAGGCTCAAGTTTTAAAGAGCGCATTGACAAAGCAGAATATGAAAAAGGGTCTGAGATGGACAAAATCATTAGAATAGTGGAAAGATGTACATCTGTAGACGCTACAGATAGGTATAATTCTGTGGATCATATTATTGATGATATAAATAATAGTTTTCATAAATCTTTTAAAGTTGTTGAAAAAAAATATGTTCAAACTTTTCCTACATATTCTACCAGTTTAGTGGCCAGAGAAAATTATATGAGTTTTATTGCTCATAGCGTGCATAAATACTTTTATGAAGGCGGTAAAGTGAAAACTGCAATAATAACCGGAAATTTTGGGACAGGCAAAGGAGCCTTTTTGAATGCTTTACGAAATAGAATAAATCAAGAAGGTAAAGATGCAGTATATGTAAATCTAGAGCAGGAATCCTACCAGAATTATTATGTTATAACTGAGTTAATAAAAAATATGATTAAATATGTTGACAAAGAGCTTATCGATAAATATAGCGAGGATTTAAGCAAAATAATACCGGAGATTATACCAAACGGATCGGGTTATCATTTACTTTCTCAGGGTGAAGGATCCGAAAAACATAAGACAACTTATAGATTAGGAAATTTTCTTTTAGAGACTTCTCTTAAACAGCCTTTTGTTTTCATGTTAAAGGACTTTGAATCCATGGATGAGGCTTCCAAGGAAGTAATTTATTACATTATGAGAAGTGAGAACAAAGGTAAAATTTTTTATGTATTGTCCTTTGGTGATGAGGATGCTGAAAATCAATGCTTATGTGATTTTGAACAGATGATTGGAAAAGAAAGTATTGCAAAGATACAGCTTTCAGATTTAAATATTCATGAAACCGCTGATTTAATTAAAGTGTTGTTAGGTTTAGAGGATGTACCTATTAGTTTTGTTGCTCAACTATATAAAGAAACAGAAGGAAATCCCTATAAGATTTATGAAAGCATATATTATCTTTATCAAGACGAACAAATATTTGTAAATGACAAAGGGTTATGGGTCTTTGATAAGGTTGATTTGTCAAAATTAAATCTGGATGCAAGTGCAGATGAAATGCTTGAAAATAAAATAAATAAGCTTGAGACCATAAAAAGAGATATACTAAATGTTATGTCTGTATTTAACACAGCAGTTTCTCTGGATGTACTAGAAAGCATGATGGAGATTAAATTAGAAGAAATAGCGCCTCTTTTAGAAAGCATGACCACCACGAATATTCTTTCTAGAAAAATGGATGACTGGGGAATTTCTTATGGTTTTAATTCTATGACATTGAAGAAAAATCTCTATGGGAAATTGGATGATTTTATTGTCTATAAGCATCATGAAAAAGCATCCCGAATATTGGAAGATAAGTTTTCTGTTGAGAATAGACAGAATAAAGATGAGCTTATTTATCAAATGGCAAAGAGCGGCAGAAGCAATGAGGCAATAGATTATCTAATAGTATCAGCAGAAGAAGTGGAAAAGAAAGGCTTGATCATGCAAGCAATACAGTTTTTGGAACAAGGTTATAAATACTTTCCTGAGTGTAACATTTGTTCTAAAAAAATAAAAATATGTCTTAAGTTAGGGGATTTATATTATAAATCAGGAGAATTGACTAGGGCTCTAGAATACTATACGACTGCTCAACACAATGCAGAGGAAAATGAAGATAAAGTATTTATTGTAGATTCCCATATTAAGCTGGTGAAGCTATATTACAGATTAAATGACATCAAAGCAGTTTTAAAACACTCCAATATAGCCAAAAAGCACATAAAGGGCATAGAATATAAAAAAGGGATGCTTGAACTAATATTAGCTCTCAGTGATCTTATGATATATAGGCGAAAATACAATTCTCATCTTAGAATCATTAGAAAGGCTCTTGAATCTATTGATGAAAATGATAAGTATTATTGGGCAATGCTTAGAACTATTTATGGCAGAATACTTACTAAGAAAAATCGTTTTGAAGAAGCGCTGCCGTATTTGGAGGAAAGCGTTGAAATTTTGGAAAGTCTTGAAGAATATGAAGGACTTATACCTGCACTCAATACTATAGGTATTATATACAGCGACCATTATTATGACATAGAAAAAGCAACAGAATACTTCGAGAAAAATTTGAATATCTGCCAAAGAACCAATGATTTTTCTTTTATGTCTTACAGTTATAATAATTTAGCTGAAATGCATAGGGAAAAAGATAAATTCAAAGAGAGCTTAGAGTATTATAGTAAGGCCTTGGAAGTTATAGATAAAACTCGTAACAATTACCTTGAGATTATGATATATATGAACCAGGCTCTCGTAAACATGGAGCTGGAGGATTATAAGAAATGTTTAAAATATATGGAGAAAGCAAAAGCCATATTTGAAAACTCAAAAGATTTGGGGGAAGCTGTACAATACTATAATGTTAATCAAGCATCGATCTTCTATAAAATAGGCTATTTTCAAAAAGCTATGGATTATGCACACAAATCTGTTGATATGTGCATAAGTTGGGGGAGAGATGCAGATCTAGAATCCTTGTATATAATAAATATGTGCAAAGCCAAGCTTTATAAAGATATTGAATATGAAAAGCTCATGGATTTATCAAGGACACTTTTTGCTAATAGAAAGTATAAACTAGGAAGACGAGCATGTCATGGTTTCGCTGAATTATTTATTGAACAGGAGAAATTAGATGAAGCTAAGACATTTTTAACCCTTTCAGATGAGTATTCTGGTAATATCAGCACCAAGCACTTAGAAAGTGAATATGAGTATTTATCAGCTATGGTGTATAGAGGAAATGAAAGAAAGGATAAGCTCAGAATTATTTCAGAAGGACGCAATGTTTTTGAAAGCAATGAGATAAAATGGAAAGCATATAAATCTTTAGGGTCAGAATTATTTAATCAAGGCGAGTATAATGAATCATTAAAAATATTTATAACTTCCTTAAATTCCTTGAGAATTCTTATTGAGGGTGTGCCAGACGAATACAAGATTAAATTTTTACTTTCTCATAATAGACATACTGTAAAGGAAAGACTGGTAAGTGTGGCTCAAAAAATTACAGGAAAAGAAGGAGTGCTGCACGGTTCATTATTATTAGGCAGAGGAATCAAGGACATACAGAAAAGCATGGATGAGTATTTTGATTATAAAAAGTTCAAAGAAATAATACGAAATGATAATGTGAGCAACATTAACAGCAGTATCTACTTAGATAAAAAACTGTTGGGAAGATTTTTGATGGATCTTTTGGATAAGATAGGGAGATTAGGCCAGGATACAGAAACAAACATGAATATTTTGATTGATGCGCTTATGGATTTGACCCAGGCTAAAAATGGATTTTTGGGCGTTATAGATGAAGATAATGACATGAGGATGCTTTCATCAAAAATAAAGAATGAAAATTGCGCTTTTTATAAATATATAGTAGACCAGGTGAGACAAAAAAATCAAAGCATAATTATTGCTGATGTGTTTGAGTATAAGAATAAAACCAAAGACAGTATAATACCCAAGGATATATGCGCGGTATTATGTATACCTGTAACCCACTCAGGGAATGGAGAAGACTTTACTAAGGATAGAAGAAAAAATAAAGCAGCAAACCAAATAAGCGGGTATATTTATTTGGATACTGATTCTATAATAAATAATTTTAGCCAAGAAACATGCAAGCTCATTGAGTCAGTTTCAAAACTTCTATATCTGCTAATAGAAAATTATAATCTTAAGATGATTTCCGGTATAGATAAATTGACAAAGCTTTATACACGGAAGTATTTTGAAGTAGCGTTACAAAATGAGATTTATCTCAGTTCTTCAAGCAAGGAAGAGTTTTCTTTGATAATGCTGGATATAGATAAGTTCAAACAGGTAAATGATCGCTTTGGACATCAAAAGGGCGATGAGATACTACAGAAGATAGCAGCTATTGTTATGGATAATGTGAGGAAGAGTGACGTATGTGCAAGATATGGAGGAGAAGAATTCATAATACTGCTGCCTAAAACGAGCTCTGAGGGAGCATATAAATTAGCAGAAAAAATCAGAATAAAGATAGAGAAAGCTAAACTACTAGGATATAATAATACGGTGACAATAAGCTTGGGCGTAGCCACATATCCTATTCATAGCTCCTGGATGAAGGATTTGATAGACAAAGCGGACCAAGCGCTTTATCATTCTAAGGAAAATGGTAGAAACAAAACCACTATTTTTGATATAAATATGATCAGAAATGTAAAAAGAGTAGATAAGCTAGCAGGTATAATATCAGGCAACATGGTGGAGGATCAAAGAAATGTGGAGAATATGTTAGAAATATTGGAATTGCAAAGGAACTGTAATTTATCTCTAGAAGAAAAAGTGCATGACTTTCTTGGCAAAGCAATTGAAATATCAGAAGCGGATATTGGATACATTTTTATATTAGATGAAAACAAGAAAGTTTCTAAAGAAATATCAAGAAAAAATATTAATAAAAAAAATATAGATGATATTTCTTATAATAAACATAATTTTCAAAATGCTATAGATTCAATGAATGGAGAATACTTCATTGATTGGACAGGAAATGTACCCATTGATCCTGCTACAGGTATGCCTAATTGGCAATCAAAGATGCTTATACCTATAGTTTATGGCAGCAAACTATATGGAGTACTTTATTTGTCTGTAGCATTAAGAAATCGGGAATTTGATGCTAATATTTATAACTTTATAAAACGACTTAGCGAGATAATATCCCCCATATTTTGTTTTGGTGAGAATTGATAGGTGATTTTATGTTATCTGATGATAGAAGAGATAAAATATTTAATATATTGAGAGAAAGCTCAGAACCCATTACCGGGACAGAGCTTTCCAAAAAAACCGGAGTGAGCAGGCAGATCATAGTCCAAGATGTAGCGCTTATGAGAGCTAAGGGATTAAATATATTTGCCACTCCTCAAGGTTATTTGCTCCCAGGAGATGATGCAAACAAAACGACCAAGGTTATTGCCACCAATCATGACAGAAACGGCATGAGAAAAGAGCTGGAGATTATTGTCGATAATGGGGGCAAGGTCATAGATGTTATTGTAGAACACTCTTTGTATGGCGAAATAAAGGCTATGCTCATGCTTGCATCCAGACTGGATATTGAAAACTTTATGCAGCATTATGAAAACTCCGACACCAAACCTTTATCAGCTCTTACAGGAGGAGTTCATTTGCATACCATTGAAGTGGCTGATGAAATTTCCTATGAACATATTATTAAACAATTAGATATATTTGGGTACTTGATAAATAGCAGATAATCTGCTATATTTTTTACATACAGGTGACAAGACAGGTGTAAACACATTAAAGGGGGGTTATAAAAACGGACAAGAAGTTTTCGGTGAAGGATTATTTTATAGACACTTTAGGTTCTATGGCTTTGGGTCTTTTTTCATCCTTATTGGTAGGACTTATACTTGACCAGATTGGATCCAAGCTAGGCATAAGTATGCTTGTGGATTTTGGAAGGGTCGCAAAGTTCCTTATGGGACCTGCTATAGGCATCGCAGTAGCATACGGCAGGAAAGCACCTGCTTTGGTGGTGTTTTCTTCTGCGATTACAGGAGCTATAGGAGCTGGAACCATATTTTTAAATCAAGCAGGAGCCTATGGCATAAAGATAGGAGAGCCTATGGGGGCTTTCATAGCTGCTCTAGTAGGGGTTGAAGTTGGTAAATTTATATCAGGCAAGACAAAGGTTGATATAGTATTAGTGCCTTCCTTTGTAATAATAGCAGGTGGTATTGCAGGAAAGTATATTTCACCGGTGGTATCTGCCTTAATGTCTGCATTAGGCAGCATAATAAATACTGCTACCGTAATGAATCCAATACCAATGGGGATAATAGTCTCCACAGTGGTGGGAGTGGTGCTGACTTTACCAATAAGCAGTGCAGCCTTAGCTATAGCTTTGGGGCTTAATGGATTGGCAGGAGGAGCGGCCACCGTGGGATGCTGTACCCAGATGGTAGGATTTGCAGTTGCAAGTTATAGGGAGAACAAGATGGGGGGGCTAATAGCTCAAGGAATAGGCACATCAATGCTTCAGATGCCCAATATTATAAGAAACCCTATGATATGGATACCTCCAACCTTAGCCAGTGCAATTTTAGGACCTCTTTCCACGACTATATTTAAAATGGAAAATGTGCCTGAGGGAGCAGGCATGGGAACTAGCGGTCTTGTTGGCCAATTCGGTACCTTTGCTGCCATGTCAGGTACAAGCAGTGGAGGAGTAATATTGCTAAAAATATTGATACTTCATATATTGCTGCCGGCAATTTTGACTCTTATAATATCTGAGTATATGAGAAAAAAAGAATACATCAAAACCGGCGATATGAAGTTGGATCTCTGAAGATTAAAACATTTGTATATTTTGGCTCATGACTGTATAATTTACTTATCATGAGCCATATTCTTTTTTTGGGAGGGAAAACGATGAAAAGTAAAGGAACTTGGAAATACAAGGGCCTTGCAATAGTATTAATCTTACTGGTTATAGTTATTGCTGTATTTGCAACTTTATCAGAATATCTGATTGATTTTCAGTGGTTTGGTGAATTAGGCTTCAGGGAAGTGTTTTTTAAAAAGCTGCTGACCCAGGTAAAATTTTTTATACCATCTTTGATTGTAAGCTTTGCTTTGTTCTATATTTTTATGAGATCAATTAATACCCATTCAATAAAAAAAAGCGGAGCTATATTATCAAGTCAAGAAAGCAAAATAAGAAATAAAGTTTTTATTATAGTATCGGCTTTGATTTCTATAATATTTTCTATAGCCTTTGTTACAGAGGTGTGGTATGATTTTCTGATTTTTATCAATAGGACTGCTTTTAATATTAAAGACCCAATCTTTGGCTATGACATAGGGTTCTATATATTTACACTGCCTTTTTTGAATAAGCTTTATGGCTTTTTAATAGGCATTATAGTTTTCTTTGCCATAATAACTTTGGTATTCAACGCTATACTGGTTGTTTCACCAAGGCAGAAAAGCATGGATATGGAAGATGGCTTTAATGTCCGTCATATCAGTAATATTTCTTATAAAGAAATATTGAGTGCTGCTTGGAAACAATTGTCCTTCCTGGGAGGCATATTTTTTCTAGTGCTTGCCCTTGGCTTTTACCTTAGAAGTTTCGAATTGTTATACTCTACCAGGGGAGCGGCTTTTGGCGGAGGTTATACTGATATACATGTGAGCTTGCCTTTTTACTATGCATATATGGTTATTTCAGTTATAACTGCAATTTCTTTTATGATTTCATATAAAGGTAAAAAAACCAAACTAGCCATATTTGGACCTTTGCTTCTTGTTGCAGCCATCTTACTATCCGGAGTTGTAGCTACAGGAGTCCAAAATCTTATAGTAACTCCAAACGAATCTGCCAAAGAAGAAAAGTATATCCAGAATAATATTGATTATACCAATTATGCTTATGGTCTTGACAAGGTTGAAGTGAAAGAGTTTGGAGTTGCTCAAAACCTGGTAAGACAAGATATAGAAGAGAATAGAGTAACAATAAATAATATTCCTGTAAATGATTATAAGCCTGCAAAGGATATATACAATCAAATTCAGGGCCTCAAGAGCTATTATCAGTTTAACGATATAGATATAGACAGGTATATGGTAGATGATATTTACAGGCAGGTGTTTATATCCTCCAGGGAGTTGCAAAGTGCCAATATACCAAAGCAAGAGGGAGGCAGCACTGCATCTTGGATTAATAGATATTTCAAATATACTCATGGATACGGATTGGCAATGTCTCCTGTAAACGAAGTCACACCTTCGGGCCAGCCAAGGCTTTTCGTCAAGGATATGCCATTGGTTTCAGAGGTAGATATTAAGGTTGATAAACCACAGATATATTTTGGAGAATTGACAAAGGATTTTGTCATAGTAAACGGCAGAGAAAAGGAATTTGACTATCCTGCCAGCAATGCCAATGTAGAAACCTATTATGAAGGCACAGGAGGCATACGGCTTACGCTGCCTAATCGTTTGATGCTGGCATTGACCCAAGGCAAGATGAATTTCTTATTATCTCAGGACATAAACTCTCAAAGCAAAATACTACTTCACAGAGAGATAATTGGAAGAGTAAAAAAGGTAGCACCATTTTTGGCCTATGACGAAGATCCTTATATTGTAATAAGTGAAGGGAAGCTCTATTGGATAGTAGATGCATATACCTTAAGCAGCAAATATCCCTATTCACAGGCAATAGATAAAAATTCAACCACTAACTATATTA
>JAQUTA010000089.1:0-4259 GCA_028709965.1 Lutispora sp.
GTATTATTATATTGGCTCATGGTAACACTCCTTTGTAATGTTTTTTGTTGTTACTAAACATTATACACTGGATTTACCATGAGTCACTACTTTCTTGTCTTCCGTCACTTTATTTTACAACTTACCATCATTAAACTTATATTCCACCCCATCCAATGTTGCGCTGAAGGTTATGATATATATACCTTCCTCAAAGATGCCCCCTGGTATACCCATAATCCTGATGGCATATACTCCGCTTTCATCTTCCTGCACATAAAAATGCAAATCTGTAACATCAATTGATTTGCTTGAGCCTTTTTCTTTCATGACAAAAGAATATTCTCTGACTTGGGCTGCCAGAAAAGCGTTAATAAAGTCCAGATCATAAGTATAGACAATTGCTGGAGTATCCCCCTTATAGCAAAACTCTATACTTTCCCAGCCTTGGAGCTCATACACCGACTCGTATACAGCCTCATTAACTTGCATGCTCGAAGACATGATGCTAAATTTGACCGGTTTTAACTCCTTCCCCTCTTTAATATGAGAGTCTCTGCCGCCCTCTGATGTAGGGATATCGATTATTTGTACCTCTTCAAATGTTGTTTCTGACAGTTCTTGCATAGAACTATCGCCATAAGTCTCTGCAGCAATTGGCATAACAGAAGAAAAGACCATTATAAGTGCGATAATTATAGCCAGTGCTGACCTTTTGCCCTTAGTGTTTTTTAACATTTGCATCCCCCTTGCTACTATAATATTGTTAATCAGTCTAAACATTTAGAAATGATTAGCAATTAAGTATAAGTGTAGCACAGGAAGAATACCTAGTAAACTTCTAAAAATGTAATATTTTGTCGGTTTTTGCCGCACTGCCACGCTGCTCTATAGAAATGACTTTTAGCAGCTTACCTCTTTGATAAATATTGAAGCCACTTTGCAAATATCCCTTAACCTTTACTTCCTTGTCCACCATTTCTCTTAGCATTTTGTCTATGCTTCTATCCTTGTCATCTGGGATCAATACATATATGCCATCCTTGGTCTCAAGCTCATAATGTCTGCCTTCGATATCACTTAAAACCAGCTTGCCTGTCAAAACATAAGGCATGTCTAAAAGTCCCATGGAATCCATCATTCGCTTCACCGTTACCACAGCCTCTGCTCTTGTCACAGGCCTTTTGCCGTTAAAATTGCCCTCACTGTCACCTGTGATTATACCCTTTTGGTATACTGCTGCCACATCCTTTGCAGCCCAGGCAGATATTTGCTCCTTGTCCTTTAGTGAGGTATCCAATATATCATAATCTATCTTAAGATTCATAATCCTTGCTATCATTGAAGCAATCTCATCTCTGCTAACAGAATTTTTAGGCCTGAAGGTGCCATCATCAAAGCCCTTGATTATGCCTTCCTTTACTGCAGTATCAATATATAGCAGCTCATCACCTACAACGGAAACATCCTTAAATGGTATGGAGCTTCCATCGGAAAGCTTCACACTCCTGTCAGGCATCTGCATAAGCACTTTTACCAGCATCCTTACAAGCTCTGCTCTGGTCATATATTCATTTGGCTCAAACCTGTCACTTCTGCCCTCAGCAATATGCCTGGATACCAAAACATCTATATCAGACTTTGCCCAATGACCCTCTACATCGTCATAATCCTTGCTGTAAGTCATTACGGCATATTTGCTGAAATGGTCTGTCCTAAACACTATGGCGCCGCTTAAAGAATCATATGTACCTCCTATATAATTCCACTTTTGAGCTTTGTCATCATATCTGTATACTCCCAATTTGTTTCTTCCATACTTGTCAACATCTATGCTATCTATCTTTATGCTTACTTTAATCTTTTTGCCAAAGCTCTCTATATTTTTATCCTTGCTGCCATCCTTGGCTGTTGCAGTAAATTCAAATATGCTTCCTCCCACATTAGTGAGACTATCACCATTAGTACCAATAAGCTTTTGAGCTCTGATACTAATATAAGCTTTGCTGCTTAACAAATAACTCTTCAGCTCCTCTGTATCAAAGGCTCCTGACGGTATCTCAAATACCACATTGTTTCCTCTGATACTGAGATTCCTTTTTGCTTTGGCTAATTTGGACAAATTATCAAAGGATACGGAAGCAGATTCCACATTATTGCTACTGGATGCATTTACATCCACCATATCTGATGTACTTCCAAGCTGCTTGCTGATATCGCTGTCCACACTGTCAGCCGGCTTAGATACTGTTGGAGTGCTGATTGAGGCACTGCTTGAGCCGCCACCTCCACCACCGCCGGAGCTTCCTGAGCTGCCGGTGCTGCCTCCACTGCTGGGAGGGGAAGGGGGAGCAACTGCGCTGACAGAAGCTTCATTGGATGCATCTGATATGTTTCCCCAATTATCCACTGCCTTTATCCTATAGCCATAGGCAGAGTAAATATCTATGCTGCTGTTTGTATAGCTGTTGTCCGAAGTCTTAGATAACTCTATATAATTACCGCTGCCTGTCTTTCTTTCCACGATATATTCTTTGAAATCTCCTGATTTGATCCCGCTCCATGTAAGACTAACACTGGAGCCGGACTTTACAGAGCTTAAATTTGAAGGTTTTGCTGGAGCTATGGCTTTTAAGGCTCCATATGCATCTGCAATACCTCCTGTCACTGTTTTGCCGTTTAAGCTGCCCAAGGGCTTCACTGTACTCATGATTGCAGCTTTAATCTGAGATGACGCCAAATCCGGATTTTTGCTCAAAAGCAATGCGGCTATACCTGACACATGGGGTGCTGCCATAGATGTGCCATTTAAATAATCGTAGCCATACACCGCATCAGTAACAGTTATAGCTTCTGTACCTCCTACGCTATACATAGTGCTTAGTATATTCCATCCGGGCGCTACAACATCAACAGATGCAGCACCATAGTTTGAAAATGAAGGCTTGTTTCCTTTGTTATCCACTGCCGCTACAGCGATTATATTTTCACAATCAAAGGATGCCGGATAGACAGGCAAATTATCATTATTGTTTCCTTCATTTCCTGCAGCTACCGCAAATAGCAGCCCGGAAGCCTCAATAGCTTCTTTCAAAGCTATATCCTCACCATCCCCCGGGTCTCCTCCCCAAGAGCAATTTACTATGTGAGCACCGTTATCTTTTGCGTATTTTATGGCAGCTATTGCATCCGATGTAGAGCCTCCCAAAGACCCCAAAAACTTCAAAGGCATAATCTTTACATTAGGGGCAACTCCCAGAACACCCTTGTCATCTGCTGATGCAGCAATGATTCCGGTCACATGGGTGCCATGAGTATCTCCATCTAATTTATCAAACACAGTTTTGTCATTATTATAAAAGTCCCAGCCATTCACATCATCTATGTATCCATTGCCGTCATCATCTATGCCGTTATCGGGAATCTCACCGGTATTAACCCAAATGCTGCTTTGCAAATCCGGATGGTCAATATATACTCCCTCATCAATAACAGCTACAACTATGTCTCCTATGCCTTGGATAATATCCCAAGCCTCAGGAGCGTTTATATCCACATCTGCTGCACCTGCTTGTCCAATAATCTTTTGTCCTGTATTGTTTAGTCCCCAAAGCTCATTGAAGTGGCTATCATTAGGAACTATCATAGGTCTATATATGTAATTGGGCTGTGCGTATTCCACTAAGTCACTTCTCATCAAAGACTTTATAGCACTGTCTACACTCATTCCGCTTCTCAATCCGTAGACTTTAATACCCTCATCCTGAAAAGATTTTTTTATCCAAAAGCCCTTACCCGATGCAAAAGAGCTCATTTCATGGGCTTGTACACCATCTTTGAATTTCACAATGATTTCAGAAGTTTTATATGGTTTGCTCATATCTGCATTCACAGCAAAACTAGAAAGTAAAGTTGATAAAACAAAGATTAAGACTATAAATAAGCTTAGTTTGTTTTTGCGTTTTGTGAACATATTAAGACCTCCAATATAATTTTTAAAACCTGGATTATATATTTGATGTGGCAAACAAAGCGTCCCCCTGCCACCCCACCCCTAAACACACAAATACGTTTTTCTATAATAAGCCATCTATTCTTCCTCCTTGCTATCACCGGTTGTAAGCAGTTTGGAAAAATCAATGAATGGCAGAGTCCCGTAATTTCCTTTAAAATAGTTAATCAGATAATTATGGTCATTACGCACCTCTTCTGAGCCAAAGTCAGCTAGAGTATAAATAACACTTTCAAACATATCTTTGTCCTTTTCAACGAATCGGATC
>JAQUTA010000089.1:4359-9082 GCA_028709965.1 Lutispora sp.
CCCGTAATTTCCTTTAAAATAGTTAATCAGATAATTATGGTCATTACGCACCTCTTCTGAGCCAAAGTCAGCTAGAGTATAAATAACACTTTCAAACATATCTTTGTCCTTTTCAACGAATCGGATCTGATCTCTGCGGAAAATCTTATTGTTTAAATATATCGGGTTGTGTGTTGTAAAAATAAGTTGGGCTCCGTTTTTATTAACTGTCTGGTCATTAAATAGTGCAATAATACCCTTTATGAGCTCCGGATGTATTGCCGCATCAAATTCATCGAGTACAAATACGCCTCCAGAGACAAAAAGCGATTCAAATGGAATTGCAAAATCAAGGAGTTTTAAGGTTCCCCTAGACTCCATCAGTTCTGCTGGAATGATCATATTTTGATTCTTGTTTTTATATATTGAAACAAGTTCCATATCAGCTAAATCTTTATTATCTGTTTTAGTCGATTTAAATGCGATGCTCTGCGGACCAAAATCAGCATTTTTGACAAAACCGTCTAATATCTTATTCCAAGCTAAGAAATCCTTTTTAGGCATATCTTCAAGAGAGAATGTAAGATTCGTTTTCTTCAAGGTAAAATCACTCACCACAATCAGCTTGTTTCTGAAAAAGTCAATGACTGCTTCGGCCAATTCATTGCTAATTGTACTTTTAAAAGCCCTTGAAAGAAAAAGTTCTGCGTCATCAAGATTGGTATTAATTCTCTTTTGAAATTCACCCAGAAGTTTTTCATTAAATTGAATCACTTCTAAAGCTTTTTTATCCTTCATGATTAATACGCTATTCGAATTACGTTCAAATAGTTTGATTTCATTAGACTTTCTATCTACAACAGATAATCTTTCAGAAACAATTCTTCTTGAACCTTTTTTAAAGAGCGTACACAAAACTTCAAATCCGTAAATTAAATGATAACCTTTATTTATAAACTCAATTTCAAAGAGCATTGGCCTTTCATAGCCATTATGGGCAAAGGGATACAATTCAAGATTATTTAAATCTAGAATATTGGATTCTAAAGAACCAGATAAAATAATCTCTTTCATCACCGCGAGAGACATGATTATATTTGACTTACCGCTTGCATTTGCCCCGTAAATAACCGTGGAAGGGATCATACGATTACCATCCTGTCTGATCAGGTTTTCATTTAATGTTCGCTGTGTACCCGCTTTCATTGAAAGTGATGTTTTATTTTTGAAAGACCGAAAGTTTGAAAATATATAATTTATAAGCATACGATAACCTCCTAATTTTCCAGTATCGTTATTATATTATAACCAAAAACCGAATAATTTGCAACATACTTTGAGGTTTTTTCTCAAAACTCAAGAAATTTCAAGCATATCCAGGAATAAAGTAAATTCATTGCAATCGGTGGATTAAATTTAGATAGATAAGTTTTGGAGGAAGTGGCATGTGGCAAACAAAACGTCCCCCTGCCACGCATAAGTTCGCCAGCTAGTATAAACAAAGGTATAGCTAGGAAAGGAAAGCTATTCAATGCCAAAAACATCCTCTGAGGCACAAGTATCCATGATACATTACTAAGTCCAAACAGAGCTAGTGTACCAGAAATAGCCATAGCAAAAGCTACAGGCATGCCTAGTAAAAGTAAAATGATAAAAGATATTATCATTAATGCTATCATTGTAGTTTCACACCTTCCCTTCTATTTTCAAATCTTCAAATATTGCACGTATAATGTTTATTGTCATTAACAATGCCCCAACTGGGACTGAAGCATATACTAAACCTAGACTAATGATGTTCGTACTATATGCCGGATTACCCATATTGTTCATGGCATATTGCATACCATAGGTAAATACTAAGAATAAGAATAAGATTATAACTATATAAAAAAGAAGTTTAAGATAAAATTGTAATTTGCGAGGCATTTTTTGGGTAAAAACATCCACAATTAGATGGGTTCTATTTTTAAATGCTACAGCAGATCCTAGATAAACAATCCATATAAATGTATATCTTCCTATCTCATCAGTCCACATAATCGGAAAATTAAATATATAACGTGATATTACCTGAGCAAAAAGACTGATTATCAAGAACCCTAGTAGAATAGCAATTGCCTTTTCAATCCAGGAGTCGTATAATTTAAAAAACTTTGCCAAAAATCATTCCTCCTTTGTTATAGTAAATAAGCTAATTACTTTATTTAATTTCTTCCCGCAACATTTTGATCAATTCCGTAGCCCCATGGTCCTTACCCCACTTATCTATTACAGGCTCTACAGACTCCCTCATTATTACTGCATCTTCCTGAGATAGTTCATTAAAAATCATTCCTTTTTCTTTAAGGAAATCTATGGATTTCTTTTCTTCCTCTTCGGATATCTTATTAGCGTATACACTTGCTTCTTTACCCGAATCTATAATTATTTGCTGAATGTCTTCAGGTAGACTTTGAAAGAATCCCTCATTTATAACAAGGTTAAATGTACCCCACATATGATTTGTAAGAAGACAATATTTTGCAACTTCGAAGAACTTCATATCTTTCATGCTTGTAGTAGGACTTTCCATACCATCTACAACGCTTGTCTGCAAAGCAGTATATGTTTCTCCCCAAGTGATAGGTGTAGGACGACACCCTAAGGCATTAAACATACCAACAAATAGGTCGCTTTCCGGTGAACGCATCTTCATTCCTTTCATTTGATTAACAGACTTAATATTTTTATCAGTAAAAATCATATGCCTACCGCCCAAAGCTATCCATCCAAGTACTCTTCCATTTTGTTTCAAAAGACGATTCTCAAGCTCCTCACCTACTGGTGAATTGGCAAAAACATTTATAATAGACTCATAACTATCAAACATGAATGGGAGCATATCAAGCCCAAAGCCCTTAACCAGGTTATTATATGCAGTTGTACTGACACCGCTCATTTGCTGTGTACCTATCAATATCCCTTCTGCAGCCTCAAATTCTTGACCTAGCTGAGCTCCAGGATATACATCTACTCTTATGCGGCCATTACTCTTGGTACTAGCTAGCTCAGCAAACTTTTTACTGTAAATATCAACAATCCCATCAACATTGTGGTGGTGACCTAGTTTGATAACTATATTAGCTGACTCTGCTGATTCAACTGAATCTACGGGCTTACTGCCACATCCTGTTGTTATGGCACTTATGAAGAAAACTAAAAGCAGTAAAATACTAAGAAGTCTTTTTGTAATCGAATTTTTCATATTAATTGACCCCTTTCTTTAATGACCCTCTGACCCTTCAATAATTTTGTTGTGTTAATGTGAGAAATTTGGTAAGATGTTGTCATAAAGTTTGCTCCAACAAGCTTTATGATAACTTGCTAAATAGTAATTACTGATAAGTTTTTCCTGCTGTTTCATAGTTTTTGAAACAGCTATGTTGCTTTTTAGTTTTATGTACAATCGTTTATGTAAACACCACCTTTAAAAAATAATAACGCAAAACGCGTCTTTATGTTATATGATATAACGCATTTTGCGTAAAGTCAAGGAGTTTTTTATATGTTTTCTAAAGAAGCCTTTTCTGAACGTGTTAAAATGCTTCGTATATCTCGCAATCTTAGTCAAGTTGAACTTGCTAAAATTGTTGGATTTTCTTACAGTAGTGCTATTGGGGATATTGAAAGAGGTAGGAGAACAACTCCTATAGACAAGATCGTTGCACTAGCTGACTATTTTGGAGTATCTGTTGATTACCTCATAGGCAGAACCAATAATCCAAAGCTTAATAAGTGATTGCTGAATAAATATTTAGCAGTTTTTATGATTATTCCTTAATTTAGCTCCCCTGTTGTCGATTTAGCGCAGCTTGTATAGATTGAACTGCATAATTTGATTTATCAGTAACTCTGCTATAGAATAATAATTACAGTCACATTAATTATTCTATAGCGGAGGAAGCACCATGAACATCCTTATAACAGGCGGAGCCGGATATATAGGCTCACACACTGTAAAAGCATTAAAAAAGAAAGGCTATTTCACTGTAGTGTACGACAATCTCTCTACTGGACATGAATATGCTGCAAAAGGCGATGTGTTCATTTGGGGTGATATTTTTGACAGCAACCTATTAAAAAGCACGATAAAAAAATATAGTATTGATTCTGTAATCCACTTTGCGGCTTACAGCCTTGTTGGAGAATCAATGACAAATCCGAAAAAATACTACACAAACAATGTCCAAGGAACTTTAAACCTTCTCAATACTATGCTGGAAAACAACGTTGACAAAATAGTATTTTCCTCTACTGCAGCAGTATATGGTGAACCTGAAAATATACCTATAACAGAGGATTGCCCTAAAGACCCTACTAATGTATATGGCAAAACTAAGCTAATTATTGAAAATATGCTGGAAGACTACTCCAAAGCTTATGCTCTCAAATATATAGCATTAAGATACTTTAATGCCTGCGGTGCAGATCCACAAGGCGATATAGGTGAAGATCATAATCCTGAAACCCACCTTATACCATTAGTGCTTCAAACCTGTGCAGATAAAAGAGAGAGCATAAAAATCTTCGGACAGGACTACCCAACAAAAGACGGAACCTGTATAAGAGATTATATACATGTCAATGACCTTGCCAGCGCTCATGTATTAGCTTTGGAAGCCCTACAAAAAGGACATAAATCAGAAGTGTACAACCTTGGAAATGGAAATGGCTTTTCTGTATCGGAAATAATAGATACTGC
>JAQUTA010000090.1 GCA_028709965.1 Lutispora sp.
ACCTAATCATTTCGTTATTTAAGAATGAGCAATAATCATGCCAGATATATTAAATACAACAAAAGCCCGCGAAAAAAGTATATAAAACAAGTAATGTGTAATACTCATTGATAATATAGTAAGTTATGGAACTATATTTTTAGCCAATAACTCCAATTGTTGACCCAATTTTGAATCATATTTATATTCAGAATTGTGCAATCCCGCTTTGATAGTCTATTTTCGTTTGATGCAGAAATGTATCAACTTTTATTGTCTTACCTTTTACCCTTATCAGTCAAACTGCTCGGAACCCTTATGATTCAAAGCGCTTGAAAGTTCTTTCTTTTTGATTCATAACTGCATCATATTGGTTTCACGATACTAGTTAGAATACTATTTTTATACTCATCCAGTGATTTTATTAACAGGCATGTGAGAAATAAACCACTATAATTATCCGTCTTTTACTTAGGTTTTCATGGCATAAATCTTGCAAGTAGTTTAATACGTTTAGAACTATGCTCTAATTTATACCTTTTTGGATAGCCGAGTGCATTTCGAGTGTATTTTAATTTTCCAGGTAGTTTCAATATAATCGTAATGCTCGGTTTTTCAATGTTTTAATGTTCATTCTTCAAACATCAAAGGAGGTAATATTTATGACAAAACCAAAAGTTGCTGTAGTAGGTTACGGAGTAATTGGTCAGAGGCTGGCTGACGGTGTAGCAAGACAAAAAGACATGGAGCTTATAGGAATAGCAGATGTTGCCCCAACACTTGCCTTAAGAGCATTGGCAGAGAGGGGGATGCCCTACAAGCTATACTGTGCATCATCAGACAACGCATCAGGGTTTAAGGCCGCCGGCATACCAGTAGAAGGCAAAATTGACCAGCTTTTAGACAAAGTCGATATAGTACTTGATGCAACAAGCGCTGGTGTCGGCATGAAAAATAAACAAACATACATGAAAAAAGGCATCAAGGCCATATTCCAGGGTGGAGAAAAAAACGACGTAGCAGATGTATTCTTCCACGGATATGCCAATTATGAAAAAGGTGTAGGCAAAAACTACTTGAAATTAACCTCATGCAACACAACAGGTCTAATAAGAGCCGTTGACTGCTTAGACAGGCTCTATGGCATTGAGCGTGTTGCAATAACCATCATCCGCCGTGTGGCAGATCCAGGAGATATCAACCGTGGTCTAGTAGACGTTGCACTAGTAGAGCCAATACCCAACCATCAGGCAGTCGATTTAATGCACATAATGCCACATATAGATGCAACAGGGCTATTAGTCCACCTGCCGATAACCCACGGACATATCATAACAGTCATAGCTACACCCAAGAAAGAGTTGACAAAAGAGCAGGCGATTGAGGCATTTAACAGCCATCCCAGAATAAGGGTAGTAAAAATAGCAGACGGATTTAACTCCAATACCGCAATGTTCAGATATGCAAGAGACCTTGGAAACCCCAGGGGTGACATGTATGAAATAGCCGTGTTTGAAGAGACAATAGGCTTCAGCGGCAAAGACATCATATTTGCAATCAACATACCACAAGAGGCAGTAGTCATACCGGAAACAATGGACGCAATAAGAGCTGCCCTCGAGATGCAAAAGACAAGAGACGAGGCAGTCGCACTCACAAACGAATATCTCGGCATGAAGTAAGCGGGTGATATGACATGATAAACGAAATAAATACACTAGACGATTTTAACTTTAAGGGCAAAACCGTCCTCTGCCGCTTTGACATGAACTCACCCCTTGACCCAGACACAAAAAAACCAAGAGACATAACACGCATAAAAAGCAGCCTGCCCACAATCAAAGAACTGTCACAAAAAGGTGCTAAAACAGTAATACTCATCCACCAGGGCGGAGACCTTGAATACCAAAACTATGGCTCAACAAAACCTCATGCCCAAATACTCTCTAAGCTGCTGGATATAGAAGTTAAATACATAGATGACGTGTGTGGCCCTTGCGCACAGGAAAGCATAAAAAACCTAAAAGACGGGCAAATACTGATGCTTGAAAACGTAAGATACATAGCAGAAGAACTGACTCTTTTTGAAACAAAACTAAACCTTGCACCACAAGAACAGGCCAAAACACTTGTAGTGAGAAAGCTTGCCTCTCTTGCAGATTATTACGTGTGTGATGCATTTGCAGCATCACACAGATCTCAACCAACACTTGTAGGCATGCAGGAAGTGCTGCCATCTGCAATGGGAAGATTGTTTGAAAAAGAAATCTTTGCACTCAATCGCATATTGCAAAACCCACAAAGACCATGTGTATATGTCCTAGGCGGGGCTAAAATTGAAGATGCATTTTTAATGATGACATCAGCACTAAAAAAAGGTTCAGCAGACATGATAATCGCAACAGGCCTTGTGGCAAATATCATATGTCTTGCAAAAGGTATATCTTTGGGTACCCCCTCAGAAGAACTGATAAAGAAAAAGAACCTTACATCATATATACAAAAGTCAAAAGGAATATTAAAAGACCATAAAGATAAAATCATTTTACCTGATGATTTTGCATTCTCATATAACAGTTCAAGAAAAGAAGTGCCTATTTCACAACTTCCATCAGAACACCTTTTAGCAGATATAGGGAGCTTGAGCATAGATAAATTCAGTGAAATAATCAAACGATCAAAGACTGTCTTCTTTAACGGGCCTGCAGGTGTGTTTGAAAAGCCGGATACAGAACACGGCACAAAATCTCTTTTAAATACAATAGCTAAAAGCGGTGCTTTCTCAGTAACAGGCGGTGGTGACAGCATAGCTGCAATTAACAAGTATAACCTGTTTGATAAGTTCTCGTATATTAGCACAGGTGGAGGTGCTCTCATTCGGTATATAAGTGGAGAGGATCTGCCTGTTGTGATGGCTTTAAAGAAGTCGACAATGAGATTTAGGTAATGGTAATGCTTATTAACTCTGTTGCATTATTTTTAATGCTTGAATTCATATTCTTGCACTGGTTATTGATGTTAGTATATAAGTATGGACACTAAATAATGTTTTATATAAACTAATAAACGAGGAAGAAAGTGTCCATAAGATGTCTAAAAGGAAAACCTTTAAAGATGAGTTTAAAACAATGATTGCGGAGTTAGTATTATCAGGAAAATCAGTAAAAGAAGTAACCAGCGAATATAGCCTAAGTGAAACAGCAGTGCGTAATTGATCTAAGAGGAAAGCTCCTATTAATATAGAAGGAGATACTACAAACCTTGAGGAAATCAATCGAATTAGAAAAGGAAATGCTAGACTCAAGGAGGAAAATGAAATATTAAAAAAAAGCTATGGCTATATTCGCAAAGAAGTAAATCCTGATACTATATTTGAAATAATTAAGCTAATTCTACTATACATAGCATAGATACTATGTGTAAGGTGCTTAGTTACCCAAGAAGTACCTACTATGATAAAAAACAAGAAAAATCTGAAAACAAGTGGAAGTCTAAAAATAAAAAGTTACAAGAAGATATTTTAAAATATATAATGAAAGTAATAAAATCTATGGTACCCCTAAGATTCGCAAAGAACTAAAGAAGTTAGGCTATGAAAACATCAGCATTAAACGAGTTCAAAGGCATATGGTAAAACTTGGCATCGGATCCATTTTAGTAAAGAAATACAGGCCTCATAGAACTACTAAAAAAGTTTATGATAAAGGCGAAAACTTGTTAAATAGAGACTTTTCTACAACAAAAATAAATGAGAAGTGAGTAGCTGACATTACTTATAGTGCGCCCGTAAAGGTGTTAAGATGCACCAAGAGTTATCGAGAAACCTACCTATGGCAAGGTAGTGGACAAGTGTCAAAGAAGTCCATCATCAACTAACTAACCAGCAAGGAAAACCCCAGAGGGAAAATAGCACGTTAGTAAAGCCATAAGTCAGTTAACTATCAAACTGCACTGAATGGCAAAATGAAAAGCTATGAACGAGGATAAAAGCTATACTGCCTGAATGATAATCCGAGGGGTTAATGATGTATCTGCAGCGAAAGATAGTTAGAAATGCGGCATAACACTGGTATTCATGCAAATGTAGGGTATGAGTATATGACATCAGTGTTTCCCAGCTACAATAAGTAGAAAAAGATGAAAGTCATATCCGACATCATAGCAAGCCGGTTCCCGATAATTTAAACGGGGATTGCCTAAATCAGAGTGCCTATTAGGCTATAATTACTAGAATTTGAAAATCTACTATTGTTACATGGCGAAGGGGAACAGTTTACCCAACTGATACAGTAAGAGGAAGGATGCGAGAGGCATTTACGAAATCCGATTGCAGTATTAAATGAGCCTGTAAAAAATTTTGTGTAAAGTGAATAAAAAGTACTCTTTCTTGGCAATAATTCAGATAAATTAAAATGAAAATATTGTAAGGAGGAGTATTTTTATGTCAAACATTTCTAAAGAAGTTTTAAGAAGTTATATAAAGGAACAAAACTTTAAAAACCCTACTGATGTTCTAGCTGACATGAAAGACATGTTTAAAGATGTTCTTCAGGAAGCTTTGGAAGCAGAAATGGACACCCAACTTGTTGATTTACAATATAAATTGACCACTAATTCACAGGGAAAACTGACCACAAATGAGAAGATGATATTGCACTCCTCCATATAATACTTAGATTAATATTTTTTAATTTTTTACACTTAAAATTGACCACCTAGAATAAATAATATACCATACTTTTGTAGTACTTACGAAAGGTGGTCAAAAGGAAGTGAAGGATTTGCAGCAATGGGCGGCTGTGCAAGAATTGTACAAGCGGAAGGTTCCGATTCTACAGATTGCAAAGCAGCTTGGAATGTCTAGAAATACAGTGAAAAGATTAATTAAACTTAAGGAGGAACCCAAATACACTAGGAGCCATTATCCTTCTAAAGTTGAGCCATATATGAAGAAAATAATTATGTGGCGTGTTTCCCCGGAGTATGATTTTAATGGCACAAGAATCTATAGGGAACTGAAATATTTAGGTTATCAAGGGTCAATTAATCCCATATACAGAGCGCTGAAAAAAATCGATGAGAATAGGAGTGATATTTCACCTGAAGCAACAGTTAGAATTGAAACACCACCGGGTGATCAGGCCCAGTTTGACTGGTCCCCTTATGAATTAGAGATAAACAGAAGAATCAGAAAGGTATACTGTTTTACCATGATACTGGCAGCTAGCAGAAAAAAGGCCATATGTTTTTCCCTACTAAGTGATGCAGAAGCTATTTATGAAGCAATACAAGAACTATACGATGATTTGGGTGGCGTTACACTGGAGCTTTTAATTGATAATCCTAAAGCACTAGTTATTGAGAACAATCCTAAAAATGAGGATGAAATAAAATTCAATGCCCAAGCATTACTCTTGGCTTCCCATTTGGGGACAGAACTTAACGCTTGCAACTGCTACTGGCCACGCACTAAGGGTAAAGTTGAAAAGCCGTACCAGTATATAGAAGAACAATTTATCAAAGGAAATACATTTCAATCAATGGAGGATTTAAACAATAGAGGGAAGGAGTTTATACGGGAGTGGAATAAGGTGGTGCATACAACAACTAGGCGTATTCCAGATGAATTCTTTGAAAATGAAGAGTCCAAAGCCTTGTTGCCATTGCCAAACACCAGGTTTAGGATGAAACCACTCGAAAAAAGAGTAATCAGCAATGACAGCTATATACATATAGACACGAACAAATACAGTGTACCGGTAAAATATGCTGCAAAACAGCTTCAATACCGCATTGTATATGGATTCCGAATAGAACTATATACAATAGAATCAGAATACATTATGTCACTTGAAGTTCAGGATGGTAAACATGGTACTTTCAAGAACACCGAGCATTATGAAGCTATAGCGACAAAAGCCAGCAAATCCATTCCTCAGATAAAAAGAGATTTCACAAGGACTTTTAAAAATGGGGAAGCATATTTAAAAGCTGCAGCCACCGTATTCCAACAACCCAGCTATCATGCCAGAAAAATACTGGAACTGCTAGATCTTTATGAACCTGATGTGCTTGACAAAATACTAGCATATGCTATGGCTCATGATAAACTGGATATAAAGTCAATAAAGCAGCTGATAAGGAATGATTTCTTTGAAATCATAGCGGATACAAAGAAAACCACTGGAGTTGTTGAGGCTACAGATATCGAAGGCATCACCAGAAGCTGTGACTATTATGAAGGGCATCAGGAGGTAACAGCATTATGAATACTGGAACTAACCGATATGATGACAACTATATTCGTGAACAGCTGAAGCTTTTTAAACTGGTGGATATGCGTGAAAGATATCAAGAAATAATAGATGAAGCCATAAATGAAAGCCTCGGGTACAAAGACTTCTTAATCAGGTTAATTCAAGCTGAAGAAGCAGGAAAACGTAAACGACTTGCAGAGAGGCTCACACTTAAAGCCGGATTTGATTTTATCAAGACACTTGATGATATAGAATACAACTTTAATGAGAGTATCAATTATCAAAAGGTTAGAGAACTTGGAACCTTATCCTTTATGGAGAAAAATGAAAATATCATTATCATTGGCCCTCCGGGAGTAGGTAAAAGCATGATTGCTACCGGAATAGGAATAAATGCCTGCAATGCAGGAAAAACGGTGATGTTTGTCAATGCAAAGGAGCTAATGGACAGACTAACAGATGCCATGAGAAAAGATACTCTAAAACAGACACTAAAGGCTTTGAATAAGGTACAGCTTCTTATCATTGATGAATTATGCAAAGCTTTACATAATTCATCTTATGGAAAGTCATTTATTATGTAAAGTAAGAAACAAGATACTGATTAACTCAATCAAATATCAGTTTCAAACTTTACATAATATTTTAAATAATTGTTTTAAGCCATTCTATCATTTCTTTTTTTTCCTTTGCAGAATATTTTTCTTCTGGTAAAACATTGGGACTAGCATTTTCTATTGCCTTACGTTTAATTTCAGGATTTGATTTTGCATAAATCTCTGTGGTAATAACAGATGTATGTCCTAAAAAATCTCTAATATAAATCAAATTTACACCGCCTTCTAATAAATGCATTGCTTTACTATGTCTTAAGGTGTGGGGTGATATTTTCCCTGAAAACAGTTCTGGACATAAACTCCTTGCTTCTTTTACATATTTATCTAATATATAAGCAATTCCAGCTCTCGTAAGTTTTTCGCATTTTTTATTGAAAAACAGAGGATGTGTAAGTTGAATTTCTTTTTTTCTTTTGCAATCATTCATATAGATATTTAAAATATCAAGTGTTTGTGGCATTAGTGGTATAATTCTTGTCTTATTACCCTTCCCTGTTAATTTTACTGTGGCAGGTTTAATGTTTCGAATATCTCCAAAAGTTAAATCTGCAATTTCCTGAACCCTAGCACCACTATCATAGAGAAGAATTAATATTGCAATTTCTCTTCGTCCTTCTGTCGTTGTGATGTCAGGAAGACTGAATAGACATTTAATTGCTTCCACTGAAAGATAGTTCATTGGAATAACGGGCACTTTTCTAGTTCTAATACCCAATATTGATGCACAAAGTTCTATATACTCTGGTCTTTCCATTTGAATATATTTAAAAAAAGCATGAAGTGCTGAGAGCCTTTGGTTAATGCTTGACACAGAATAATGTTTTTCATTTTCTAACCAAGCAAGGAAATCTTCTAAATATTCTCTGGACAACATCTCAAGGTCCATCTTAGCAACAGGTTTATTTAGATGTTCTTCCTGATATTGAAAGAGAAGAACAAATGTATCTCTGTAAGATTTAATCGTGTTATCGCTGTAATTTGTACGTTCAGGTATATATTTAAGAAAGTAAGAGGATAATAACTGTTGAAAATGATTACTCTTCATAGTTAACCACCTCTGGATAAGTATCGTTATAGTATTTATTCATAGTGCTAATGATGGAGTCATGGGCATCAATGGTTAAGCGTAGGTATTTTTCAGTACTTTCTAAACCTCTGTGCCCAAGATATGTGCTTAGAACTGGAAGTGCACAGTATATATCTCTTCCTTCATCAATCATCTTTTCCAATGCATGTACAGCAAATGTATGGCGAATGTCATGTACTCTGGGAGTAGTTCCATTTTCTCTAAATATTCCAGCTAAGATCATAAATTTTCTAAATTGACAATATACAGAAGTACTATTATACTGATTACCATTTCTAGTAGGATAATAATAGGCATCATAGGATGATGAAAAAGCCATTTATTTTACATATTTCTTACAGTAATTATGAAGTGATTCTGACATAGGCATTAGACGCTGTATATTGTTCTTGGTAGCATCCAATCTTATGATTCCTAGTTTAATATCTACATGTTCCATTTTTAATCCAAGAGCTTCGTTAATCCTAAGACCACATCCATAAAGCATCCTAAATAGCATTGGGTATACAATATGATACGTTGGATACCATGGACTAATTGTAATTTCATCAAGAACTTTAGTTAATCTCTTTATTTCACTGTGGGTAAAAATATATGGAATAAAATCATCTTTAACTTGAACAAAATCTGTTTCAGGATATACATAATAGTTAAAGCCTAATCTATTCATAAATAAAGAAAATTGACGAATAATACTCATTCTCATATGCTGTGTTTTAGCTGACTCCATTCCCCGATGTGCTACATATTTTTCTACCATTTCTTTTGTAAGAATAGGAGAATTTAATGGTATTCCGTGTTGTAAAAAGAAATTATCCATACCCCTTAAAAGATAATAGACAGACTGCCCCATTTTAAATCCAAGACTTTTCTTGTAATCTATATATTGATTGCAATACTTGGAAAGAGGGCCCTTAAATATATAGGAAACCTCCTTAGTCTTCATATGGCACCTCTAATGCTACAGAACGGAGCTGTTCAATATCAATTGATAGATACAGG
>JAQUTA010000008.1 GCA_028709965.1 Lutispora sp.
TCCCCGTGATTTGTAGTATACCGATATCCCTATAGGTTTGATTATAGAATAAATAACGCTCAAAGGCACCTTTTCATTGCGTTTTGTGCCTTGAGCGAAGCGAAAGGAATGGTTATACATATGAGCAAAGAAAGTGGAAGTATTTCAATACATGCGGAGAATATTTTTCCAATAATAAAAAAATGGCTGTACTCCGACAAGGATATATTTATCAGAGAGCTTATAAGCAATGGTACCGACGCTATAAGCAAGTTTAAGAGGCTGGTATCCATAGGTGAAGCTGAGGCTCCTGGAGAGGAGAAATATGAGGTCAAGGTGTCCTTTAACAAGGATGAAAAAACCATAAAGTTTATCGATAATGGTATAGGAATGACAACAGAGGAGGTCAAAAAGTACATTAACCAGGTGGCTTTTTCCGGTGCTGAGGAATTCATAGCCAAGTATAAGGATAAAATGGGAGACGAAGCCGACATCATAGGCCATTTTGGATTAGGCTTTTATTCTGCCTTCATGGTTTCAAAAAAGGTGGAGATAGACACTCTATCTTATCAATCGGGAGCTGAGGCTGTTAAGTGGATCAGCGAGGGGGGCACTGAATATGAATTGGCAGCTTCAGACAGAGCTTTTCGAGGTACTACAATAACTCTTTATATGGACGATGAGAGTCAAGAATTTCTCGATGAGTATAAATTAAGAGGGATAATTGAAAAGCATTGTGCTTTTCTTCCAGTAGAGATATATCTAGAGGATGAAAAGTATAGTAAGGATGATGAAGAGAAGAAACCGTTAAATGACACCAATCCTCTATGGCTTAAGAATCCCAAGGATTGTACTGATGAAGAGTACAAGGAATTTTATAGAAAGGTGTTCAATGATTTTAATGAACCCCTGTTCTGGATACATTTATCCGTTGACTATCCTTTTAATCTGAAGGGAATATTATACTTTCCTAAGCTTCGCCATGAATATGAAATGAGCGAAGGTCAGATAAAGCTTTACAACAATCAGGTATTTGTAGCCGATAACATAAAAGAGATAATACCTGAATTCCTTATGTTGCTCAAGGGAACCATAGATTGTGCTGATTTACCTTTGAATGTATCGAGAAGCTTTTTGCAAAGGGATAGCAATGTAATAAAGCTTTCCAAGCATATTACCAAAAAGGTTGCAGATAAGCTGACAGAGCTTTTTGAAAAGGAAAGAGAGAAATACGAGGGCTTTTGGAAGGATATCAGTCCCTTTATAAAGTATGGCTCAATAAAGGATAAGAACTTCTATGATAAGATTAAGGATATACTCATATATAAATCTATAAACGGTAATTATCTCACTCTAAATGAGTACTTTGAAAAAAACGGTGGCAAGAAAGAGGAAGACAACGCAGAGAATAAGGTGTTCTATGCTAACGATGAAAAGCAACAGCATCAATATATAAAGCTTTTCAAAGATCAAGGGCTGGAAGCTGTCATATTGGATATGGTCATCGACAATCATTTCATAAGTTATATTGAGATGTATGAGATGAATGTCAAATTCTTTAGGATTGACTCGGATTTAGCGGAAAATCTGAAGGGTGATAACGAGGAAGAAAAAGAAGATAAAGTTGAGGATGAAAAGCTTATAGAGGCTATAAAGAAAGCATTGAATATAGAAAAGCTGGAAGTGAAGCTGGAAAGGTTGAAGGATGCCGAAGCCCAAGCAGTACTTCTTATGCCTGAGCATGAGAGAAGGCTGCAGGAGATGAGCTCCATGTTTGGTGGCGAGGATATGAGTGGCATGTTCAAAGGCGGGGAAACTTTAGTACTTAACAGATCTAATAATTTAGTTAAAGCGTTGGTAACTTTGAATGGCAAAGAGGGCAAAAAAGAAGACTTCGACCTCATATGCAGCCATGTATACGATTTGGCAATGATGGGCAGCAGGGGCTTGGACGCCAATAAGCTGGAAGCCTTCTTAAAAAGAAGTGGTATGATACTGGAGAGGTTGGCAAATATATAGAAGATGTTATTAGCGACGGTTAGCTATCCAAGAAATATGGGAGTTGATTTTTTGAACACCGATCCGGAAATATTCGACATCTTTGAACACCATCTGCTAAATGATCATAGGCCATCCGACTTCTTTTCCCAGGAAATAAGAAGAAACGGTTATTTTGATTACTATCCATTAACAATGCTGAAGAAGCTACAGGATATACCCCAATCGCCAGAGCATCATCCCGAGGGCAATGTGTGGAATCACACTTTGCTGGTGGTGGATGAAGCTTCCCAGCGTAAGGATAGAAGTGAGGATAAAAGGGCTTTTATGTGGGCAGCCCTCCTTCATGATATAGGTAAGGCTCCTATGACCAAGGTGAAAAAAGGAAGAATAATCGCCTATGATCATGACAAGGTAGGGGAGAAAATGGCGGTTGATTTCCTAAAATCTCTTACCGATGATAAGGAATTGATTGATAAAGTTTCAAAGCTTGTGCGATGGCATATGCAGATACTTTTTGTTGTCAAGGGATTGCCCTTTGCTGAGCTAAGAACCATGATGAGGCAAGTATCTTACAAGGAAATAGCCCTTCTAGGCATTTGTGACAGGCTTGGAAGGGGAGAATTGACCGAAGAGCGTATACAAAAAGAAAAAGATACAGTAGAAATGTTTATAAAGAAATGTGAAGGACGGCTATAATTAGTTTGTTAGTTTTTCAAGAAAGGACTGGATGTAATGGGCAATAGAAAAGGCATTAAAAATAGCAGCTTAATTTTACTATCAATTTTCTTAGGTCATTTTTTTATAGATTTTTATTCTAATATTGTACCCCCGGTGCTGTATCTTTTCAGTGAGAAGCTTTCACTTACCTTAGCTCAGCAAGGTATGGTATCTGCTTTTATTGTAGCTAGTGCTTCAATATTTCAGCCAATTATAGGTTATTATGCTGACAAAAGAACGAGGGCATGGCTATTGTTGGCATCATTGCTTTGGATTGGACTTTTCATGAGTTTAACAGGTGTCATCAATAATTATTACTTGCTTTTAGTTGCGGTAGCCTTAGGAGGACTTGCTTCATCTGTTTTTCATCCCTTAGGCTCAGCACTTACTATTAAATTCTCTAGCAGTTCTAAAGGTACAAGCCTTTCAACCTTTTTGATAATAGGTGGTCTTGCAATGCCAGCAGCTTCTGCCATTGTGCTGCCTCTAACTATAAAGTTTGGACTAAATGCTATAGCATATTTATTGATTCCTGGAGTATTAGTAGTAATTTTCATGTATCTTGCGGGACTTCACAAGATTACGGTGGAGCAAGAAGTAGTAAAAGAAGAAGGTCAAAAATCAAAGTTGGGAATTTATAAGATTAAATGGCTGTCACTTCTAGTTTTAATACCAACTATAAGAAACATTGTGTTTAGAGCAATGATTACTTTTGGCATACAGTATTTGACCTTAAAATCTGTGGGCTTAAATTTAGCTGGATTGGCAGTGACTTTATTATTGTTCGCAGATTCTTTAGGAACCTTTTTTGGAGGCATGTTGGCTGATAGATGCGGTTATAAAAATATAGTCATCATATCTGGCATTTCAGGCGCTATAGCGGCGGCTTTTACTTTTTGGATGAAAGGCTCTATAATATTAATTCCTTTGCTCATTATGGGTTTCGCTTTCGCTCTTTCTAGCGCACCAATTGTATTTATAACCCAGAGCCTCATACCTAGAAATATTAATTTAGCCACGGGTCTTGTATTTGGCTTACCTATGGGGCTAGGCGGGTTAGGTGCAGTGATATTTGGAAAAATAGCTGATGCTATTGGACTTGTTGCGACAGCCAAGTACTTGATAATTCCTGTAATTATTATGACATGTATAATATTTATGATACCCAAGGAATGGGAAACAGAGGAATTATTATGTATGCCAAATAAGTAAGTTGTGCTATAATATTTAAAATATTGATGTTAAAACTTTTCGGGAGGCGGATAATATGCTTTACATAAGAAATGATAATACAAATCCATATTTCAATCTGGCTATGGAAGAATATTTGTTTAATTTGGAAGACAATGAGAGTTATGTACTGCTTTGGCAAAACGAGCCTACTATAGTTGTAGGAAAGCATCAGAATACAGCACAAGAGATCAATAGTGAATACGTGAAAGAAAAAAGAATACATATAGTACGGAGAATAACAGGAGGAGGCGCTGTTTACCATGACCTGGGGAATCTTAATTTTACATTTATAATCAAAGGGATGGAAAACAGCGAGTTTGACTTTAAGAAGTTTACCATGCCAATAATCAAGGCATTGGGAAGACTAGGGGTAGAGTCTGAGCTTTCAGGCAGAAACGACATCACCATAGACGGCAAAAAATTCTCTGGGAATGCACAGTCTGTAAAGCAGGGAAAGCTTTTACATCATGGGACTTTGCTTTTCGATTCTAGGATGGAAGAATTGGTAAAGGCGCTAAAGGTGTCAGAGGATAAGTTTCAATCTAAGAGTGTAAAGTCGGTAAGGGCTAGGGTTACTAACATAAAGGATTACCTGCATGATGATATCACTGTAACTGAGTTCAAGGAACTTCTTTTGAAGTATATGTTTGATGAGGATATGGAATTAAGAGAGAGTGAGCTTTCAAAAGCTGATTTAGAAAACATTGATTCACTTATGAAGAATAAATATATGAGTTGGGATTGGAATTATGGTGAATCTCCTGAGTTTAATGTTAAGCAAGGAAAAAGATTTGACGGCGGTAAGATAGAGGTATTAGTAAATGTAAAGGAAGGTATTATCCGAGGTATAAAATTTTATGGTGATTTCTTTGGGAGCGGCAATTTAGAAGAAGTTGAATCTGCACTTATAGGGAATCGCTATGAGGAAAGGGAAATAAAAGGTTCCCTTGCAGAGATGAATATCGATGAGTATTTTAGAAATATTAACGTAGATGAGCTTGTGAGCTGCATTTTGTGATATATAAAAAAATTAAATAGATATGTAGCAGAGAATAGTCCCGTTTAATAGATTGTAGTAAAGAAATGCAACTATTAAATCGGGGGTTTTTTTATGATGCCTTATAAGCCAGAATCGGTGTTAATTCAAAAAGTCTGGGGTGGATATAGATTAAGAAGCTTTAACAAAAATTTCTCTGGCAAAATCGGAGAAAGCGTAGAGTATAACGGAGAAAAAGATGGAATACCGCTTATGGTAAAACTTATAGATGCCCGGGATAATCTATCCATACAAGTACATCCAAATAATAAATCTGCTATGGAACTTGGAGATGGGACTAGCGGAAAAGACGAATTGTGGGTTGTATTGGATTGTGATGAGGAATCTGAAATATTCTGTGGCTTCAGTAAATATTATGAAAAAGAAGACATAAGGGACGCTGCAATAGATGGGTCTATAATCAGTATGCTGAATAGAATAAAGGTAAAGAAGGGTGATTGTGTTTTTATACCTTCCGGAACCGTCCACGCTTTGGGCAAAGGGGTTTTGGTATACGAACTTCAGCAAGCATCCACTTTGACCTATAGGTTATATGATTGGAATAGAACAGAAAAGGGAGAAAGACGAGAACTCAACATAGATAAAGCTGTACATTCTATTGATAATAACATAAAACTGCAAAAAATTATAAACGTCTATGATATTTTGAATATGGAATGCAGGTTGACTTGCTTAGGTGAATACGAACATTTTGGAGCAATTTTTGTAGCTTTAGAAAATGAAGAATCCATAATGCAAAGATGTGATGAAACCAAAATAATTACTGTTATTTTAGGAGAAGGATTATTATGCTATAAGGATAGAAAAAAGCTTATAAGAAAGGGAGATACTATTGTTATACCTAAGGATTCTAATGGGATTGTATCCATAATAAGCAGCGATGCATTGAAATACATTGAAAGCAGGTATATAAATATTAATTTTGAGGTTTGACATAGAACATTCTATTGTGATAGCATTTAAAATAATATCTTATTGAAAAGAGGTGTTGCTTATGTCTGAAAACATCAGATATGAAGCTGAGGCTATAAAAAGTGAAAGGTTTATTGATTGTAATAAATTGAATTGTAAAAGATTAGTTTATAATAAGAGATTGTCGGGAAAGTTCAGATTATACTTAAGTGACAAAGGAGCTTACAATAAAGCTTTTGAATTAATTGCAAAAAAAAGGTTTACCCATCATTGATAAAATTAGGCTGCAAGGCCTATTTTTTTTATCTTTTTTGAGTAGACTATAGTTATCTGACTTAACAACATATTGGAGGGATTTATTTCACATGAATAAAAAGTCTATTAAAATGAAAATCACAATTTTTTTAGTATGTATATTATCAGCAGCTTCTTTTCGTATGCTCTGGTGCGATTCCGCTGAACTAGACGAAAAGCAGATTATCGGTATTATTCAGAATATATACGATGACAGGTGCAAAGCTTTAATCAGTGGTGACTGGAAAGGGCTAAAAGAATATTATGATACTTCAAAGAAATATGGTTTGTGGTCCTATGAGCATGAAGCTAAGAGGATCAAGTATATTAAGGATTGGTCTGAAGCAAGAGGAATCAAATTCAAAGATATAAAATCAACAGTTTACCTAAAGAAAATAACAAAAAAAGATGGAAACTATTCCATTTCCCTAACAGAGATCTATAAATTTGATTACGTATATAAAGATGATATAAATGAGACAGTAAATACTTTTGGCACAGGGATAAGACATACGGTAGGTTTGGTCAATAGAGATGAAATATGGCTGATGAGTAAGGACTGGTATACAGATTTTCTACAGGAAGCTTTACATTCCTATAGCGGAATTCATATAGGAGAAATAGAACACTCGGGTATTCCTGCATCAAATATAGACATCCAAGAGAAAAAATATAAAAGAGAAAAAGCGGTGCAATATGCAGATAAATATTGTGGCATCGCTTGGGGCAGCAGCAATAATTTCAAATATAATCCTAAGTACCAAAACTATAACGGTATTGGAGGAGATTGCACCAATTATGTATCCCAATGTATAGGTGATAAGGAAGAAGGGGGAGGCATACCCTTTGATTGGACTTGGTTTGCTTCTTATTCCAAATATGAAAAAGCGCAGGGAAGCAAAGCTTTTGTTAATGCAGATGCTTTTTGGAATTACATTATCTATAGCGGCAAAGGCAGATTGATAAAGAAAGGCACCTATAAAGAATTAACCAAACCTATTGAAGGTCATACTATTGGAGTTATTGATAAAATTGAAGTTGGAGATTTACTATGTTATGAAAAAAAGGGTAAGATAGATCATTTTGCCATAGTTACTGCAAAAGATTCAAAGGGATATCCCATGATAAACTCCCATACCAATGATCGCTACCATGTGCCTTTTGATTTTGGCTGGGGAGAAGATATTGCTAAGTTTCATCTTATTCATATTGTATATTAAATATTTTTATGAATTGCTGCAAACAATAAGAGTGGATATAGGAGGTATTACAATTGGCAAGTAATAAAAACAATAAATTGAATTTGGAGCAGCAAAAGTATCAGAGTTTTGCTCAAAAAAGAGAGCCCAGGAGACCACTTCTTTCAAATTGTCTGAAAGCATTTATTTCTGGAGGAGCAATATGTGTCTTTGGACAGCTATTGCATTTTATGTATATCAAATACTTTAGTTTTACAGAAAATAATGCAGGAGATCCTACAGCAGCTACATTAATAATAATATCCGTACTACTCACAGGGTTTGGAGTTTATGATACTATTGCTCAATGGGCAGGTGCAGGATCTGCAGTGCCTATAACAGGCTTTGCCAACACTATATCATCTGCAGCCATAGAGCACAGGAGTGAAGGCTATGTTTTGGGTGTAGGAGGAAATATGTTTAAGATTGCAGGACCGGTTATTGTATACGGCGTGTTTTCCGCTTTTGTAGTCTCCATCATAAAAATGCTAGTAAATTATATGGGAGGTATATAAATGGTTAAAGGTCATCAAAGCTTTATATTTGAGTCTAAACCGGTGATACTAGCCTCTGCAACGTCAGCAGGACCCTTTGAAGCACAAGGACCCTTGGCAGAAGATATTGATTTGATACATGATGACATATACCTAGGCCAGGACAGCTTTGAAAAAGCGGAAAAACTTATGCTGGAGGGTGCAGCTGTTAAGACCATGGAAAAAGCAGGGATCAATAAGTATGATGTAGGTCTTTTTATAAGCGGTGACTTGATGAATCAAATCATATCCAGCAGTTTCACCGCAAGAACCATAGGGATTCCATACTTGGGGATATTTGGAGCATGTTCCAGCTCTGTGGAAGGGTTGTCAATAGCCGCTGCCTATGTAGATGGTCAAAAAGTTAAATATGTTCTCACTGGAGCTTCCAGTCACAATTCTTCTGCGGAGAAGCAGTTCAGGTATCCTAATGAATATGGGGCACAAAAACCTCCCACCGCCCAGTGGACTGTCACCGGAGCAGGGGCATGCTTGTTATCCACACAAGGTAATGGTCCCAAGGTTACCGGAGCGACAATCGGCAGGATAGTAGATATGGGCATATCTGATCCTTTTAATATGGGTGCAGCCATGGCACCTGCTGCAGTGGATACCATAGAAGCCCACTTTAGAGATATGGAGATAGAGCCTGATTATTACGACATAATAGTCACAGGAGACTTAGGGAGCATTGGGCATAAGATTACTCTTGATAAGCTTATTGAAAATGGAATGAGAATTTCAGAAAAAATTTATAAAGATTGCGGCATGATGATTTACGACAGTGAAAAACAACAGGTATTTGCTGGAGGAAGCGGCTGTGCATGCTCTGCAATAACAGTATATGGACACTTCCTCAACAGGATGAGGAGAGGCGAGATAAAAAAAATGTTGGCAGTTGCCACTGGAGCACTTCATTCTCCTTTATCCTATCAGCAGAAAGAGAGCATACCCTGCATAGCACATGCAGTAGCCATAGAAATGTAAGGAGGTTTAGCCATGGAAAAAATCATTTGGGCGTTTATTGTAGGCGGACTGATATGTGTTGTCGGTCAGATAATGATGGATGTATTTAAATTGACTCCAGCTCACACCATGAGCACTCTTGTGGTTGTAGGAGCTATATTAGGCGGCTTAGGGTTATATGAGCCTCTTATCAAATTTGCTGGTGCTGGAGCCACAGTTCCTATATGCAGCTTTGGAAATTCTCTTTTGAAAGGTGCTCTGCAGGAACTTGAGCAACATGGACCCATAGGGGTTCTTACGGGCATATTCAAGCTAACTAGTGCGGGAATATCCTCTGCAATAATATTTGGGTTTATAGCATCACTGATATTCAAGCCCAAGGGATGAAATAGAATTAGTTCATTAGGGTGTATTCTTTATGTGTCAGTGTAAAAACATCTTTAAAACCTTTGGTCATATATATCTTTTTATCTGTGGTTATAAACAGGGCTTCTGTATTATCAAGACCTTCTATAAGCTTCATGCCCTTATCCAGCCCCAGAAGAAATATGGAAGTTGATAGACCATCTCCATCAATGGATTTATCGGTGATGATAGAAACACCAGCTAGGCCATTATCTCCGGGATATCCGGTTCTGGGTTCTAAAATATGATGATATCTCTTTCCATCTTGTTCAAAGTATCTTTCGTATATCCCTGAAGTTACAACTGATTTATTATCTATTTGTACAATGCCAAGATAATCACCGCGAGGATTAAAAGGATTCTGAACTCCTATCTTCCATGGATTACCGTTTACATTACCACCAACAGCAAGAATGTTGCCTCCCAAGTTGATTATGGCGTGTTTCACACCGTGATTTCTCAGTATAGACGCAACTTCATCTGCTGCATATCCTTTGGCTATGGCACCTAAATCTACTTTCATACCGCTCGCTTCAAGCTTTGCAGTATGTCTTTGTTCATTTAGAGAAAGTTTATTATAGTCTACAAGCTTTAAGGTCTCAGCTAAAACCTTGGGTTCGGGTATTGCTGCATATGGAGTACCGATATTCCATAGTTTGACTAAGGGACCAATAGTGATGTCAAACTCCCCTTGTGACAATTGAGAATAATATTTACCTTTTTCCAAAACATAAAAGGTATCCTCACTCACCTCTACCTCGTGGGAACCAGAAGCATCGTTGAGCCTAGTAATTTGGCTTGGGTTCTCGCTGTTTATTGTCATTTTATTTTCAATTTCTTTGATTCGGTCAAAGGCTTCATCAATAATTTTTGCATCTTTGTTATTATAAAGTGTTATATCAATCAAAGTGCCTAATATATAATTGCTCTTTGTTAAAGGACCTTGGATTTGTTCTTTTGGACTGCAACCTACCAAAAAAGACACTATAAAAGAAAATAATAATATTATTTTAATAAATCTTAAGTTGCTAAATGACATATGCCAACCTCCATAAATAGGATTTAAGTTAATAATAGAATTTTATCATAATATTTGACAAAGAACAAATGAATATTATTGTTTTTTAGATGAATATACTTTGAGTAAAAAAAGATTTTATTTTATTGGAAATATACATTGAAATATATTTAAATTAATTATATACTATAGTAGCAAGTTAGATTATAGCTTGATGTGTTTGATAAATCTCAAACAGATAGAGGCTATAATACGAGAACAGAGGAAGGCTGAAAACCCCCAAGAACATGCATATATTTTGCACAGGAACTAATGCCTATTGTATTGACTGAATATAGTTGATATAAGAACTTCATACATTATTCAACGTTAATATTTGGGTTTGGCTTGTCTTATCTGTTTATCACTGAACCTTAGGAGGGTTATAATGGAAGCAAAAACTAAAATTGTTATTCTCGGCGCTGGATATGCCGGAGTTGAGGCAGCTAAGGTTTTAAACAAAAAATTTAAAAATGACAGCAGCGTAAAAATAACGTTGATTGACCAAAATCCTTATCACACTTTGCTAACTGAACTTCATGAGATTGCAGGACATAGAACAAATAAAGAAAGTGTTATGATAGACCTGTACCAGGTTTTCAAAGCAACAAAAGTTGAATTGATTACAGAAAAAGTTATAAAGGTAGATCAAGAAAAACAGTTGGTAACATCAGAAAGGACAAGCTATGAATATGATTATCTTGTTCTAGGTGTAGGCAGTGAACCTGCATTTTTTGGTGTTCCAGGAGTTAAGGAAAATGCATTTACTATTTGGTCATTGAAGGATGCACTAAAGATTAGACATCATATCGAAGACGTATTCAGAAGAGCTAGGGCAGAAAAAGATCCCAAAAAGAGGGAAAAGCTTTTGACCATCATTGTTGCAGGATCCGGGTTTACAGGAGTTGAAGTTGTTGGCGAGCTTATGGAGTGGAAAAAGCTGCTTTGTGCCCAGCATGACATTCCTGAATCAGAGGTTACTCTATACAATGTAGAAGCTATGCCGAATATACTTCCTAATTTAAAAGCAAGCCTGCAGACAAAAGCTAAAAACTATATGATAAAAAAGGGAGTCAAAGTTTTAAACGGCGCAGCTATAGTAAAAGCTACAGAAGAGGGCATAGTTCTTAAGGATGGCACAGAAATCTCCACAGATACTTTGATTTGGACTTGTGGTGTTCAGGGTAATTCCTTCTGCGTTGAAACAGGCTTTACTGAAGGCAAGAGGTGCAGAGTTCTTGTAAATGATTATTTGCAGACAGTTGACAAAGAAAATATATATGCTGTTGGTGATAACGCATATTATGAAATAAACGGAAGACCTATTCCTCAAATAGTTGAGACTGCAATTCAGACCGGTGAATGTGCGGCAAAGAATATAATTGCAGATATTAAAAATAAAGAAAAAGAAAAATTTCAGCTAAACACTCATGGATTCATGGTTTCAGTCGGCAGTCATTACTGTGTGGCAGAGGTCATGGGAGTTCAGATGTCTGGCTTTATCGCCATGATGATGAAGCATTTGGTAAATATGCACTATCTATGGGGCGTAGGTGGATTAAGACTTATCTGGAACTACTTGAGACATGAATTTTTCCATATGGAAGATCGCAGATCTTTTGTAGGGGGACACTTATCACAAAGGACTCAATCCTTGTGGCTAATACCTCTTAGAATATATGTAGGTATACTATGGCTTATTGAAGGCATTAACAAGGTCAATGACGGATGGCTAGAGCCAGGCAATATAAAAATAGTTCAAGTAGCTGGAAACTCAGGAGCATCTCAGGCAGCAGAAGGCGCAGCCGGTGCAGCACAAACATGGGTTACACCCATATTGTCAGCACCTCCGGCAGTATACCAATGGTTTATGGATACGGTAGTTACTCCAAATGCAATGTTATTCCAAACTTCAGTAGTAGTAATGGAAATACTGATTGGTCTTGCATTGATAGCTGGATTATTTACTTTCCTGGCATCAATAGCATCTATGGGATTAGTGGCAAACTTCATACTCTCAGCTATGGCAGGCTATGACATCCTATGGTATGTATTTGCTGCTATAGTTTTGATGGGCGGAGCAGGCAGAACCTTTGGATTGGATCACTATGTGATACCTTGGATAAAGAAATGGTGGACAGGTACAAAGTTCGCAAGAGAACATCAGTTGTATTTTGATTAGCATGAATTTGATCCCGTTACCTGTAGATGGGTAACGGGATTTTTGCAGATTACATTGAAATATAGTGAAAATTTGTATAAAATAATGTAGAATTTTAATAAAGAGAAACAATAGGTCGGTGATGTTTGTGAAAATGAAAAAAGGAGATATACTGCTGCTTTTGATAATATTTATAGCAGGTATGTCATATTTTGGGCTGAAGTTCTTATATAAGGATACCGGAGATAAAACAATAGTGATTTCTGTCAATGGCAAAGAATATGATAGGATTGCTATGAGCAACCTAAACGGTGAAAAGCTAATTCACATTGATTTAGAAGAGGGAAGACATATAGACATAAAGATAGACAGCCAAGGCGCTCATGTATCTGATGTCATATGCCCTGATAAAATATGTGTGAAAACCGGTGTTATAGATAAGGTTGGTCAAAGCATTGTATGCCTGCCAAACAAAGTCCAGGTATTTATAGAAGGCAGTGCAGAAACCGATGTTGATTATGTTTCTCAATAGGAAGTGTTATTTTGACCAAAACTAGAAAAATGGTATTATTAAGCATTTTAATATCTCAGGCATTAGTCCTTCATGTAATTGAGAGGGCTATCCCTGTGCCTATCCCCGTTCCTGGTGTTAAACTTGGCCTTGCCAATATAATAAGCCTTATTACTATCATGTTGTTTGGCTATAAAGAGGCTGTTTTGGTAGTGATCCTAAGAACACTATTGGGCTCTTTTTTTGGTGGGGGTTTATCAAGCTTTCTCTATAGCTTGGCAGGAGGGATTTTGAGCAGCACTATAATGGCATATATGTATTTGAAACATAAGGATATATTCAGCATATCCACCATAAGCACTGTTGGAGCAGTTTTTCACAATATTGGCCAAATTGGTGTTGCCAGCCTTGTAATATCAAATATTCATCTCTTTTATTATCTTCCGGTGCTATTGATATCCGGTGTAATAACAGGAGTTTTGATAGGTTTTACTGTAGATTTTACCGTAGAACCGGTAAAAAGAATCCTAAAGATAGGAGGGGCATAGATCATGGAGCATAAGGATTTTTTAGCCATGGAACTCAATAAGGTTGAAGAGCATCTTTTAAAAACTTTGAAAACGAGAAGTAAGATGGTGGAGGCATCCTTAAGTGATTTTGTAAAAAGTGGCGGGAAGAGACTTAGACCTGCTCTTACTATAATAGGTTCTACCTTTGGAGATTATAAAAGCGAAGTAGCAATTCCCCTTGCTTCTGCTATAGAAATAATTCACATGGCCACCTTGATTCACGATGATATAGTAGATGATGCGGAAATGAGGAGAGGTACCAAAACAATGCAATCTACTTTAGGAAAGAATACTGCAGTGTACTGTGGAGATTTTCTTTTTACCAGAGCTTTTATGCTTATAGCAGATATGGCCGAGGTAGAGATGATGAAGGATTTATCCAAAGCCATTGCTTTTATATGTGATAGTGAGATAGATCAAAATGAGCAAAAATATGATCAAACAGTTGATGTGAGGAAATACCTAAAGAGAATAGGCGGCAAAACAGCAGCCCTTTTCTCACTTAGTATTGCTGTAGGTGCCCATAAAGCCGGCTGTGATAGAAAAATCACATCAAAGCTATCTAATGTTTGTAAGAATATTGGAATGGCATTTCAAATAATAGATGATATTTTGGATTTCACTGGGGACGAAAAAACCGTAGGCAAACCCTTGCTCAGTGATGCTAAGCAAGGAATATTTACATTGCCTATAATATATTCCTTGCAAGGCTCATATAAAGAAGAAACAATTAAAGCCATTGAGAGGATAGAGAGGGACAACGGGGAAAGCCTTTTGAATTGTGCAGTAAAAAGCGGCGGCTTGGATAGAACAAAGCGCCTAGGAATAAAGTTTATTAGCAAAGCAACGAAGCTGAAAGATTCCTTGCCTAATGGTTATGGTAAGGATGCAATTACAGCCATAATAGAAAAACAGTTAGAGAGAAAATTTTAAGGACCGAAAGGTCCTTAAAATTTTTGAATCTTTAATAAGTCCCCAAACGTCCAAAAATGATATAATAGATATTAGCACTATCAAGACAGCTTTAGGAGGTAAAAAATGAATAAAATTAGATTTGCAGCTTTTTTAGTAATACTATCCGCAATGTTATATGTGCCAATGTACTGTGACAACACGGCAGAGGTATGGAACAGAGATATGGATGTTCAGCTTGAGAGAGACTTAAACAATGATGGAATCATGGACCTGAAGATAGAGGTAACAAAAAGAAAAGGAATTAATGTAAAAATTGGGGACAAGACATATGAGGAGTTGTTCCAGTGTTCCATTTCAGATTTTAATGGAGATGGAAAAAAGGAAGCTTTGCTCGTTAATTTAGATAAAAATAAAGATGAGGTTCAATTTCTTCTATATGGAATAGAAGAAGGAAAGGCTAAGTTGTTTTCATCTTGGAAAAAACCTCTAAATGGCAATTATTTAGACATATCTTACATATTAAACTTGGATATAAACAAAAATGGGCTCATGGAAATAATGCCAGTTTTCAAGGATAAAGAAAGCGACTTGATAAATAGATGGTATATATTAGAAGTACATCAGAATAAAATAAAAGAAGTATTGGGGGAAGGTCTTCAAGGATATAATATTGGCCAAATAAAAATAACCGATGACGGAAAAATAATGAAGAAGCCAATTAAATATAATGAGGAAGGGGAAGCCCTAAGCTATACTAAAACGTATTTTGCCATAGAAAATAATATATACTCATTCAAAAGTATGGAGGGACCTTTTAAATACTACAGCATCAGTGAAGAAGAGACTGATATGTTGTTTAAGAAAATATCTGCTGAACAAGGAGTGCCCTATGAAATAATCAGGTCAATTGCTAATACAGAAAGCCGTAGGAAACAATTTGTATGGGGTGAACCTGTTATATCTTATGATGGAGGTATAGGCATAATGCAAGTGACGCCTATAAATGACTCTATAACAATACAATACACAGGAGAAACCTTTGAGCAAGAAGATATTGAAAGGCTTAAAACCGATGTTGAATTTAATATACGAACCGGAGCCAAGATTCTCTATGATAAATGGCTTTTAAGCTTCAGAGGTGTTTTGCCCAAGGTATCAGATATGAATCCGGATATATTGGAGAATTGGTATTTTGCAGTAATGGCTTATAATGGATATGCTATGCAAAACTTGCCTTCGTCGGATTATATCAAGGCATATCAAGAAAAGGTATTTGACCAGATTGAGACCTTTAATAAAGAATATTTCAATGTTGAAAAGCTCGCAGCTCACGGTTTCGATAGCGATGGGCTGCCTGCCAGAGGCAAAGTATATGAATTAGGTGAACAGCTGTCTATTAAACAATCCACCGGATATGAGATAAAATCAGGTGATATTGCAGAAGTGGTAATTGAAAGCAGCAAGCTAAGGATGACTCCAAATATTTCACTAGATAATGTGATTGAAAAACTGTCAATGGGAAATAAACTGCAAATTATTGAAGATGGCGGTATAGCTTCAGGCTATAGATGGTACAAAGTAAGGCTATTTGATAAGGATATGGAAGGATATATTGCAGGGGTATTGCTAAGAAAAGACTATGAAGAAGAGGAGTTGGTACAATGACATTGATTCAGGCTATATTATTAGGAATTATACAAGGGATAACAGAGTTTTTACCTATAAGCAGCTCAGGCCACTTGGTGCTTTTCCAAAAAATATTTGGTATCGCAGAACCTACTCTAACCTTTGGAATAGTTGTACATCTAGGTACTCTTGCAGCAGTATTTGCAGTTTTTTGGAAAGATATTATTTCTATATTGAGAAAACCTTTTCAGAGACTTACATATTTACTTATAGCAGGTACAATACCTACAGCTATTATTGGGGTAACATTTAAGGACTTCTTTGAAAAAGTATTTGTCAGTGGCAGCTCATTGGGTTTCGAGTTTTTCATCACCGGATTGGTGTTATTCTTTGCAGATAGTCTGAGAAGAGGCTATAAGGATGCAGAAGAAACAAGCTATTTGGACGCAGCCTTTGTGGGGTTGATGCAGGGAGCTGCCATATTGCCTGCTGTATCTAGGTCAGGTCTTACTATATCAGGAGCATTATTTCGTAATATGGACAGAGATTTTGCTGCTAGATTCTCATTTTTGCTATCTATACCCGCCATACTTGGAGCAGCGGTATTTGATATGAAGGATGTGTTGGAAGCTGGAGTAGAAAACCTGGATTCCATGAATCTTGGAGCTGGGTTCATTTTCGCAGCTATATTTGGCTACATATCCATAAAGTACATGATTGAAATTTTGAAAAAAGGCAAGATGAGGTACTTTTCTTATTATGTATTTGGATTAGGTATCTTAATAGTAATAGACCAGTATTTGACCCATATATTCTTCTAATTGCAATATAGAGGAAAAGGGGTGATAGGATGCAGTACAAAGAAAATAGTCTGAAGCAATATTATGAGATGTCCCAAAAAGTAGCTGAGGCTATTGAGGCTGTATTTGGTATCGATGTAACCATTATGAATGACGATATGGACAGGATTGCCGGCACTGGTATTTATAGAAAGTTGATAGGGAAAAAGATTGAGAAGGATTCTGCCTTTTATTATTGTCTGTGCAGTGGTAAATCCCAGGTAATTGCGAACCAAAATTCAGAAAATGATATTTGCAGAGGGTGCCCCAGATATCTCACTTGTGTAGAAAAGGCTTTGATATGCGTTCCAATAATTCACAATGAACAATATGTAGGGGTAATTGGTGTTATTGCCTTTAACGAGGAGCAAAAAAGCAAAATAGCTGAGAATAATATCATTTACTTAAATTTTTTAGAAAAGATGGCAGATTTGCTTGGGGCTAAATACTCTGAACACAAGATAAATATGGAGAAAAGGATGTTAAATGATCGACTTATTGGAGCTTTAAATTTGATGAATGCAGGTATTGTGCTGTATGACAATACTGGAAGTGTGCTATATAAAAACAAGGCACTTGAAACGTTATTAAATAATATAGGTATTATAAATGACGATGATTTTGCAAAAGAAATTTGGAGCAATGCCTTGGTACAACAAAAACTGATAGAAAAGGAATATTCGGATCCCTGCGAAATTGTTGTAGAGTATAACAAAGAAAAATATTCACTATTATCTTCTATTACTTGTATAAAACCTGATTGCGCTTCCGGTGAAATTATTTTAACTCTTCAGGATGTAAGCAAATTTAAAAAGCATATAGCACAATCCATAGCTAAAAATCAGATTAAGCTGGGATTTGATAACATTCTGGGTATTTCTGAAAGCATGCTTGAAGCAAGAAATTTAGCTCAAAAAGCAGCTCTTACTGATTCTAATGTATTAATCTATGGAGAAAGCGGAACAGGCAAAGAGCTTTTTGCTCGTGCTATTCATGATCACAGCAAGAGAGCTGAGCAACCTCTAGTTCCTATAAATTGTGGTGCCATACCGGATGGGCTATTGGAAAGTGAATTGTTTGGTCATGAAAAGGGAGCTTTTACAGGGGCATATGCTAATAAAATTGGTAAATTTGAAGTAGCTGATAATGGTACTATTTTTTTAGATGAAATAAGCGAAATGCCTTTTCGCCTACAAGTAAAATTATTGCGTATCATTCAGGAAAAGGAGATTTGCAGGGTAGGAAGCAATAAAAATCAAAAAGTAAATGTGAGAATTATCGCTGCTACCAATGCAAATCTGACGCAGCGCATCAAAGAAGGTTTATTTAGAGAAGACTTATATTATAGGCTGAATGTAATACCAATTCACATACCTCCTCTTAGGGATAGGAAGGAAGATATAATTTATCTTGCCAGATACTTTATACAGCATTATGCAAATATTTTTGAAAAAAGTATTAAAGAAATATCAGATGAAGTAATGGAACTTTTTATGAGATATCCATGGCCGGGAAATGTTCGTGAGCTTCAGAGCGTAATTGAATGTGCGGTAAATTTTGAAACCAGCAGCACCATTGGTATGAAATTTATAGAAAAGCGACTTAAGCTGAATCCGGATAAAGGTGGATTGGCAAGCAAATATGCTTCACGAAGCCTTGATGTTGCCATTAAAGATTTTGAAAAAGAGATAATTGAAAATACGATAAAGAAATATAGCTTCTTAGATACCAAAGAAGATATTACACAGAAAGTTTGCAGGGACTTGAATATAAGCAGAGCTACCCTTTATAGGAAGCTAAAAGGCGTAGATTCATATCTCAATAATGAGAAAAATCTCAATACTGAGATTTAGCACTATTTGCTTGCGACACCTCATAGGAGGTGTTTTTTCATTTCTTTTAAATCTCAGTATTAAGATTTAGCTTATCACAAAACTATGGGAATGCTAGCTTTTTATGTTGGCATGGTAATTGCGACATACTATAAACAAATGAATATCAAGGGAGGAGGGATGAGATAATGTTAAGGAGAGATGCTGTTTTATTGAGTATACTAAAAAAAGAAATTGTCCCTGCCACTGGTTGCACTGAACCGGTAGCAGTTGCTTATTCAACGGCTATAGCTCGTCAGAGGTTAGACGGAGTGATAGAAAAGTTAGAAATATTAGTGGATGGTGGACTTTATAAAAATGGCATGAGAGTTGGCATACCAGGTATTAAAGAAAGAGGGCTAGAGATGGCGGGGGCATTGGGTTTGTTTGCCGGCTCACCGGAGCGAGATTTGCAAGTTATTGAAGACATTAGCGTTGAAGCTCTTAATAAAGCCAAGGAATTGGTAGAACAAGGCAAAGTAAAAGTTTCTGTTAAAGAAAATTGTAACAATCTTTATATAGAGACCATACTGTATACTTCAAAGGGAAAGATTTGCGTCGTGACAAAAGATAGGCATTTAAATGCGGCTGTATCAGATAATGAAGAGAACCAGATGAAATGCGAGTCAAAACAAGCAGAGTCTGATAAGTCATCAGAAGCTATTCAAAACTATAGCCTAGAAGATTTTTTGGATTTCAGTCAAACAATACCTATAGATGAATTATCACTTCTTGAGCAGGGAGTTAATATGAACTTAGGCTTGGCAAAAGAAGGTCTAGCTATGGAAGCTGGTATTGCCAAAAAGTTTGAGAAATTAGTAAAAAGTGGACTTATGCATGAAGACCTTATGTATAGAGCTCAGCTTCTTTGTGCTGCAGCTTCAGAGGCACGTATGGCCGGCAGCAAACTGGCAGCTATGAGCAGTGCAGGCAGCGGTAACCATGGAATAACAGTTTTTCTTACAAATTATGCAGTAGCAGAAAAAATGGGTTTATCAAGAGAGTCTCTACTAAGAGCTTTAGCATTGAGCAATCTAGTAACCTTCTATATAAAATCATACACAGGAACCCTATCAGCCATGTGTGGCTGCGGAGTGGCTGCCGGTATAGGAGCCAGTGTGGGAGTAGTGTATCTGTTAGGAGGCAGTAGCAAAGAAATGTTAGGAGCTATTATAAATATGATCGGAAGCATTGCAGGTATTATTTGCGATGGAGGCAAGGAAGGCTGCTCATATAAACTGGCATTGTCTGCAGGTTGGGCTGTGCAGTCGGCACTCTTATCTATGGCTGGTGCAGTCGCAAACAATAAAGATGGAATTTTATCTTCGGATTTTAAAGAGGTTATTAGAAATATGGGGTATGTATGCAACCCTGGAATGGTAGAAACAAATAATGCAATAATAAAGGTTATGACTAATGAAATTTAATAAAATAATGGGGGCGATTACCGCCCCCCATTATTTATGCTCCTAAATTCTTGACCTTATTATTTTTCATCACATTTGTTGCAGTATAGATTAGAACTATTGCAAGGGCAAATAGAACAATGGCCATACAGCCTAGCAATATATTTCCTGCACTGAAGAAGTTTCTAATAAGTATTACCAGAGCAGATAATGTGACTGCAAACATAAATATCATCGGTATCATTGTCATCTTATAATTTTGGCCTTTATTTGCAAACCAAACTGTCAGTGCTAGCAAGGATAGTCCGGCGAGGAGCTGGTTTGCTGCCCCAAATATAGGCCAAATCTTTGCATAACCATAAAGAAGAAGAAGACATGAAGCACCGACTGTGACCGCAGTAGCTACATACATATTTGAAGCAGCCGATTTTGCTGCAGTGCCATCAGACTTATCAAAAAATTCCTGGAAAACATATCTGCCAATTCTGGTTGCAGTATCAAGACTTGTTAAAGCAAAGGCTGAAAAGGCAAGAATTACAAATACTTTGCCTATTTCAATAGGAATACCAAAACTGTTCATTAAGGTGGAGATACCTGAAGCAAAGATGCCTGCCGGTGTTCCAGTTGCGCCTTTAAATGCAGCGACAGAAATCAATGCTAATATAGCGACCACACCTTCAATTAGCATACCTCCATAGCCTATGAGCTTAGAATCCTTTTCATTGGCAATTTGTTTTGATGTTGTTCCCGAGCCTACCAAAGAGTGAAATCCAGATATTGCTCCGCAGGCTACGGTTACAAACAGCATAGGGAATAGATATTGAGCTTTTGCTCCCTCTCCTATTGTAAAGCCGTTGGAACCTGCTATTACTATTTCAGGTCTAACAATAAATATGCCGATGACTCCACCTATCAGCATTGCATAGAGCAGATAAGAACACAAGTAATCTCTTGGTTGGAGGAGCAACCATACAGGTAGAGTCGATGCTGCAAAGATGTAAATAATCAGAATTATATCCCATGCCAACTTGGAAAGTTTAAGGACAGGGAAACTATAGCCTAAGAAAATACAGAAGAATAGAAGTGCAACACCAATTGCCGAAGAAATACCAAGCTTTGCTCCTTTTCTGTAAACAAAATATCCGAAGGCCATTGACAATACTATAAATAGAACCGACGCAGTGCCCGCTCTAGCTCCGGTTAAATCACCTTTAGCAGGATCAAAAGCAAAGGTACCGGCACAGATGTCCGTGAAGGCTGAAACTACAAGAACAAGTGCTAACCATGCATAGACGTTGAATAGCATTTTTGCCTTTTGACCTAGATTCTCTCTTATTATTTCACCAATAGACTTACCTCCATGTCTCACTGATGCGAATAGAGAACCCCAGTCATGAACACCACCAAAGAATATACTTCCAATTACTATCCAAAGATAAACTGGAATCCATCCAAATGCAGCCGCCAGTATAGGACCTGTTATAGGGCCTGCCCCTGCAATAGATGAGAAGTGATGTCCCAAAAGAACACTAGGATTAGTAGGGCAATAATCAACATCATCCCTCAAAGTGTTAGCTGGTGTTTTCTTTGTGGGATCTATGCCCCAGGACTTTGCTAGAAAACCACCATAAGTAACATAAGCAATGAAAAATAATGCCACGCCCACAATCAAAAGTACTAATGAGTTCATTAAAAAACCCCCTAAGATTTATTTTAATAAACCCAGCTCCATAAGGAGTTGAGAATATTACCTAAAGTTATAGAACTTTATCACTTTTTTTCCAGGTTTATTAGTAATAATCTGTTCTTTTTTGGGGTTAATAACCAAAAGCCTTATCTCGCACCAACCATGTAATGAGAAAAAAAAGGATTTACTATATTTGAATTTCTTAATCGAGGATATCAAATCATCCTCTAAATGGTTTTCTGTAACCAAAACTCCTGTTATGTAAGTACACATGTGACCTCTTTTAGGTTGAACATAAACGTCAACTGCTTTCTTTAAAAAATCAGTATAATTTGAAAGAGATAGAATGTCTACTTTTTTTGCTCTCTTTACATAACATATTTCATTTATTTCATAAGAATCTATTACATCCTTTGAACTGAGGAAGGTTCTTCCATGCACGTCCTTAAACTCTGCCATTATATCAACATTTTCATTCAAAATAACTACATCTTTGCTAGTATTATAGTATATGCTATATCTTTCAAACAAATTTCCAAAATACGATGCTATATCCATATAAAACATCCTTATACATTATTATCAATTATTATTAGTTTTCGCCAATTATTCAAAAAATCCTTCTTTTCACAAATCATTTAATATTGCATAAACTGATAATAGTATTTTATGCAACAACAGCTTTTTGAGGAGGTGATTTAGTGAGAATATTAAGAATAGGTTCTCGTGGCACAGATGTAAAAGAAGTTCAATCCTTGCTACAAAGATTAGGATATTATACAAGCTCCATTGATGGCATATTCGGATTTGGCACAGCAAATGCAGTAATTGCATTCCAAAGAGCACATGGTCTTACTCCGGACGGCATAGTAGGACCCATGACTTTCAGTGTAATGGAACCCTTGCTTATGGGATATTCAATATATACTATCAGACCCGGTGATACTTTATACCGAATTGCACTTAATTTTGGAACCAGTGTTGCTAGGATAATAGCTGCAAATCCGGGTATAATTCCTGAAAGTTTACAAATAGGGAGAAAGATAATTGTGCCATGGCTTGATACTGTGGATACTCGTATTGATTATACCTATGAGATACTTGAGAGAGATATAACAGGCTTGAAGAGAATATATCCTTTTTTAGAGACCGGATCAGCAGGAAAGAGCGTTCTTGGCAAAAATCTATATTATATTAAATTAGGTATAGGTTCAAACAGAGTATTTTATAACGGAGCTCATCATGCTCTTGAATGGGTTACCACTCCAGTACTCATGAAGTTTGTTGAGAATTACGGCAAGGCTTACGCGGAAGGTCGCTCCATAAGAGGTTATGATATAAGAAGGCTGTTTGAAAGAAGTACTATATATATCCTGCCCATGGTTAACCCTGATGGAGTAGATCTAGTATTGAATGGACTACAGAGGGATAACCCATATTATAGTCAATTGCTTCAGTGGAACAGAACAGGAAGACCTTTTTCACAAGTTTGGCAGGCAAATATCAGAGGTGTAGATCTTAATCACAACTATGATGCAGCATGGGAAGAATCAAAAGCCGCAGAGGCACAGTATGGAATCACAGGTCCCGGTCCTACCAGATATTCAGGCACAGAGCCCCTCTCTGAGCCGGAAACCAGAGCAGTAGTTGATTTAACCAATCAGATTGATCCAAGGCTTGTTTTGGCATATCACAGCCAAGGAGAAGTGATATATTGGAACTTCATGAATCTAGCTCCGCCGGAAGCTGAGAGAATTGGTCAGGCTTTGTCCAGAGCCAGCGGCTATGCGCTGGATCAAACCTATGGCATAGCATCCTATGCAGGTTATAAGGATTGGTTTATACAGTATTACAGAAGACCCGGATATACAGTGGAAGTAGGACGCGGCACAAATCCATTGCCTATTTCTCAATTTCCAACAATATATCGGGACAATGAAGGCTTATTGCTTTTGGCAGCAGTAATAATGTAAAAACCGTTGGTGCATCCAACGGTTTTTGCATAATAATACTATAAATTGTGATACTCATGTTATATAATGTGTATATGCTAGACAGGTATTATTGCTATAGAATCAGAAGGGAGAAGAACAAATGAGAGAAATAAATGTTGACATAATTACAAATGTTGTAGAAAAATTATGCATAGATTCTAACTATTATCTTCCTCATGACGTAAAGGAAGCATTACAAGATGCAGTAGCAAAAGAAGAATCTCCTTTAGGAAAGGATATATTGCTAGATATACTAAAAAATCAGGAAATTGCACGATCTAAACATGTTCCAATCTGCCAGGATACAGGATTAGCAGTAATATTTTTAGAATTAGGTCAAGAGGTAAGGCTTGTAGGAGGAGATCTCAATGAAGCTATTAATGAAGGGGTAAGACGGGGATATAAAAATGGATATTTACGAAAATCCTGTGTTGAGGTCCCATTTTCATCAAGAAAAAACACAGGGGATAATACTCCGGCAATAATTCATACTACAATTGTAAAAGGGGATAAGGTTAAAATCATAATGGCTCCCAAGGGTGGCGGAAGCGAAAACATGAGCGCTTTGGCTATGCTCAAGCCTTCCGATGGAGTAGAAGGTATAAAAAAGTTTGTGCGAGACACCGTAGATAAAGCGGGATCAAATCCATGCCCCCCAATTATTGTAGGAATAGGCATAGGCGGGACAATAGAAAAGACAACTTTAATAGCTAAGAGAGCACTTTTGCGCACAATAGGAGAACATAATCCAAATCCTGAGGTGTCCAAGCTTGAAAAAGAGCTGCTTGAGGAAATTAACAATTTAGGAATTGGACCTCAAGGCTTTGGAGGAAGGATGACTGCTTTGGCAGTGCATGTTGAAACCTTTCCCGCGCACATAGCTAGTATGCCCGTAGCTGTGAATATACAATGCCATGCCGCAAGACATAGGGAGGCAGTAATATGATTAAGTCTATTAATACACCTTTGACAGATGATATAGTTGAAGATTTAAACGTTGGCGACAGAGTCCTGCTAAACGGCATTATATATACGGGTCGCGATGCTGCTCATAAGAGATTGGTTGAAATTATAAATAAGGGTGAAGAACTTCCCGTGGATCTGAAAGGTCAAATCATATATTACGTAGGTCCTTGCCCGGCCAAACCCGGATGGATTATAGGCTCTGCTGGACCGACCACAAGCGGAAGAATGGATGTTTATACAAATACTTTATTAGATAAGGGCTTAAAGGGTATGATAGGAAAAGGTCAGCGCAGGGAAGATGTGGTAGACTCCATGATGAAGAATAAAGCTGTATATTTTGCGGCGATTGGTGGCGCCGGAGCACTTTTGGCGGAAGCAGTAAAAGAAGCCCAAATCATAGCCTTTCCAGAATTAGGACCGGAAGCTATATATAAATTAAAAGTTGAGAATTTCCCTGTTACTGTTGCAATAGATACTAAAGGAAGAGATTTATACAAAACAGGCAGAGATAAATATAAAAGATAAGGTAGGTAAAAATATATGTCCATAAGAGAAGAAGCATTAAAACTCCATAGAGATAATAAAGGCAAACTGGAAATGAAAAGCAAGGTTTCCATAAAGGATAAGGAAGCCTTGAGCTTGGCTTATACCCCGGGAGTGGCCGAACCTTGCAAAGAAATACATAAGAATATAGATACAGTATATGAATATACCTCAAAAGGTAATATGGTGGCAATCGTGTCCGACGGCACTGCAGTTCTTGGCTTGGGAGATATAGGTCCCCATGCAGCTCTTCCTGTAATGGAGGGAAAGGCAGCATTATTCAAAGAGTTTGGAGGAGTGGATGCATTTCCTATATGTCTTAACACTACTAATGTTGATGAGATTGTTAATACAGTGCTGCAAATAGAACCTGCTTTTGGCGGGATAAACTTGGAAGATATCTCAGCTCCAAGATGCTTTGAGATCGAAAGAAAGCTGAAAGAAAAGATGTCAATTCCTGTATTTCATGACGATCAGCATGGGACTGCTATCGTTGTATTAGCAGCTCTTATAAATGCTTTGAGAATAAGTAAGAAGGAAATGAAAGATATAGTGGTCGTAATAAATGGCACTGGGGCTGCCGGCATTGCTATTGCTAAAATAATATTAAATGTTGGAGTGAGCGACTTGCTCCTCTGTGACAGAAGCGGTATTGTATATAAAGGAAGACAAAATGGAATGAACTGGGCAAAAGAAGAGATTGCAGAAGTCACCAATAAAGATATAAAATCAGGAAAGCTTGCAGATGCTCTTGTTGATGCAGACGTATTCATTGGAGTCTCATCAGCCAATATTGTTACTGAAGAAATGGTGAGATTCATGAATAAGGATGCCATAATATTTGCCATGGCGAATCCGATGCCCGAAATCGACCCTGAATTAGCTAAAAAGGCAGGAGCTAGAATAGTTGGAACAGGAAGATCTGATTATCCCAATCAGGTCAATAACGTTTTAGTATTTCCCGGAATATTTAAAGGAGCATTTGACGTAAGAGCAAATTGCATCAACGAAGAAATGAAGATAGCAGCGGCCAATGCACTGGCAGGGCTAATAGAAGATGATGAAATTAGTGAAGACTATATAATTCCCAAACCTTTCGACAAAAGAGTTATAACTGCAGTAGCAAAAGCAGTAGCGCAGGCTGCAGATGATACGGGGGTCGCAAGGTTGAATAGAAGCAAAGTGGAGGAATAGGCATGCGATTAGGAGCCTCAAAACCAATTACGCTAAAAAATAAAATACTGGGAGGCGATAAGCCTCTTATTTGTGTACCTCTGGTATCTGTTGATGAAATATCACTGAGAAGTGAAATTGATAAAGTGATAGGATTATCTCCAGATGTAATTGAATGGCGCGCCGACTATTTTGAGGACTATATGAGCTTTTCTAAAGTTAACAATATACTAGAAATCCTAAAAACAAAATGCGAAGATATTCCCATAATATTTACTTGCAGGAGCCATTTTGAAGGCGGATATATGAAAATTGGAGATGAAGCAAGGCTAGAGCTTTTTGAGAATGCTATAGCAACTGGCAATATTGATGCTATTGATTTAGAATTAGCTTTTGGCAGCGAGAAAATCAATTATATAAAATCCCAAACAGTAAAAAACGGAGTAAGATTAATATTGTCCTACCACAATTTTACGGAAACACCCTCAGAAGAATTTATGATAGAAAAAATAAAGAATGAGATTTTTAGTGGTGCAGATATTGCTAAAGTTGCGGTTATGCCAAATAATCAAGGGGATGTATTGAAGCTTCTGAATGCAACCTATAGAGCAAGAATGAGAGTTACAAACCCGCTTATTACTATTTCTATGGACTCCCTAGGTATAATTTCCCGCTTGGCAGGATGGATGTTTGGATCAGATATGACTTTTACAGCAGGAGATAAGGCATCAGCACCTGGTCAAGTGTCCATAGGGGAAATGAGGATGTATATAGATAGGATTATGGGATAGATATAGGAAAAAAGTTATATTTTTATAATAATCTATGTAACTTTCTACTGGTTTTGGTGTATAATTAATATGAAAAATATTGCACGGCAGGAGAGGTGAGGACATGAATGAATTTAAAGAGCTGCTGCCCTATCTGAGGCTTTGGAGTACCTATTTGGATATAGGAATCGTAGCCTTCATAATATATAAACTCATGCAGCTTATAAAGGAGACTAGGGCAGAGCAGCTCATAAAGGGAATTATTATTTTGATTGTTATTACTAAACTAAGTGATGTGATGCAGCTGCATACCATGTATTGGCTGCTCAAAAATGCCATGACAGTTGGAGTTATTGCTATACTTATCATATTTCAGCCAGAGCTGAGAAGAGCCCTGGAACACATAGGAAGAGGCAAATTTTTTGCTAAAAATGAGCTTCATGAAAAGGAATTGGAAAGCATGCTGGAGGAAATTATCGTAGCAGTAAGCGATCTTTCCAAAAATAGAACGGGAGCAATAATCGCCGTTGAGCAGGATACAGGACTCAATGAATACATTGAAACCGGTGTAAGAATTGATGGAGTGATTTCTGCCGGACTTTTGATAAATATATTTGAGCCAAATACTCCTCTCCACGATGGTGCAGTTATTATAAGAAAAAATAGAATAGCTGCTGCAGGGTGTTTTTTGCCTCTTACAGAAAGTCAGAATCTCAGCAAGCAGCTGGGAACAAGACATAGAGCTGCATTGGGACTCACAGAAATATCAGACAGCCTTGTTGTAATAGTATCAGAAGAAACGGGAGTCATATCCTTTGCCAGAGAAGGCAAGCTTTCTCGATACCTTGACACCAAGTCTTTAAAAGAAATTCTCAAAAACAATTATATAAAAATTGAATCCAAGCAACCCGTCTGGTCGAAATGGGGTGTAAAAAATGAATAACTTATTAGACAAAAAGATCACAGCCAAAATATTATCAGTGCTTTTAGCTACTATGTTTTGGATTTATGTAATTACAGAGCAAAACCCTGTGGTTTATAAGGACATCGCCTTGCCTGTAAAACTTGTGAATGTTGAATCTCTTGCAACAAATAACATCACAATGATGAATAAGAATGATTATAAAATTTCATTAAAGTTAAAAGGAAACAAAAATACATTGGATAGAATAAATAATTCTACCATAACCGCTACAGCAGACCTTAGGGATCAAAAAACTAAGGGAGAGTTTTTAGTACCGGTTCAAATAAGCGGAGTTCCTTCGGGCGTAGATATTATCTCTATGTCTTCAGGCTCAATCAAGGTGAATATGGATAATGTCATCTCTATAACGATGCCGGTGATTATAAAGGTTACAGGAAATCCACTGCAGGGCATGGCAGCCATGACTCCTGCCGTGTCACCAACTGAGGTAACTATTAGAGGTGCTGAAACCTTGGTAAATCTTATTAAAACTGCTGTAGTTGATTTGGATATAAGCAGTTTTTCAACAGAGGTAAAGAAGAATATAATGGTTCAGATCCAAGATGGTGATGGAAAAGCAGTTGAAGATGTAGAAGTTTATCCCAAATCAGTAGACGTGAGAATACCCATAGAATACACCAAGATTGTACTTTTGGATCCTGATTTTGTTGTGAAGCCTGCACCAGGTTACATAGTTACCGGTGTTTCGGTGAATCCTAAAGAAATTCACATTACAGGTAAAAAAGAGCTGCTAGATACCTTGACCTCAGTTAAAACGGAGAGGATAGAGCTATCTGATGCCAAGGCTTTTGTAGATCAAGAGGTAGCTTTAATACTTCCACCGGGTGTAGAATTAGCAAATAAATCTGAAATAATCAGGCTCAATGCAAATATTGAAAAAATAATTGAAAAACCCATTGAAACAAATAATATTTCCATTAGGAATCTTTCGGATGACCTTGATGCTGAAGTTCAGCAAACCTTGATTGGAGCATTTGTGAGAGGTCCTGAGAGCATAGTAAATGCTTGGGATATAAACAAGGCTTTTTATATTGAGGCCTTGGGCTTGGACGAAGGAACACACACACTTCAAATCTTTTATGATAAGCCGGAAGAATTAGAAGTAATGGGTGTAAATCCAAATGTGGTAAATATAACTATAAAGAAAAAGGAGTAGAAAAAATTAATGCTTCTTGAAGTGAAGGATTTGAAATTGCATATAGATGAAGCAGAAGAAGAACTATTAAAAGCAATAGAAAAAAAACTCAGAATTGGATCTCAAAACGTAAAAGAATATAGAATATTAAAGAAGTCAATCGATGCAAGAAAGAAAGGAAGCATATATTTTTTATATAATGTTTCTGTAGAGCTTGACGATTGTAGAAATTATGAAAAACTTATAAATAACAAGGACATATTGGAACATCAAGAGTTTCAGTATGTCACAACTTATTTTGGTGAAGAGAAGCTGGAGGGCAGGCCGGTGATAATAGGCTCCGGTCCAGCCGGTCTCTTTGCAGCTTTGATTTTAGCCCAAGGAGGGTATAGACCTCTTATCCTTGAGCGAGGAGCAGATGTGGATAGCCGTACCAATGATATTGAAGCTTTCATGTCAGATGGAATTTTCTCCGAGAGATCCAATATACAATTTGGAGAAGGGGGAGCAGGTGCCTTTTCTGATGGAAAGCTTACTACCAGGATCAAGGATATCAGAATAAAGCTAGTACTAAGCAGCTTCGTTGATTTTGGGGCACCAAAAGAAATACTCTATGAATATAAGCCTCATATCGGCACAGATATTTTGAAAACTGTAATAAAGAATATGAGGAATTTCATAGTAGGTTTGGGTGGAGAATTCAGGTTCAACAGTTTTGTAGATGAAATTATTGAGAGAGATGGCAAAGCTGTAGGTGTCCATGTAAAGGATTTAGGGAATATCAGCTCCAATGCAATAATAGGAGCCATAGGACACAGTGCAAGAGATACGTATGAAATGCTATTTGATAAAGGTCTCTCCATGGAACCAAAGCCAATGGCTATAGGGGTTAGGGTTGAGCATTTGCAAGAGATGATAAATAAAGCTCAATATGGAAGTTTCGCGGGGCACCCAAGGCTTGGCGCCGCAGACTATATGCTGACCCACAGGAGTGAAAGCACGGGCAGATCTGCATATACATTTTGCATGTGCCCGGGGGGCTATGTAGTGCCTGCGGCTTCAGAAAAAGAAAGACTGGTAGTGAATGGCATGAGCTTTCATGACAGAGCTGGAGAAAATGCTAACAGCGCCATAGTTGTGGGTATTTATCCTGAGGATTTTGGGGATAACCACCCTCTATCAGGTATTAGTTTCCAAAGATTATGGGAAGAGAAAGCCTACAATTTGGGTGGAGGAGGATATACGGCTCCTGTTCAATTGGTTGGAGATTTTTTGTGCGATAAACCTTCAAAAGGTTTTGAAGCAGTTAAACCAACCTATAGACCTGGAGTGGAGCTGGTTGAGCTGAAGAATTGTCTGCCAGGCTTTGTGACCACGGCGCTTAAGGAAGCAATCATAAGCTTGGATAATAAGCTTAAGGGTTTTGCTCAACCGGAAGGTATATTGACAGCAATAGAAACAAGAACTTCATCACCTGTAAGACTTCTCAGAGGAACAACTATGGAGAGTGAGAGCCTGAAGAACTTTTATCCTGCCGGTGAAGGTGCCGGCTATGCTGGAGGTATAATGAGCTCAGCTGTGGATGGAATTAAAGTTGCGGAAGCCATAATGAAACGATTCAAACCTTTGGATTAAGGGAAAGGTATGATGAAATGCATGATACAAGGATTACCGTAGAAAATTTAAAAGAAGTCCAAAGCATGTTGGGGGCAGTATTTAATGCTACCCAAGATGCCATATCTGTAGTGGACAAAGATGGATTGGGCATAATGATTAATCCGGCTTACACCAAGATTACCGGTCTTTCGGAAAAGGATGTAATCGGAAAGTATGCAACAGTAGATATAGCAGAAGGTGATAGTGTTCATTTGCAGGTTCTTGCCACAAAAAGCCCTGTAAAAGGTGCTTTGCTCAAGGTTGGACCCAATCGGAAGGAAGTATTGGTAAACGCAGCACCAATAATTGTAGATGGAGAGCTTATCGGAAGCGTAGGAGTGCTCCACGACATAACGGAAATGAATAGACTATCCGAAGAACTAAGACAAGCTAAGCAAATAATAAGGAAGCTGGAAGCAAAATATACTTTTGACGACATAGAAGGAAAAGATGCTGAACTGCTAAACGCCATAGACAAGGCCAAAAAAGCGGCAGATACGCCGGCGACTGTTCTTTTGATTGGCGAGAGTGGAACAGGCAAAGAAATTTTTGCCCATGCAATTCATAATTCCAGTGAGAGAAAATATAAGCAGTTTGTTCGTGTGAATTGTGCGGCTATTCCTCAAACTCTGTTAGAATCTGAACTCTTCGGTTATGAAGAAGGGGCCTTTACAGGAGCCAAAAAAGGAGGCAAGAAAGGACTTTTTGATGAAGCTAACGGGGGCACTATATTTTTGGATGAGATCGGTGAAATAAATGTGGAAACCCAGGCTAAGCTCCTAAGAGTCCTTCAGGAAAAGGAAATAATGAAGGTAGGCGGAATAAAGCCTGTAAATATTGATGTCCGAGTCATAGCTGCTTCAAATATTGATATTGAGAATGCTATCAAGCAGGGTAAGTTTAGAAAAGATCTTTACTATAGAATAAACATGTTCCCTATCAGGATACCTACACTAAAAGAAAGAAAGGGAGATATCGGTCATCTTGCAAGATTCTTTTTAAAAAAATTCAATCAGGAATATGGCAGAAATATAGAAGGAATAAATGAAGATGCATTACAAAAACTTATAGAATATAAGTGGCCCGGTAACGTGAGAGAATTAGAGAATATAATAGGCAGAGCTATAATCAATATGAAGATGACAGAGAAAACTATACAAAAGAGGCATTTACCAAAGTTTGATCTTGGTGACGAAAGAATCAATATACCCTCGGAAACAGAGTTTTCTGAGATGGAAACTATGACCTTAGAGCAGTTGACTGATAGGATTGAGAGTGAATATATTGTCCATGTGTTGAAGCTTTGCGACAACAATAAAACTCAAGCTGCAAAGATTTTGAAAATATCTCTAAGGAATCTATACTATAAGCTGGAAAAGCATGGTATATAACATCGTGCAATTTCTTGCATAATGTTATATATTGCAAAAAGTTGCATGCAAAATATTGCGCATATAAAGATTGTGAAAAAACTGACACTGATATGTCGGTTTTTTTTATGAATAAAAAAGCTGGCATACATATTGCATATATTATAAAGAAAGAATATTACCAAATCCGCTACCAAATCTATTTATAAGGGGTGTTCAAGCTTGACGAGAGAATACATATTAGTCATAAATCCCGGCTCTACTTCAACAAAAGTCGCATTATTCAAAGAAAGTCAATCAGCAAAGCAAAAAAATCTCTCTCATCCTAATGAAGAGCTGGAAAAATTTGAGAGAATTGCTGACCAATATGATTATAGAAAAAACATTATACTTGATTGGCTGAAAGAAGAGGGGATCGAGCTTTCAGATCTATCCGCTGTTGTAGGAAGGGGAGGACTTCTAAAATCAATGCCAAGTGGTACATATATGGTTACCGATGCGATGATAGAGGACTTGAAGATAGGAATTCAAGGTGAACACGCTTCTAATCTTGGAGGTATTATAGCAAAAAGCATAGGTGATTCTCAGGGAATACCCTCCTTAATTGTGGATCCTGTTGCTGTAGACGAGTTCGATGAAGTGGCGAGAATATCAGGCATGCCTGAACTGCCTAGGAAATCCTTAGTCCACGCTTTAAATATAAAAGCCGTTGCTAGAAGAGCGGCTAATGATATGGGAAAGACTATCGATGATATAAATATTGTTATAGCACATTTGGGCGGGGGCATATCTATCGCACCTATGAATAAGGGAAAAATAGTTGATGTTAATAATGGTAACGAATGGGGACCATTTTCTCCAGAAAGAGCAGGAGGACTTCCTGTGGGAGATATAATTAAAATGTCCTACTCCCAAAAATATACCCAAGCAGAAATGAAAAAGAAGATGGTAGGCAAAGCTGGATTTGTAGGCTATTTAGGAACCAATGATGGCAGAGAAGTAGAGAAAATGATTGCCAAAGGTGATAAAAATGCAGATTTAATACATGATGCCATGGCTTATCAAATCTCAAAAGAAATAGGCGCCATGGCCACAGTTCTCAAAGGTGATATTCAAGCCATAGTTATTACCGGAGGTCTCGCTCATTCAAAACTTTTATGTGAGAGAATAGAAAAGAGAGTAAAATTTATTGCACCATTTATGGTATACCCGGGAGAAGATGAAATGCTTGCCTTGGCTGAAGGGGCATTGCGGATTATCATCGGCGAAGAAAAACCAAAAATTTACGAAGAAGAGGTGAGGTAAAGCTTATGATAAAAGCTTTTGATGAAATTGTTAAATGTGCTAAGGCAAAAGGACCTAAAATTCTTGCTGTCGCAGTAGCTCAAGACGTAGAAGTATTGACAGCGCTCAATACCGCCAAAGATTTGGGCATAGCCGAGGCTATTTTGGTTGGAGATAAGGATGAAATACTAAAAGCTGCAGGCGAGTGTGGAGTAGAACTGGATAAGTTTACTATTATTGATGAAAAAGATAAAGCTGAAGCATGTAAAAAGGCTGTAAAGCTTGTATCCGAAGGGAAAGCTCACATTGTGATGAAAGGTCTTGTAGATACAGCCATAATATTAAAGGCAATATTAGCAGAAGAGGCAGGACTAAGAACCGGAAATGTGCTTTCACATGTGGCTGTATTTGAGGTAAATGGCTTTGACAGACTCTTTATAGTTACTGATGCAGCAATGAACATAGCTCCAAATCTGGAGCAGAAAAAGCAGATAATTGAAAATGCCGTAAAAGTAGCCCATGCATTAGAAAACCCTGAGCCTAAAGTAGCAATATTGGCTGCAGTAGAGAAAGTGAATCCTAAAATGCAAGCAACTGTAGACGCAGATGCTTTGGTCAATATGAACAAAAATGGAGAGCTAAAAGGCTGCGTCCTGGGAGGACCATTTGCACTTGACAATGCAGTATCTGTAGAGGCGTCAAAGCACAAGGGTATCAACCACCCTGTCGCCGGTTACGCAGATATACTAATGGTTCCTCAGATAGAGGCTGGAAATATGTTATATAAGTCTATGGTATATTTTGCAAAGGCTCAAAATGCAGGCATCATAGTAGGAGCAAAGATTCCAATAGTGCTGACATCAAGGGCAGACAGCGATATTGCAAAGCTGAATTCTATAGCTATAGGCGTTTTGATGGCTGATATTTAGTGTATTCTACCTAGAGAGAGGAGGAATTTTTGATGCAGGAAATTTATAGGCTTTTGATTATTAACCCAGGCTCCACATCTACGAAGATAGCCATATATGATAATGAAAAGCCTGTATTCGAAGAAACCTTGAGACATTCAAATGATGAACTGGCACCTTATGCTGCAATTTATGACCAATATGAATTCAGAAAAAATGTCATACTTGACACCCTAAATGCTAAAGGCATCAACATTACAAAGCTAAGCGCTGTTATTGGCAGAGGCGGTCTCTTAAAGCCTATGGAAGGCGGCACATATAGAGTAAATGAAACCATGCTTCAGGATTTGAAAGTAGGAGCTATGGGGCAGCATGCATCCAACTTGGGAGGCATTATTGCCCACGAAATAGCATCCCAACTCCATATCCCCGCTTTCATAGTAGACCCTGTGGTAGTAGATGAGCTGGAGGATGTGGCAAGAATTTCAGGTATGCCGGAGATCAAAAGGCTCAGTATAATACATGCCTTAAATCAAAAGGCAGTAGCAAGAAGAGCTTCCAAAGAGTTAGGCAAAGCATATAATGAGGCTAATTTGATAGTAGCCCACATGGGTGGGGGTATCTCCGTAGGAGCTCACAAAAAAGGAAGAATAATAGAGGTCAACAATGCCTTAGATGGAGAAGGACCCATGTCGCCGGAAAGAACAGGGAGCCTGCCTGTAGGAAGTCTCATGAAACTATGCTACTCAGGTAAATATACACAAGACGAAATGAAGAAGAAAGTTGTAGGCAAGGGCGGCTTGGTAGCTCATCTAGGCACAAATGACGGCAGGGAAGTAGTAAAGAGGATAGAAGCAGGAGATAAACATGCAGAACTAATATACTACGCCATGGCCTATCAGGTAGCTAAGGAAATTGGCAGCTGCGCCGCAGCCCTAGAAGGTAAAGTAGATGCCATATGCCTAACAGGAGGATTGGCCTATGATAAGCTTCTCACAGGTTGGATAAAGGAAAGAGTACAATTCATATCTAAAGTCCTTATTTATCCCGGAGAAGATGAAATGATAGCTCTGGCTGAAGGCGGTCTAAGAATTTTAAGAAACGAAGAAAAAGCAAGGGAATATTAACAATAAGGATGATTTTATGGAAAATGATAAGAGGATCAGAATAATAACAGGACATTATGGCAGTGGCAAAACAGAGTTTGCTGTAAACTATACGTTAACCCTTGCAGAAAAAGGATACAATACAGCTATAGTGGATTTAGATATTGTTAATCCATACTTCAGGTCAAGAGAAATGGAACCTATGTTTGAAGAAAAAGGTGTAAGAGTAATATCCTCTTCAATAAAAGGATTGGCAGGAGACCTGCCTGCATTATCGCCGGAGATATATACTATTCTTGAGGATAAAAGCTATGAGGCAGTTATAGATGTAGGAGGAGATAAGGCAGGAGCTACAGCTTTAGGGCGGTTCTATAACAGAATAGACAAAGATGAATGTGATATGTTTTTTGTATTAAACGCTAATAGACATCTCACAGGTGACAAGCAAAATGCCATAAGATATTTAAAATCAATAGAACAAGGCTCAAGGCAAAAGGTTACTGCATTGATAAATAATACTCATCTATGCGGCGAAACCAAAATTGAGGACATAATGAAAGGTCAGGATCTCTGTTTGCAAGTATCTCAAGAGCTTGGCCTACCAATAAAATATACGGTAGTCCATAAAGGACTCGCAGACTATTTGCCTAATAATATCTGCGGGGAAATATTTCCAATAGATATTTTTATGAAAAAACCCTGGGAAATGGAATAAAGGAGGTTTAAAAATGGCAGGAAAGGTTACATTTGACGAAAACAGGTGCAAGGGCTGCGAACTCTGCACAACAGTATGTCCAGTGAAGATAGTGATTATGGACAAGGACAAAATTAATATCAAGGGATACCATCCAGCAACAGTAAAAGAGATGGACAAATGCATAGCTTGCGGTTCATGCGCAAGAATGTGCCCCGATGTTGTTATCACAGTTGAAAAATTGTAATTTGTAAGGAGGGATATTAATGGCAAAAGAATTATGGAAGGGTAATGAAGCTATAGCTGAAGCTGCTATAAAAGCTGGCTGCAAATATTTCTTCGGCTACCCCATCACACCACAAAATGAAATACCTGAATACATGGCCTTAAAACTTCCCCAAGAAGGAGGTTGCTTTTTACAGGCAGAATCCGAAGTAGCTGCCATAAACATGGTATATGGTGCTGCTGGAGCAGGTGCCAGAGTTATGACATCCTCATCCAGCCCAGGAATAAGCTTGAAACAGGAAGGTATAAGCTATATAGCAGGAGCAGAGCTGCCCTGCGTAATAGTTAACATAGTCAGAGGAGGTCCAGGGTTGGGCAGCATTCAACCTGCACAATCTGATTATTTTCAAGCAACTAAAGGTGGAGGTCATGGAGACTACAGAATGATAGTATTAGCTCCGGCTTCAGTTCAAGAAGCAGTTGACCTAGTGCAAGAAGCCTTTGATATAGCTGATCAATATAGAAATCCTGTTATGGTCATGGGTGATGGCATGATAGGTCAAATGATGGAACCTGTGGAATTTGTTGAAATACCCAAAAGACAACTCCCGGAAAAAGATTGGGCTACAACAGGTTTACGAGGCAGAAAAGAACATAATGTAATCAATTCTTTGTATATAGAGGCTTCTCAATGTGATAAACATAATGAAGACTTATTTGCTAAGTATGCAAAAATGGAAGAAACTGAAATCAGATGCGAAGAATATAACCTAGAAGGCGCAGAAATAGTATTTGCAGCTTATGGCACAGTTGCTAGAATTGTAAAAAATGCAATAAAATCTTTGGAAAAAGAAGGCATAAAAGCAGGACTTATAAGACCTATCACTCTTTGGCCTTTCCCAAAAGCAAACTTCTTGAAGGCTGCAGATATGCCTAACGTTAAGGCATTTTTAAGTGTTGAAATGAGCATGGGTCAAATGGTTGAAGACGTTGAATTGTCAGTAAAAGGAAAGAAACCTGTCTACTTCTACGGCAAAGCCGGCGGTGCTATTCCAACTCCAAAAGCTATAGTAGAAGAAGCTAAAAAGATATTAGGGGGTGCAAAATAATGGCAATTGTATTCCAAAAAACAAAAGGACTAACTGAAAAGCAAACACACTATTGTCCCGGCTGCACCCATGGCATAATCCACAGGCTTGTAGCAGAGTCCTTGGAAGAATTAGGGCTTTTGGACAAAGCAATAGGCGTAGCTCCGGTTGGATGCTCAGTATTTGCTTATGATTATTTCTCCTGCGATATGCAAGAAGCTTCCCACGGAAGAGCTCCCGCCTGTGCAACAGGAATAAAGAGAGTTCATCCGGATTCAGCAGTATTCACATATCAGGGTGATGGTGACTTAGCTTCCATAGGTGCTGCAGAAATAGTACATGCTGCTATGAGAGGCGAGAAGTTTACAACCATATTCGTAAACAATGCCATATATGGTATGACAGGCGGCCAGATGGCGCCAACAACTTTGATTGGACAAAAAGCTACAACTGCTCCTTTGGGAAGAGATGAAAATCATGCTGGCATGCCCTTAAGAGTAAGTGAAATGCTTGCAACAATACCAAAGGCAGTATTTGTTGAGAGAGTATCAGTACATGATGTACCTAACATAATGAAAGCCAAAAAGGCAATAAAGAAAGCTTTTGAAATACAGATGAAGGGTTTGGGTTTTGGTATAGTAGAAGTTCTTTCAACCTGTTCTACTAACTGGGGCAAAACTCCTGTTGAAGCACTGAAATGGCTGAAAGAAAATATGATTCCTTACTATCCAATACAAAATTTCAGAAATCCTGAGGAGGTGAAATAAATGACACATCAAATTATAATGGCAGGCTTTGGAGGACAAGGCGTTATGTCCATGGGTAAAATACTTGTAGAAGCAGGTTTGAAAGAAGGTAAGAATGTGTCATGGCTGCCATCTTATGGACCTGAAATGCGTGGAGGCACAGCTAACTGCAGCGTAATAATTTCAGAAGAGCCTGTAGGAGCACCTACAGTTACAGAAGCCACAGCAGCTATAGTAATGAACAGACCTTCCTTGGATAAGTTCGAAAAGGACGTAATACCGGGAGGAGATCTATTAATCAATAGCTCCTTAATAGACAAAAAGGCTACAAGAGACGACATAAATGTTTATTATGTACCTGCAAATGAAATTGCAAACGATATGGGCTCAGGTAAAATTGCCAACATGGTAATGCTGGGCGCATATTTAAAGATTACAGGTGCAGCTAAAGAAGATACAATAATGGAATATATTGCAGAGGTATTTTCAGGCAAAAAGGCATCTGTTGTACCTTTGAACAAGGAAGCCTTAAAGAGAGGCGCAGACTGCATCAAGTAATAATCAAAATAAATAAAGCCATCCTGGGACAAATAACCCGTCAACCCATCCTTCAGTCCCAGGGTGGTTTTTATATTGTGCTATAATAACAGTGTTTATCTACATGCTTTAATCTATCGAACTTAAGATTCGAATTGCTTCTTCAAGCTCCACATCTTCGCCGTTGGCAATGCGCATGGCATTTTCGGCTGTCATTGGTATCCTTATAGATGGACTTGCCCCGCCAATTCCATCTTTGCTATCCAGTTGAATATTTTTGTTCTCATCAAGGGATTGGCCTGAAGGCCAATCAACCGTGTTTAATTTTGCATACTATTAAAAACATTATGACAGATGCTGAATATGAAGGATTAGTAGACTATTTTAAAGATATATTCGATAATACCATTAAGTACACTTACGAATTCTACGTATCAGATGGAACAGTAATCAAGCAGGCTTACAAATTTGAAGGCTCAATTACTGAACCAGGCACTAACTCTGCAGGCGAAATGAAAATATATGTAGATGTAAATTATAATAACATTGGAGAAACCTTTGAGATTCCAGTACCAAAATAAACATTTGACTACTTAAAGCTATGCTTTGTAGTATCAAAGCATAGCTTGTTTATTATGCATCAATATGTTACAATTGTAATAATCTGGTTGAATGTGAGGTGTCGAGATGGATAATAAAAATAGAGAAGTACTAATCGACATTCTTCATGACATGGAGGATTTTGCACAGTTAAAGGGATTAAAATGCACTCCCATATATATTCTAGGCGGCTCAGGCTGCATTGTGGGAGGATATATAGACCGTGCAACAATGGATTTTGATATAATGAACATGGACTATCCTGCTTATGTAGGAAGAATATTTAGGATGCTTGGGGAAGTGGATTATCTAGAGTTGAATTTAACCACTGTTGCACCTGGGTTCGAGAGTAGAGCTAAAAGATTAGAAGAGTTTAAGTATCTTGATATATTTGTCTTATCCAAAGAAGATATCATTGTGACCAAAATTGGCAGATATTCAGAAAAAGACGTTTCAGATATCCAAGAGTTAATCAAAAGCAGCGATAAGTATTTGATTTTAAAGCTTATAAATGAAGTAAGTCAAAGAATTGATATAGGGGAGAAGATTAAAGATGAGTTTATAAAGAATGCAACGAAATTCAGGAGGGACTTCGATGTATAAGGTATTTAGGCAAAATATAGATAACTTTTTCTTCCTAAATAGGCATGGGTCTTCTGAAAAAGAATTTAGATTAAAAATTGCCCAAGTCCTGAAAGGATTGGCTTATAAAGATATATATGAGCAATGGGCTGTTGAAAACAAGGAGATGTATGAGGAAGTTAATAATTTAGTATATGAAATACAGCAAAATAAAGATCGCTTTCACTCCTTTGATGCTTTTTCATGGGATTTATGGGGTCTTGACTATAAAGCTGAGAAAAATAACAGGTTTTCAAAAGATATTGTGGGAGAACAATTGAAGCTGATCAATCTTCTTTTGGGGACCCAATATTGGATTGAAACCAAGTAGGATTAACTATTGACTATTCATATATTATTCAATAGAATAGTAAATAAT
>JAQUTA010000091.1 GCA_028709965.1 Lutispora sp.
CTTCAATCAGGTCTTTGGCTTCGCTGCTAGTATTGTACATCTTCCAATTGCCTGCTATAATAGGTTTTCTCATTTTTTTCACTCCTTATACAAGCCATTCTCCATAATCTATTATCCGATTATGGAGAATGGCTGTCAACCTTATTATGGCTTATTTATCATTTATGACATTTATGCCTGGTAATATCTTCCCTTCAAGGAATTCTAAAGAAGCCCCTCCGCCTGTGGATATATGGGTCATCTTATCGCCAAAGCCTAGTTGCTCTACTGCTGAAGCAGAATCTCCGCCACCTATTATAGTTGTTCCTTTGGATTCTGCCATCGCTTTAGCTATAGCATAAGTTCCTTTATTAAAGTTGTTCATTTCAAATACTCCCATAGGTCCATTCCATATTATGGTTTTTGCTTTTCTAATTTCGTTAGTAAATACTTTTATCGTTTCTTCTCCAATATCCAATCCCATCATATCAGCAGGTATATTCTCTTTAGTTACAACCTTAAACTCTGTATCGTTTTTGAATTCTTTTGCAACAACCACGTCCATTGGCAGTATTAAAGCCACTTTTTTGTCTATTGCTTTTTGTAATAGTGATTTTGCGAGTTCAACTTTATCATCTTCTAATAAAGACTCTCCTATATCATATTTTTGTGCTTTTAGGAATGTAAATGCCATCCCTCCACCAATTAGTATTGAATCTACCTTGTCCAACAGATTTTCAATTACTCCAATCTTATCCGATACTTTCGCGCCGCCAAGTATGGCTAATAATGGTCTTTCTGGATTTGATAGAGCATTCCCCATGACTTCCAATTCCTTTTTAATTAAAAATCCAACAGCAGATGGCAAATAATCTGCTATACCTGCAGTAGATGCATGGGCTCTATGTGCTGTTCCAAAAGCATCATTTACAAAAATTTCGCCTAATGAAGAAAGCTTCTTTGCAAATACCTTGTCATTTTTTTCTTCTTCCCCATGAAATCTTACATTCTCTAAAAGCATCACTTCTCCGTCTTTTAGAGCTTCTGCCTTTAAAAATGCATCCTTGCCTATAACATCCTCAGCAAATATCACCTTTTGATCCAATAAAGCAGATAAGCTTTCTGCTATTGGTTTTAGAGAAAACTCAGGGTTAACCTTTCCCTTTGGTCGTCCTAGATGGGACATGAGTATTACTTTTGCACCGGAATTCTTTAAATATTTAATGGTAGGCAGGGCTTCTCTAATCCTCCTGTCATCATTGATATGACCTCCCTTGTCTATAGGCACATTAAAGTCAACTCGCACCAATACCTTTTTACCTTTGACTTGGATGTCCTCAACAGTCATCTTATTAAGCATTTCTAAACCTCCATCATATTATAGCTATTTTTATATTATAACTCTTTGCCTTCAATATATTTTACCAAATCCACCAGCCTATTGGAATACCCTGGACATTTAAATTCAATAATAAAAAAGGCATCTCTGCCTTTAATATCTCTTTCTTCTTGAAGAAGAAGGTATTCCGATTTCATCTCTATATTTGGCAACAGTACGTCTTGATATCCTAAAGCCTTTTTCGGCTAAAAGCTCGGCTATAGCTTGATCACTTATTGGCTTGGCGGTATCTTCCATATCAATTATAGATTTCATCATCTTTTTTATGCTTTCTGATGATATCTCTTCACCATCTTGATTTCCCACTCCACTTTTGAAAAAGTACTTTATCTCAAATATGCCTCTTGGTGTTTGAGCATATTTACCGCTAATGGCTCTGCTCACAGTAGATTCATGGACCTGCACTTCATCAGCAATATTCTTTAAAGTCATAGTTTTTAAATATCTGTCACCTTTTTCAAAAAAATCTATTTGATAATCTACTATTGCTTTTACAACTTTGTACAATGTATTCTTTCTCTGCTCCAAACTCTTTATGAGCCACATAGCAGAAGAAAGCTTGTCATTTATAAAGGTCATTGCCTCAGAAGACTTGTCCTCACTGTTTATAATATTTTTATAATAATTATTTACCATAAGTCTTGAACCATAGCTATCATTTACGGTTATTATATATTCATTATGAATTTTTTCAACAAAAACATCAGGAACAACATACCTACACTCTGTTCCGCAGAAGAAAGATCTTCCAGGTTTTGGCTCCAAACTTTTTATTATATCCCCATAATCCTGGACTTCTGCTGCTGATATTGATAGCTTCTTAGCTATATTTTGAAGCCTGTTGCCTGCAATATCGTCTAAATGCTCTTTGACTATGACTTCCAATTTTTCATCTTTAAAACCTAAAGCTTCTATTTGTATTAGGAGACATTCCGCCAAATTAAGCGCTCCCACCCCTGAAGGTTCAAAAGTTTGAATAATCTTTAAGACTTTTTCTACTTTTTCTTCTGATACAGAAAACAGGGTAGATATTTGATCTATTGTAGTACACAAATATCCATTGTCATCTAAACTTTCAATTATATATTCTCCAATAATCCTATCGCTTTTACTTAATTTTAGAGTATGAAGCTGAAAGAGCAAATAATCTTTTAAAGTGTCTGAATAACATATTAAATTTTCATAACTCATTTCCTTGGAATCATCTACTCCTGTATTCTCCACACCATAGCTCTTGCCTTGATACTGAAAATATTCTTTCCAATCAATTTCTTCGCGAATGTCTTTTTCTTCTTTTTTATCCTTATCAGGGCTTTCAATTTTTTCTTCTTGATCATCTTCTATAATGTCAAGAACAGGATTACTCTCAAGCTCTTGCTTTACAAGCTCCTCTAATTCTATTGCAGGAAGCTGTAATATTTTCAAAGCAAGTCTTAATTCCGGTGTCATTATTAATTTTTGCTGTTGCTCAAGTACAAGATCGTATCCCATTCTCATAACTTTCACCTCTTACAATTGAACATTTACATAATAATTATATCATATTTTTGAATCTAAGCATAATAGAAAATACAGCAAAAACCTTGCCAACATTGCTGAAAAAATAAGCCCACTTTCGTGAGCTTATTTTTCTCCTTTTTCATAAGGAATTCCATCTGCTGCAGGAGCGGTTGCCTTACCAACCAGACCTGATACTGCCAACATTGTAAGCATATATGGCAATGCAAATAGAAACTCTTTGGGGACATTTAATCCATAGGACATGGATATGGTTTGTATAGCATCAGCAAGGCCAAAGAATAAGCAAGCTAAAGCAGCTCCTATAGGATGCCATTTACCAAATATCATTGCAGCTAAAGCAATAAATCCTTTGCCGGCCACCATTCCTTCCTTGAAAAGGCTGATAGAGCCAATGGATAAAGATGCTCCTCCAATTCCCGCCAAGATTCCGCTTAATATAACACATATATATCTCATCATATATACGTTTACACCCAATGTATCTGCAGCCCTTGGATGTTCTCCAACAGCCCTAATTCTTAAACCAAAAGGTGTCTTATAAAGCACATAGTAGGATACTAGCACTAAAATTAATGCAAGATAAGTAAACATGTTAAAGGGTCCCCAAGGTGTAAAGTAGTTTACATTATCTGTTTGCCCAGGCTTACCCCATATTTCCACCAGTAGAAAAGTAGTCAAGCTTCCTGCCAAAATATTTATTGCGGTACCAACTACGACTTGATTTGCCTTAAAGTGAATGCTTAAAAAGGCTAAAAGCCATCCAAACAATCCTCCGATTATCATAGCTCCAAATAAACCAAGAAGAGGAGAGCCTGTTTTATAAGATACTAGCACAGCACTAAAAGCTCCTACAGCCATCATGCCGTCCAATCCAATGTTTACCACTCCGGATCTTTCGGAGAAGGTGCCTCCTAATGCGGGAAAAATGAGGGGAGTCGCTGACCTTATGGTGCTTGCTACTAAAATGCTGATTATGCTTAACATGCTACTTCACCTCCCCTTTTGCTACCTGTGCTTTTATTTCCTTATTCTCTTTATATTTTTGCACCATTACTCTAACGAAATTTGAAGCAACAAATAGGATGATGATGCCTTGAATAATTCCAACCACCTCTTTGGGTATGCCTTCTATCTGCATCATGGGACCACCTTTTTGCAGGGCTCCAAAAAGTACACCGGATAAGATTACTCCTATGGGATGATTATTGCCGACCAAAGCAACGGATATGCCATCAAAACCATAGCCTGTAAAACCAAATAGGTTATTTACCCTATACTGCACTCCTGCTGTTTGAATGCCTCCTGCTAGACCGGAGAACAATCCAGATATGACCATAGCCAAAATAATATTGCGATTTACATTGATTCCACCATATTCTGAAGCACTGGGGTTAAAGCCAACGGCTCTAATCTCATAACCTCTTATAGTCTTGTTCAATATGTAGTAAGCTATCAAAGCCACTATCAAGGCTATAATAATACCGGTATGAAGCCTTGAGTATTTGAATTGTACAAAGCTTTCTGCAAATCTCCAAAGCTTAGCTGTGGGTGCTATTTCATAAGAAAAGGCTTTGTCTGGTTCATTAAAAACTGTCATAATCAGATAATTGCTTAAATTCATTGCAATATAATTCATCATGATACTATTTATAACTTCGTGGGAGCCTACCTTTGCCTTGAGCCACCCTACTATACCGGCCCAAATACCACCTGCTAGGGCACCTGCTAATAATGTCACGGTTACATGAAGTATTGGAGGCAAACCGCTTAGAGCCCAACCAGCCCATAAAGCTGCTACTCCACCCATAATAAACTGTCCTTCTGCACCTATATTGAAGAGTCCGCATCTAAATGCAAATGCTACAGAGAGCCCCGTCAATATCAAGGTGGTTGTTGTAACCAATGTCTCACCGATCTTATTCCAGTCTCCTAAAGCTCCAAAGAATAAAGCCTTATATGCAGTTATAGGGCTTTTGCCAAAGGCATATACCAAAATAGCTCCTGCAATAAATGAAATTACTATTGCAGCAAGAGGGTATAGGATTTCTTTCATGGTATTCTTTAGACTACTTTTTAATTCATTAATCCAGTTTTCCATATCATACACCCCCTAATGCTCTTCTGGTCGTCTGCCGCCAGCCATCATTATTCCAAGTTCAAGCTCTGTTGCATCTTTTGCATCCACTATGCCAACAATTTTTCCATCATACATAACTGCTATTCTATCAGACAATGCCATTATCTCATCTAATTCTAAAGATACTAAAAGCACTGCCTTGCCTTTGCTTCTTTGCTCAATAAGCCTATGGTGTACAAACTCTATAGCCCCAACATCTAATCCTCTTGTAGGTTGGGAGGCTATGAGCAAGGAAGGGTCTCTGTCCAATTCCCTGGCAATTATAAGCTTTTGCTGGTTCCCCCCCGATAAAGATTTAGCATAAATTCTCTCGTTTGGAGTTCTTACATCAAATTCTTTTATAAGTTTTCTGGAGTACTCTCTTATCTTTCTATAGTCTAAACCAAAACCTTTTTTGAAAGCTTTGCTTCTATGAATTCCAAGTATAGTATTTTCAGATAGAGGAAAATCTAATATCAAGCCCCTTTTATGCCTATCTTCAGGAATATAACCTACACCGCTACTTGTGACATCTTTGGGACTTAAGTTGGTAATACTTTTGCCTTTTATCGATATCTCTCCGGCTGTGGTCTTTCTCAAACCTGTTATGGTTTGCACAAGTTCACTCTGTCCATTGCCATCTACTCCGGCAATACCCAAAATTTCACCACTTCTTACCTCAAAGTCCACACCCTTTACAGCCTCTAATCCTCTATTATCCAAGGTTTTAAGACCCTTCACCTGTAATATAGGCTCTCCAACTTCTGCCTCGCCCTTGTCTACTGTGAGACTTACTTTTCTCCCCACCATTTTTTCTGCAAGCTCTTCAATACTTGTTCCTGAAGTTTCAAGAGTGTCAATGACCTTACCCCGTCTGATTATTGTCACCTTATCACTCATTATCATTACTTCTTTAAGTTTGTGGGTTATAAGTATTATAGACTTACCTTGACTCACAAGACTTTTTAGGATTATCCCTAATTCCTCTATCTCCTGAGGAGTTAATACTGCTGTTGGTTCATCTAATATCAGGATTTCAGCTCCTCTATACAGCGTCTTCAGTATTTCTACTCTTTGCTGCATTCCGACGGATATGTCTTGAACCTTTGCTCTCGGATCAACTCTTAGTTCATATTTCTTTGATAATTCCTCTACATCAGAAATTGCCTTGTCCATATCTAGAGCTAAGCCTTTTTGAGGTTCTGATCCTAACACAATGTTTTCTGCAACTGTAAAAGGCGGCACCAACATGAAATGTTGATGTACCATACCTATTCCAAGAGAAATAGCTACGTTGGGATTGCTTATCTTAACATTTTTACCTTTTACTAAGATTTCTCCCTCATCTGGATTATAAAGTCCATAAAGAATATTCATCAAAGTAGATTTACCTGCACCATTTTCTCCAAGCAAAACATGTATTTCCCCATGATTAACCGTCAAATTAATATCATCATTAGCTCTAACACCGGGAAAGGACTTGCCAATACCCTTCATTTCAATAACAGCTGACAATTATCTTCCCACCTTTCTAGCACTGACTTTTTGTACAAGCATGCAAAATCATTATACAATTTAATAGAATACTTTTAAATACCTTTATTATATTTCATTTATCCGACATACTCATAATAAAAGCTAGAGGCTCACGCATCTAGCTTTTATTACTCAATAAGTACTTTTCTTACTTAATTTCAACAGGTTTAAATGTTTCTAAATCTTCTCTTGTTCCTGGAACTACTATTGTTCCATCATTAATTGCAGCCTTATATTTGTCAACTACTGCTGCTAATTCAGCTGAAACGTTCTTTCCGCCGTCGCTATAGCCTACGCCCTCTTCCTTGAGACCAAGTTCGATGGCATTTGCAGCACCGCCGTTGAATTTGTCGTCAGCATATGCTTTTATTACTGTATATGTAGCTACGTCAACTCTTTTGATCATGCTGGCAAGAACTTTATTCTTCTTGGATTCTGCTGACTGATCCATATCAACGCCTATTGCCCAGAAATCTTTCTCATCAGCTGCTTGAATAACGCCTATACCACAAGCACCGGAAGCATGGAATATAACATCTGCTTTTTGTTGATGTTGCGTCAATGCAACTTCCTTGCCCTTGTCAGGATTATCAAAAGCTCCTGTATAGTTTACAATAACCTTTGCATTTGGATTAGCTGATTTTACACCTGCTATAAAACCGGCTTCAAATTTTACGATAACAGGGAAATCCATACCACCTACAAAGCCAATAACGTTAGATTTTGTAGTAAGACCTGCTATAACACCAACTAAGAAAGAGCCTTCATGTTCTTTAAATGTTACTGACATAACATTAGGCTTATCAACTACCGTATCGATAACACCGAATTTCTTGTCAGCATACTGATCAGCTGAAGTCTTCATTGCATCTTCAAATAAGAAACCCACAGCCATAGTTAAATCTACAGATTGAGCCATACTTCCAAGATTCGGAGTATAGTCATCTTGTTTTGTAGACTGCAATAATTTTGCTTCAACGCCTAATTCTTTTGCTGCTTTATCGATTCCTGCCCAAGCAGAATCATTAAAGGACTTGTCACCAATACCACCAACGTCTGTAACCATACCAAAGGAATACTTTGGTGCTTCAGGTGCTGCTGGAGTTTCTTCTGCAGGTCCTGCAGGTTGTTCTGCTGGCTTTGCACACCCGGTAAATAGTGTTAAAACCATAACTAATGCTAATAATAAACTGATTGTTTTTTTTGTCACTTGCATCTTCCCCCTTATTTTTATATAAAATATGCATGGATAACTTACATATTCTACATTCCTTAATAAATTCCTTCCTTATCATACTAATTATGTTGAAATTTCTCTACTTTGCTCTTTTCCAAGTACATTCTATTATCTGATTTTATTAATAATGCCTCTCCATCTTCTCCGTCGCAAGGATAGAAAGAGGTGCCTATGCTTGCCGATATATTAATCTCGTTCCCATCAATTATGAAAGGCGAGCCGAAGGATTCATGAATTCTTCTTATTATATTAAAGGCTATATCCTTACTCTCTATATTTTCAAGCATTATAATAAATTCATCGCCCCCCATTCTTGCAACCAAGTCTCCTGATTTTACAGAATTAGTTAGTCTGCAACCCACTGCTATTAGCAATTTATCTCCAATATTATGACCAAAGGAGTCGTTTATGTTTTTGAATTTATCCAAATCTATAAATAAAACCGCTATCATCTTGTTCTGTTCTTTTGCTATACCAATGGCAACTTCCAATCTCTCCATAAATATTCTTCTGTTTGGAAGATTAGTTAATTGGTCATAATATGCTTGGTATTTAACAATTTCTTCTTGTTTTATCCTTTCACTGATATCAGTATATATTCCATATACTCCAATTTTTTGTCCATCAAGGATTATAGGATATCCTAGTATTGAAACATCCACTAAGCAATTGTCTTTTTTTCTTCTTTTCGCTTCTTCCTGATAAAATCTACCTTTTAAGATTAGATTGTTAATCTCTATACCCTAATTCTCATTGCCTAGAGGCATTATGAAATTGCTGAGCTTTTGTCCTTTTATTTCTTCAGAATTATAACAAT
>JAQUTA010000009.1 GCA_028709965.1 Lutispora sp.
TGGAAGAGGTATTTTGCTCAAAAAGAGATAACTGTAATATTAGCAAATTCCAATAAAGGCACAGGACTTAAAGATATATTAGCAGAGAGCAAGAAGCTTATGAAAGAAGAGCTTGATAAGCTGAAAAAGAAGGGCTTGCTGCATAAAACTATAAGAGCGCTTGTTATAGGTATACCTAATGTTGGTAAATCTACATTTATAAATAAGCTAGCTAACAGGAGCGTTGCTCAAACTGGAGATAAACCAGGAGTAACTAAGTCAAAACAATGGATAAGAGTTAATGATGATTTTGAGCTTTTAGATACACCGGGAATATTATGGCCAAAGTTTGATGATGATACAGTTGGTTTGCATCTAGCATTTACTGGCGCAATAAAGGATGAGATATTAGATATTGAAGAGTTGTCAAGGAAACTTATATTAAAGGCATTAGAAGATTTTCCCGATAAATTAAATAAGAGATATAGTATAGAATACGATGACGATGTCAGCGTAGATCAAATAATGAATAATATTGGAAGGAAAAGGGGATGCATTCTACACGGCGATGAGGTTGATATGCTTAGAGTTGCTTCATTAGTATTAGATGATTTCAGAAGCGGTAAGATAGGCTTAATAACCTTGGAAAAACCGGAAGATGACCTCTAGAGAAAACATATGGCTATAAATATAAAATACGATGAAAAAGAAAAAACAAGACTATGTAAAATGTGGGAATATGAACATAGATGCTATGACAATGGTTTCAAAAACGTAGCAGGCGTAGATGAAGCTGGCCGGGGGCCATTGGCAGGGCCTGTGGTAGCAGCTGCTGTTATTCTAAATAAAGATATGGTGATCCCCGGGATAAATGACTCAAAAAAACTTTCTGAGGCTAAGAGGGAATATCTTTATGATGAAATAAGAGCCAAAGCAATATCAATTGGAGTGGGCATAGTGGATGAAAAAGTAATTGATGAAATAAACATTTTGCAGGCTACTCTTCTTGCTATGAAAAGAGCAATAGAGACTCTATCAGTAACGCCTGATTATCTTCTGATTGATGCAGAAAAAATAAATAGCATAGCAATACCTCAATTCTCCATAATTAGAGGGGATAGCTTAAGCATTTCTATCGGAGCGGCTTCGATTATTGCCAAGGTAGAAAGAGATAGAATCCTTATTGATTATGATAAAAAGTATCCTGAATATGGATTTGGAAAGCATAAAGGATATGGTACAAAACAGCATATAGATTGTATAAGAAAATTTGGTCTGTTACCAATACATAGAAAGAGTTTTACCAAAAATTTTTAGTCGGTGATAAAATGCGTATTATGTCTGTAAATAATAATTTAAAAGAATTTAACGGAGAACAATTGGTCAAATCTTTAAAAATTGGTGATGTTCTCAGGGGCAATGTTGTCAATATAAGCGAAGGTAGGCTGAGCTTAAAAATTTCTGATGAACAAGTTTTAAATGCTGCAATTTTAACAGATGAGCATATTGAAAAGGGTTCAATAATCGAAATTATTATTACTCATATGGATGATGATAAAATTTATGCTCAGATTCAAAAATCAAATTCGGGTGAAGAAGTATCTAAAGATGAAATACCAAATATATTGAAAAAACTTGGAGTTGATGCGACGCAATTTAATAAAGATGTGTTTAAAACCCTCATCAAATATAGGCAGCCAATAAATAAGGAAATCATAGATTATATAAACTTTTTAAGTAAAGCTGCGGAACCATTTAAGAAATGCAGCGTAGAAAAAATTCTAAATCTAATATTTGCTGAAAACGATATATTAAACACTCCTTTACATAAATTGCTTGAAATGCCTTCTTTAATTGATATGAATGAAATAATTAATGTTGAGTCATTAGAAGCTGAGCTCAAATCAGATGAAAATAGTAAAGGCATAAAAGAAAACTATGGATTGGATGAAAAAGCTTTGATAAAGTTTGAGCAGTTTTTCTCTGAAGCGGTAAAAGTAGGAGATGCCATAACAAAGGCGGATATAGAAGCTTTTGTATTTATGCTATCAAAAAATATTGAGATAACTCCGAAAAACTTATTTATTTTTGATAGCATAAATGAGAAGGTTGCAATTTTATCCGGTTACATAGAGAATTTGTTGGTAAATCTTTTGGAATATGAGGATTCAGAAATTAAGTTAACTATTACCAAGCTTAAAGAAGCCTTCTTACAGCCTGAAGAATTCAACAGGGATAATATAAATACAAAAATTAAAGACCTTATTTCTCTTTTAGTTCGATTGGAATCTTATTTAGAGGCTAAAGGAGAAAATAGTTATGAAATTAGGGATAACTTTATGAATTTGCGAAACACTCTTGATTTTATAAAATCTATAAATAACAATATGAATTATATACATATTCCAATAATCCTTAATAATCAGCAAACTGATGTAGAGATTTTTGTATATGAGAGGGGTAAAAGAAATAAGAAGATTGATTTATCTAATGCTAGCATATTAATATGCTTGAATTTGACCAATATTGGCTATATAGAAAGCCATATAGGTATAAATAATAAAAATGTCAATATTGTGTTTAAATCAAAGGATAGAATTATTGCAAATTTTATAAATTATCATAGTAGGGAATTAAAAGAGGCTTTGAAACTAAAAGGATATAACATAAATATCAGCTCAAGTGAAAATAAGGAAGAAAAAATCAGCATTACTTCCATAGAAGAACTTTTAAACCCCCAAGATATTTCGAGATATAGTATTGATGTGAGGGTATAAAGATATGAAAGAAAGTAAAAATTGTATAAAGAAGGCCGCTGCTCTAACCTATGAAAAAGGATATACAGCTCCTAAAATAAGTGCTGCAGGGAAAGGAATAATTGCTGAGAATATAATAAAAGCAGCTAAAAAAAATAATGTACCCGTATTTGAAAACAAGGACTTAGTGGATAATTTGCTAAATTTTGAATTGGGAAGCGAAATACCACCCGAGTTATATGTTGTAGTAGCGGAAGTGCTTGCATTTGTATCCCATATTGATAGAATGAAGGGAGAAAAAAATGTATAATAAGAAGGTGTTAGGCAGCATTGGTGAGAAAGCAGCAATAGAATATCTTGAGGGTCGAGGTTATACAATAGTTGAGAAAAACTTTAGGTGCAAGCTGGGTGAAATAGATATCATTGCTGCAGATAATGATGTAATTGCATTTATTGAAGTTAAAACTAGAAGCTCAGATATATTCGGCACGCCTGGAGAAGCAGTTAATTTTTATAAACAGAGAAAGATTGTTCAAACAGCTTTAGCATTTATTAAACAAAAAAAACTATACGATTGGATGAGCCGTTTTGATGTAGTAGAAGTTATCGCAGATGATTATGATAATATAATCGATATAAACTTAATTAAGAATGCTTTTGAGTATAGTGGAAAATATGGCTATTGAGAAGACCCGAAAAAAGCTCATCAGTGCTAATGAAGATAAAGCTGTAATGCTGGTTCACTAATTTGCAAATCAGATAAACTGTCCTCCTATAGCAGTATGTATTGAAAAATATATTTGATTATTTATTAAAGCATGTACTTTTTGTCTAGGCTTCTATGTTGAATTGCTTCAGCAATATGATTAATATAAATGTTATCAGAGCCTTCCAAATCTGCTATAGTCCTTGCTACCTTAAGTATCCTAGTAAAGGCTCTTGCGCTTAGATTAAATTTTTCGAAAGCATTCTTTAATAATGCTTTTTCTTTTAGTCCAATCTTACAATATTGATTAATCTGCTTTGGCTTTAACTGAGAATTAAAATAGATTCCATCTTTAGAGTATCTATTCAATTGAATATCTCGCGCTCTATTAATCCTAGCTTTGATTGATGAGGAACTCTCACTTCTGGCTTCGCTACTTAAGTCATTAAATTTTACAGGTTTAACTTCTACGTGAAGGTCAATTCTGTCCATCAAAGGACCCGAAATTTTACCTATGTAGTTTTTTATTTGAGAAGGGGTACAACTGCACCTGTTAGATTCATCCCCATAAAAACCGCATGGACAGGGATTTACAGAAGAAATTAACATGAAATTTGCTGGATAAGTTATTGTTCCATTTACCCTAGATATAGTGACACACTCATCTTCTAATGGCTGTCTTAATACTTCCAAAACATGTTTAGGGAATTCAGGCATTTCATCAAGGAATAGAACTCCAAAATGAGATAAGGATACTTCACCGGGTTTTGGAATTCTCCCACCTCCTACAAGTGAAGCGGCTGAAATTGTATGATGAGGAGAGCGAAAAGGTCTTTTTAGAATTAAGTTTTCATCTTCTTTTAGGAGTCCTGCCACACTATAAATTTTTGTCACTTCAAGGCTTTCTTCAAAACTCATATCCGGCAATATGGATGGTATCCTTCTAGCAAGCATAGTTTTTCCTGAGCCAGGAGGACCAATCATTATCACATTATGAGAGCCAGCCGCTGCTATCTCCAACGCTCTCTTAACAGTATGCTGCCCACTAACATCCTTAAAGTCCCAATCATCCAAATCATTGCAGTTTAGTTTTTCTGCAGAGAAAATGGTTGGTTCGATGATGAGAGATCCATCTAGGAAGCCTAGCATTTCCCTCAAATTATTTACTCCAATGACATCTAAACCGCATACTAATGCAGCTTCTTGAGCGTTTTCATTTGAAGTAATAATTCTGTTAAAGCCTTGTTTTTTTGCTTCTATGCACATTGGGAGAATTCCCTTGATACCTTTTACTGTTCCATCAAGCGAAAGCTCACCAAGAAATATTGTCTTTCTAACTTCTTCTTCTAAGAAATACATGGAAGAAACTAATAACCCTGCAGCGATAGCTAAATCAAATACAGAGCCTTCTTTTTTAATATTAGCAGGCGCAAGGTTAATGGTAATTCTTTTTTGTGGAAATTGTAATTCTGAATTTTTAATTGCGGCTTTTACCCTTTCTTTAGATTCTTTGACGGTGGCATCAGGTAATCCAACTATATCAAAGCCGGGAAGACCATTTGAAAGGTCTACTTCTACATCTACAATGTAACCATTAATGCCATAAATTGAACAGGAGTTAACTTTATAGATCATCAAATCGCTCCAATCTAGTCTATTTCTTCTTAATATATTCAATAAAAAAACTATATTACCTTCATAAAGATTATTGATTTAAAAAGAATATTTGGACATTTGTGAAATTTACAGTATTATTAAGGTAATGTAATATTTCACTTTGGGATATAGTTTATATATAGACTAATATATTTATTGGAGGTTCAAATGGAAGAAAAGAAGTATAGCCTTTGGTTATCAGGATTGCCGCAAATAGGTTCTAGGAGATATTTGTCTCTTATTGAGTATTTTGGCAACCCTAGAAGAGTCTTTGAATGCAGTAGAAAAGAACTGATTGAATCAGGAATATTAAATTTGAAGCTAGTTGATTTGATAGTTTCTAAAAGAGATTTGGACAAAATCGATAGATATTTGAAAAAAGTGAAAGAAAATGATATAAAGGTTTATACTATAGACGAAGAGAATTATCCCCAAAACTTGAAAAATATTTATGATCCACCCCCTGTATTATATGTAAAAGGAAATATTAAAGATAGGGATGCAGATGCAATAGCTATAGTAGGCTCAAGAAAAGCATCAGAGTATGGTCTTAGAACTGGAGAAAAGTTGGGAATGGAACTGGCTGAAGCAGGGATAACAGTGGTAAGTGGTATGGCTTTAGGAATCGATTCTGCTGCTCATAAAGGTGCATTAAAGGGCAGAGGAAGAACAATAGCAGTATTTGCATGTGGATTGAATTATATATATCCCAGAAGCGGTATAAGTTTAGCAAGGGAAATAGTAAAACATGGAGCAATTATTTCCGAATACCCTCTTGGCATAGATGCCATTCCACAGAATTTTCCAGCTAGAAACAGAATAATCAGCGGTATGTCAAAAGGGGTTGTGGTGATTGAAGCCAATGAAAGAAGTGGCTCATTAATAACAGCTGATTTTGCTCTTGAGCAGGGTAGGGAGGTATTTGCAGTACCAGGCAATATCAGTGCCCCAAATAGTAAAGGAACTAATGAACTAATCAAAAATGGTGCAAAATTAGTTGCTTCTATCAATGACATATTAGAGGAATATGGAATTCAACATTCTGAGAGAGAAAATTCAGCAGAAGTAGAAGATTTAGATGAACTCGAGAGAAGTATACTAACTTACATAAATGGTTCAGGTAAAAGTATGGACGAAATTGTTGAATTAATTAGGATAGAAACGGGAGTTGTGTTATCTAAGATGATTCAGTTGGAGATTAAAGGAAAGATTAAACAAACAGATGGAATCTATTATAGTAATTAATATATAATCATGTAGACTTTGATTATGCAGATTAGTTCTGATATAATCAATATTGATTTTTGAAATTGGAGTGAAAAGTTTGAAAACATCGCTAGTTATTGTGGAATCACCTGCAAAAGTTAAAACTATAAAGAAGTTTTTGAGTTCAGGCTATAAAGTTGAGGCTACCATGGGTCATATACGAGATTTACCTAAAAGTCAGCTCGGTATAGACGTGGACAATGATTTTGAACCTAAATATATAACTATAAGAGGAAAAGGCCAAACTCTTGATAAGTTGAAAAAAGAAGCTAAAGGCTGCGATAAGATATATTTAGCAACAGACCCTGATAGAGAAGGTGAAGCTATATCATGGCATTTATCTAAGATTCTTGGTATAAATCCTAAGGAAAATTGCAGAATAGAATTTAACGAAATTACAAAGTCAGCTGTCCAAAGTGCAATAAAAAAACCTAGAAGTATTAATATGGATTTGGTTGATGCACAGCAAGCTAGAAGAGTACTAGATAGGCTAGTAGGATATAAGATTAGTCCTTTGCTTTGGAAGAAGGTGAAAAAAGGTTTAAGCGCTGGTAGAGTTCAATCGGTAGCGGTTAGGCTTATATATGATAGAGAAGAAGAAATAAGAGCTTTTATTACAAAAGAGTATTGGAATTTGAATGCAAAACTTTTGGATAATAAGTCTAAAAAAATTATAGATGCGAAATTCTATGGTAATAGTGAAAGAAAAATTGAGATAAACTCAGAAACTGAAATGGAGAAACTGTTAAAAGATTTAGAGGGTAAAGATTATAAGGTTTCCAAGATAAAAAAGGGGGAAAAGAAACGAAATGCACCATTACCTTTTACTACAAGCAGCATGCAGCAAGAAGCATATAGAAGGTTAGGCTTTTCAACAAAAAAAACTATGATTATTGCTCAGCAATTGTATGAGGGAATTGATATTAAAGGCGAGGGCACAATCGGTTTAGTAAGTTATATAAGAACAGATTCTACGAGATTGTCTGAGGAAGCTAAAAAAGATGCTAAAGATTTCATACTTGGCAAATATGGGGAACAGTATTATAGAAAAAATAATGTCCAGGCAAAATCCGATAAAAAAGTTCAGGATGCTCATGAAGGAATAAGGCCAACTTCAGCATATAAAGAACCACAATTGATAAAAGATTCTTTGGAAAAAGATCAGTATAAATTATATAATTTGATATGGAATAGATTTATTGCAAGTCAAATGGAACCCGCTGTATATGACACTGTTACAATAGATATTACTGCAGGAGATTATTTATTTAAGGCTGCAGGCAGTACTATTAGATTTTCGGGTTTTATGTTGGTTTACACTGAAGGCAAAGATAGTAAGGAAGAAGATAAAGATGTTATATTACCTGAATTGTCTGAAGGGAAAGTTCTGAAACTTAAGAAATTGGAACCTAAGCAGCATTTTACAGAGCCACCTCTTAGATATACCGAAGCAACTTTAGTAAAGGTTTTGGAGGAAAAAGGAATAGGAAGACCAAGTACTTATGCGCCGACAATATCTACAATACTAGCTAGGGGTTATGTTGTTAAGGATAAGAAGTTTTTTGTAATCACTGAACTAGGAGAAACTGTCACTAAGCTATTAATAGAAAATTTTAAAGATATTGTTAATGTTGAGTTTACAGCAAATATGGAAAAGGATTTGGACAACATAGCAGAAGGAGAACAAAAGTGGATAGGTGTCATTAGGGATTTCTATGTGCCTTTTAACAAAGTACTGGAAATAGCAGAAGAGACTATTGGTAAGATTGAAATCCCAGATGAGGTTAGTGATGAAGTATGTGAGTTTTGCGGGAAAAATTTAGTATTTAAAATGGGAAGATATGGTAAATTCCTGGCATGCCCTGGATTTCCTGAATGCAGAAACACGAAACCTATTGTTGAAAGCACAGGAGTTGGCTGCCCTAAATGCGATGGGCAGCTAATAGGGAGGAAAACAAAAAAAGGCAGAAAATTTTTTGGCTGCAGCAATTATCCCAAATGTGACTTCACTACTTGGGATGAACCTACTATGGAAATTTGCCCTAATTGTAAAAGTAATTTGCTGAAGAAATTTAGCAATAAACAGACAATATTAAAATGCATTAATGAAAACTGCGATTACGAGAATAAAATAGATAAAAAGGTGTGACTATTTTGACAAAAGTTAAAGTTATAGGCGGCGGATTAGCCGGTTGCGAAGCTGCATGGCAGATTGCAAATGCAGGATATAAGGTACGACTCTATGAAATGAGACCAAAAAAAATGACTCCCGCTCACCATACTGGTGATTTTGCAGAATTGGTATGTAGTAATTCTTTAAGATCAAATCAGCTTGAAAATGCTGTTGGACTTTTAAAAGAAGAACTGAGGATGTTGAATTCTCTTATTATTGAAAGTGCAGATAAGCATGCAGTGCCTGCTGGAGGCGCTCTTGCAGTAGATAGAGAAAAGTTTTCAATTTATATTAGCAATAAAATTAAATCTCATCCAAATATTGAAGTAATCAATGATGAAGTAACGTTAATAGAAGAAGATGAATATATTATAATTGCTACGGGTCCTTTAACCTCTGATAGTTTTTCTCTAAATATAAAAGAATATTTAGGTGAAGACTATTTATACTTTTATGATGCAGCAGCACCAATTGTGACTTATGATTCTATAAATATGGATATTGCTTATAAAGCTTCCCGCTATGGAAAAGGAGAAAATGATTATATAAACTGTCCAATGAATAAGGATGAATATGAGCTCTTTTATAAAGAGCTAGTTGGCGCTGAAACTGCGGAGCTTAAACATTTTGAAAAAGAAACAGTTTTTGAAGGTTGCGTACCTATAGAGATAATGGCGTCTAGAGGACCTATGACACTACTTTTTGGACCTTTGAAACCTGTAGGATTATTGAATCCAAAAACAAATGAACAGCCTTATGCAGTAGTTCAATTAAGGCAAGATAACCAAGAAGGTACCTTATATAATATTGTTGGATTTCAAACTCATCTTAAGTGGTCGGAACAGAAAAGAGTATTTTCGATGATTCCTGGACTTGAAAGTGCTGAATTTGCTCGATATGGGGTAATGCATAGAAATACTTTTATCAATTCACCTAAAGTATTGAAAGGCACTTTGCAAACTATAACAAATTCAAAACTTTTGTTTGCAGGTCAGATAACCGGTGTAGAAGGTTATGTGGAATCTACATCATCAGGAATGGTAGCTGGAATTAATATGAGCAGAATTTTACAAGGTATGGAGCCTATAGAGTTTCCCAAGACAACGGCTCACGGAAGTCTATGCAGTTATATAACCGATAGAACAATAAAAAATTTTCAACCTATGAATGTGAATTTTGGAATATTTGAACCACTTAAAGCTAAGTACAAAAATAAACAAGAAAAAAACAGGGAATATTCTAGAATAGCTTTGGAAAGCCTTGATGACATCAGGAAAATGTTATAAAAACATTGATTATAGAATTTAATTATGCTAATATTTACTTTGACGAAGATTTAGACTTTTGGGAATATTTGAAATATTCATCAAACTATCAACTGGAGGAATTTTATGTTTAACGGGACAACTATCGCTGGGATTTTAAAAGATGGAAAATGCGCAATAGCTGGTGATGGTCAAGTAACTTTTGGACAAAATACAATTATTAAATCTACTGCAAAAAAAATTCGCAGATTATATAATGGAAAGGTTTTAGTTGGCTTTGCAGGATCTGTGTCTGATGCATTTACATTATCTGAAAAATTTGAAGAGAAGTTAGAGCAATATAGCGGAAATTTAAAAAGATCAGCAGTAGAACTGGCAAGAGAATGGAGAAAAGATAAAGTGCTGAAAAATCTAGAAGCCATGCTGATAGTTGCTGATAATGAGACTCTTTTGGTTGTCTCCGGAGGAGGCGAGGTAATTGAACCTGATGAAGGTGTTATTGCCATAGGATCAGGTGGAAACTATGCATTAGCTGCGGCGAAAGCATTATATCACAATACAAATTTGAGTGCTGAGCAAATAGCTCGAAAATCTCTTGAGATAGCTGCATCTATATGTGTTTATACTAATAACAATATAATTGTTGAAGTCATCTAGGAGGTTTTTTTATGATTGAATTAACTCCAAAACAGATAACAGAAGAATTAGATAAATATATTATTGGTCAAGAAAGTGCAAAAAAATCTGTCGCTGTAGCATTGAGAAATAGATATAGAAGAGACTTGCTTTGTGATGAATTGAAAAATGAAATTACACCTAAAAATATTTTAATGATAGGTCCTACGGGTGTTGGCAAAACTGAGATTGCCAGAAGATTAGCGAAGTTGGTAAACGCACCCTTTATAAAGGTTGAAGCAACCAAGTTTACCGAAGTAGGATATGTAGGGCGTGATGTGGATTCTATTGTTAGAGACATTATCGAAACCTCAGTTCGTATGGTGAAAGCAGAAAAGACCCAAGAGGTCAATCATAGGGCTTATGAGCGTGCTATAGACTATATCGGAGAAGTTCTAGTTCCTTCGTTAAGAAAAAGCAACAAGGTAAACAATCCTTTTGAGGTCTTGTTTAGTTATGGATCAAAGGATAATGAAGACTCAGTGGAGGAAAAAGACGATGAAAATACAATAATGAATAGATTTTATTTAAAGGAAAAAATAAGAAGAGGAGAATTGAATGAGGAGAGTATTGAGATAGAAGTTGAAGACAACGCTTCTTCTACCATTGATATGCTCTCAGGTATGGGCGTTGAACAAATGAATATAAACTTTCAGGATATGTTTGGTAACATATTTCCTAAAAAAATCAAGAAGAAAAAGATGCCTATAAAAGATGCATTGAAGATATTAACTCAGGTAGAAGCTCAAAAGCTTATTGATATGGATAACGTAATTCATGAAGCTATAAAAAGAGCTGAAGAGAGAGGGATAATATTTATTGATGAGATTGATAAAATTGCAGGAAAAGGATATTCCGGCGGTCCCGATGTTTCAAGGGAAGGGGTTCAAAGAGATATATTACCTATTGTAGAAGGCAGTACAGTAATGACGAAGTATGGACCGGTAAAAACCGATTTTATGCTATTTATTGCAGCCGGTGCTTTTCATGTCACTAAAGTTTCTGACTTAATTCCTGAATTACAGGGACGATTTCCAGTTAGAGTCGAATTAACTAGTTTAACCGAAGGAAATTTTAAGGAAATATTAACTAAACCTAACAATGCTCTAATCAAGCAATATAAAGCTTTATTATCAACTGAAGGAATGAAAATTTCCTTTGAAGAGGAAGCAGTAAATGAAATAGCAAAAATTGCGGCTTTCATGAATGAAGAATCGGAAGATATCGGAGCTAGGCGTTTATATACAGTAATGGAAAAACTTTTCGAAGAATTATCCTTTAATGCTTCAGAAATGAACGAAGAGGAATTCAATATAACTAAAGATTATGTAGTAAGAATACTGTCACATAACATGAAAGAAAAAGATACTAGCAAATACATCATATAACTAAGGAGGGAATCTATACATGACATTATTAGAAAAAGTAAGAAAAGTAAACAAGGTATTGCAAATGTCAGGTCATCAACCTGTGGCCTTCAATGAACTATGCAGCATTATAAGTGAGGTTCTTAATGCTAATGTATATATTATTAGCAGAAAGGGTAGAGTCTTAGGCTATGGCTTATGCAGATCTATGGAATGCAGTATAATTAATAAGGAAGTTTTGGTAGATAAAAGATTTCCAGATGATTATAATAATTCTTTATTAAGCATTACAGAAACTCAAGCTAATATTGAAAAAAATGACAACCTTTGTGTAGTCGATAATAGCAAAACTTGTACAATGGATTTTAAATATTCTACAATTGTGCCTGTCCACGGGAGTGGTGAAAGACTTGGCACAATGATGCTTGGAAAATTTGATGATGAGTTTAAAGAGGAAGATCAGGTATTGCTAGAGTACTCAGCAACTGTAGTTGGTATGGAAATTCTACGTTCAAAGCAAGAAGAAATTGAAGATGAAGCAAGAAAAAAAGCTGTTGTTCAGATGGCAATAGGAACTTTATCTTATTCTGAATTAGAAGCAGTTAATCATATATTCAAAGAATTAAATGGCAGCGAGGGGTTGCTTGTAGCTAGCAAAATCGCAGATAAAGTTGGAATTACCAGATCGGTGATTGTAAATGCATTAAGAAAGTTTGAAAGTGCAGGAATTATTGAGTCAAGATCTCTTGGAATGAAAGGTACCCATATAAAAATTTTGAATGAAAAGCTTATTGATGAGCTAAAGAAGCTAGGATAAACTTTACCAACAATAAAAAATTATTAACTTTTAAAATAAGAAAGTGAAAGACTTTCTTATTTTTTTAGATTAATAAATAGAACTTTGTAACCATTTACTGAAGGATATAATAATTATAATATAAAATAGATTGTATAATATCTAAAAAGATAATATTTTGTTATTAAATAAAGTATTATTTACAAAATTTAATAGCGCAGGAAGATTTATATTATAATATGTCAATATATATATGAATAAAAAGGAAATACATGATTTGTGTCGAAGTAATTATTTTAAAGAAATTAAGGGAGAAGATTTTTATGATTAATATGATAAGCAAAAAGATAAATTTTATGGAAAGAGCACTTGATGCTTATTGGGTTAAAAACGAAGTTATTTCCAATAATATTGCAAACGTGAATACCCCGGGTTACAAGAAATATAAAGTAAACTTTGAGGAAGTGCTTAGTGAGAAGAGGGAACAATTTTCCATTGCTGCGAATTATAAGAATCCTAAGTTTCTTCCTATAGGCAGAGATAAAGCAAGAATAGGTGAAGTAATGGTTATAAGAGATTTTGCTACTTCCATGAGAAAAGACGGCAATAATATAGATATTGATGAAGAGGATGCTGAGCTTGCCAAGAATTCGTTGAAATATAATATAGTTTCAAGTCAACTTGCAAAAGAGCTAAGCTTAATAAAACAAGCAATTAATGGAGGGAGGTAAATGTTATGGGCTTCTTAGATTCAATTAATATCAGCGCCTCTGGTATGACTGCTGAAAGGCTTAGAATGGACGTAATATCAAAAAATATTTCTAATGCTAATACTACTAGAACCTCTAATGGAACTCCTTATAGGAGACAGGTAGTCATATTCGAAGAAGCAGATATAAGTCAACCCTTTAGCAGCTTTTTGTCTAAAGCTCAAAATAATTTAAATAAATCCGGTGTTAGGGTCAGCTCAATCGTAGAGGATAAATCCGAATATAAGCTAGTTTATAATCCAGGACATCCAGATGCAGATGAGAAAGGATATATAAAAATGCCTAATGTGGATATTATGGTAGAAATGGTCAATATGATATCAGCTACAAGAGCATATGAAGCAAATGTAACATCTATAAATTCAACAAAAAATATGATAATGAAGGCTCTTGATATAGGTAGGATATAGTGGGAGGAGAAAACATTGAAGATTGACTTTAACAACAATAATATTTCCAAAATACCTGATATTTTTCCCCAGAATAATAAAAAAAATAATACATCCTTTAGCGAAATGTTGAACAATAGCTTAAGCCAGGTTAATCAGCTTCAATTAGAATCTGAAAATTTAAATAATCAATTAATAACAGGCGGAATTGCTAATGCTCATCAGGTTGTTATTGCTACCCAGAAAGCAGAAATGGCTCTTCAGTTTACTATTCAAATTCGAAATAAATTTTTGGACGCATATAATGAAATTATGCGAATGCCTATTTAATTGAGAGGTGAATGATTAAATGGGTGAAGCAATCAAGAAAATGAGAGATAACCTGAATGAATTTTGGCAAGGCTTAGATAAAGGCCAGAGAATAAGAATAATTATTATATCAGCATTATCAGCAATATTGATAATTAGTATAGGCGTATTTTCTGCTATGCCAAGGTATCAGGTATTATATCCAAATCTTGATGCTAAGGATGCAGGTGAAATTAGAAATAAGCTGAAGGAAATGAATATTCCAGTAAAGGTGGATGGTACTACTTTAATGGTGCCTAAAGACAAGGTTGATGAAGCCAGAATATCTCTGGCAATGGAAGGATTACCTCAAAATGATTTCGTATTTCCGGACATGCTTAAATCATCTTTTAATGATACTTCAGAAGATAAAAAGCAGAAATATGTTATATATATGCAAAATCTAATTAGTAACGGAATAAAATCATTGAATGGGGTTGAATGGTCTCAGGTAAATATTTTTATTCCAGAGGATAGTGTATTTGTTTTAGAAAGCAATAGATTAGATTCCAGCGCCAGTGTTATTGTAAAAATGAAACCGGGATTTCAAAGTCTGGATCAGACACAGGTAAATGGTATAGTTCAATATATATCCAAAAGTGTTAAAGGTCTAAAGGCAGAAAATATATCCATTATTGACGATACGGGGAGATCTTTAAAATCTGAAGGTGGAGGTTTCAATGCTCAGGTAAATACACAAATGGAAATGCAAGAAGCAACAAGACTGAGCATTCAAAACAGTGTCAGAAAATTTCTTGAATCGGTTTTCGGAATACATAATGTGAATGTTATGACTACCGTTAAACTCAATTTCAATAATGAGGTAGAAAATCAAAAAGTATTTGAACCCGTGGGTGGAGAAAATAATACCGGTATTATAAGAAATATGGAAGATATTAAAAAGGAATGGGTGAATGGAGGAACTGGTGGAATACCAGGTACTGATAGTAATATAGAGATAAACACTTATCCACAAGTAGATGCATCGAAATCAAATTACAATGAAGCAAGCAGTATTGTTAACTATGAGATAAATGAGACTCAAAAACAGATTATTAGGGAACAAGGTAATATTGATACTTTTTCAATATCTGTTTTAATCAATAAAAGCGCTTTGAAAGAAGAGGTACTAGCTAATATTGATGATTTAAAAGGCGATGTAAAAGACTTGGTAAAGTTTGCAACACAGGGGCTTAGTTTAGAAAATCCTTCCTCAGATGGGAACATATACATACAAGTAATGGACTTTGATACAACATTTAAAGATCAAATAGAAAGCACAATGGCAGAAGAAGCAAAACAAAAAAGAAACCAAATGCTTGTTATGCTTGGCGCTGCTATAGTAGCTGTACTTGTTTTTGCTGCTTCAATGATTGTTCTTCTTAAAAGGCGTAAAGCTTATAGCAATGAAGAGGATATTGAAGTGGCTTTAAGTAAAATAGAGGAAGCTGCGGAGCTGGATGATATTGAAACAGAGGACAAAAATGAAGTAAAGAAAAAGGTAGAGAAATTTATAGCACAGAAACCTGAACAAGTAGCCCAGTTGCTAAAAACATGGCTAAACGAAGAATAGGAGTGATGGTATGAGCAGAACAAGCAAGGATCAATTTAGCGGGTTGCAGAAAGCAGCTATTTTGCTCATAGCAATAGGACCTGATAAATCTGCCCAAGTGTTTAAGCATTTAAAAGAAGAAGAAATTGAACAATTAACTCTAGAAATTGCCAATATGAGAACTGTTGCTCCAGATGATAAAGAAGCTATTTTAGAAGAATTTTATCAAATATGCTTAGCACAAGAGTATATTTCAGAGGGCGGAATATCCTATGCGAAAGAAATCCTTGAGAGAGCATTGGGAAATCAAAAGGCATTAGATGTAATAAATAGATTGACAGCCTCCTTGCAGGTGAGGCCTTTTGATTTTGTAAGAAAAGCAGATCCTTCTCAGCTTTTAAATTTTATTCAAGGCGAACATCCTCAAACGATTGCACTGATTTTATCATATTTAAAACCTCAACAAGCGTCTGTCATATTATCTGCTTTGCCTCAGGAAAAGCAGGCAGATGTAACAAGAAGGATTGCTATAATGGATAGGACATCACCAGAAATAATCAAGGAAATAGAAAGGGTCTTGGAAAGAAAGTTATCTTCTATGATCAGTCAGGATTACACCATGGCAGGTGGTTTACAGGCTATTGTTGATATATTAAATTCGGTTGATAGAGGAACTGAAAAGTATATCATGGAAACATTGGAACTTCAGGATGTAGATTTAGCAGAACAAATTAAGAAGAGAATGTTTGTATTTGAGGATATTATTACATTAGACAACAGATCTATTCAAAGAATAATAAGAGAAGTTGAAAATGGCGATTGGGCACTTGCATTAAAGAGCTCAAGTGAAGACCTGTCAAAAACGGTTTTCTCAAATATGTCAAAACGATTAGCAGAGATGATAAAAGAAGATATGGAGTTTATGGGCCCTGTAAGATTAAGAGATGTAGAGGAATCACAGCAAAAAATTGTAAACATTATTAGGAAGCTTGAGGATGCCGGAGAAATTGTAATATCAAGGGGTGGAGGCGATGAAATAATTGTATAGATTATTCAAATCCGAAAAAGTCAGTATAGGTTTGCCAAAGCCTTTAAAAATACAAAATAAAACCCCATTACTTAATTCAATTAAAAAAAGCAAAGAAGAATCAGAAAAAGAGTCAAACTTCGACTATGATAATCTTATTAAGGATGCTCATCAAATGTATGCAAACATAATTGAAGATGCAAATAATGAGGCCAAAAGGATTATTGAGGAGAGCTATGAGACAATAGAAAAGCTTAAAAAGCAAGAAATAAAAGATGCTTATGAATATGGATTTGGCAAAGGGTATGAGGAAGCAAGAAGTGAAACTAAAGCAATTATTGAAGAAGCAAAAAATATAAGAGATTCTCTTGAATCAAGAAAAAATTATCTTTTAAAAGAAGCAGAAGATGAAGTAGTTCAAATAATATTAAATATTTCAAGAAAAGTTATTGGTGATGAATTACAACAAAATAGAGATATAATCATATCTCAAATAAAGTTAGCACTAGAAAAATGTACATATAAAAATAAAGTAACTATAAAAGTGAGCAGCGAAGACTACCCGAATGTACTGGTCAACAAAGGAGTTATTGAGTCTCTGGTAGAAGGCATTTCTGAAATTGAAATAATAGAGGACAAGTTTTTATCAAAAGGCGATTGCATAGTTGATACACCAGCTGGAGAAGTCAATTCAAGCATAGAGTTGCAGCTTAAACAATTGGAAGATGCCTTTGATTTTGCATTGAGGAATGAGTGGTAAATTTGACTAAGCTTGATTTGTCTAAATACCAAAAGATAATTAAAACAAAAGATTTTGTAAGGTATAGCGGAAGAGTATCCCAAGTTATAGGTTTAACTATTCAGTCAATAGGACCTGCTGTTAACTTGAATGAACTTTGCCAAATAATAAATGTTAAGGATAATATCCCGGTTCTTGCAGAGGTTGTTGGGTTTAAGGATAATACAGTGAGCTTAATGCCTCTGGGATCTTTAGATGGCATCGGACCTGGAAGCCAAGTAGTGGCAACAGGCAAAAGCATGCATGTTTCTGTAAACAATAATTTATTAGGACGAGTTCTTGATGGTTTGGGGCAACCTATGGATGGCAAAGGCACTATTGGAACCAGTATTTTGTATCCTATATACAATGACCCACCTGATCCTTTACAAAGAAAAATGATTGATACTCCACTGTCTTGTGGAATTAAAGCTATTGATGGCTTATTGACCATAGGAAAGGGTCAAAGAATTGGAATATTTGCTGGCAGCGGTGTAGGTAAGAGCACTATGTTGGGTATGATTGCAAGAAATACATCTGCTGATATTAATGTTATCTGTCTCATCGGAGAAAGAGGAAGAGAAGTAAATGAATTTATTGAAAAAGATCTTCAAAAAGATGGACTAGAAAGATCTGTAGTTGTTGTAGCCACATCTGATCAGCCTGCTTTGGTTAGATTAAAAGCAGCTTATGTTGCAACAACAATAGCTGAGTTTTTCAGGGATCAGGGCAAAGATGTGTTGTTTATGATGGACTCTTTAACAAGATTTGCTATGGCGCAAAGAGAAATTGGCTTGTCCATCGGAGAACCGCCTGTATCAAGAGGTTTTACTCCTTCAGTGTTTTCAATACTGCCAAAGATATTAGAAAGAGCGGGGACTTCAAATAAAGGTTCAATTACGGCTTTTTATACAGTATTAGTGGATGGAGATGACATGAACGAGCCAATAACAGACGCAGTAAGAGGCATTTTAGATGGACATATAGTTTTGTCAAGAATACTTGCAAATAGAAATCACTACCCACCTATTGATGTTTTAGGCAGTATAAGCAGACTGATGCCAAACATTGTATCGGATTACCATAAGGATTTGGCTAACGAAATAAAAAAAATATTATCTATATATAAAGATTCGGAAGACCTAATAAATATAGGGGCATATCAGAAAGGCAGTAACAATAAAGTTGATTATGCCATTGAAAAGATTGATAACATAAATGAATTTTTGATGCAAGCTACTCAGGAAAATGTGGATTTTGAAACTTCTATTAGTATTATGAAAAGTATTATAGGTTAGGTGATTGCATTGTCAATATATAAATTCAAATTTCAAAAGGTTTTGGAATATAGAAAAAGCATGGAAAATCAGAAAAAATATATATTAAGCATGCATACAAAAAAATATTTAAATGAAAAAGAGGATTTGGATAAGCTAAGTCACAACCTACAATCCAGCAACGATGTTCTTATTGAAAAAGTAAACAATGGTATTACTATTGATAAATTGAGAAATATGTCTGAGGAACAAGAGTTTTATAGAGAAGGCATCAAGAAAAAAACTTATACATTAATGAAAGCAAAAGAAGATGTAAAACAGGGCAGATATGAACTGATGAAAGCGATGCAAAATAAAAAGATAATGGAGAGATTAAAAGAAATACATTATGATGAATTTCAATATGATGAAAAACGCAAAGACGAAAAACATTTAGAAGAAATAGTATCTTTTAAGGTGAGCGAAAAATAACGGGGGGTAGAGGTATGCAGCAAGTTGAGACAAAACAAAATACAAAAAAAACTAAAGGAAAAATAAAGCTGCAGAATTTATTCCTAATATTAGCAATAATCCTATTAACAGCAGTAATCGTTATTGGCGGTATACTTTTTTTCAATATTGGAGGTGCCAAACCGGTTTTATTAAAACAACTTTCAAATTTGCCTTTATTAGGGAGCATTATTAAGCCAATATCTGAGAATAAAACTCCGCAACAAATTGAACTAGAACTATTAGATTCTCAGAGAAAAGATATTGATATTAGAATGAAGCAACTAGAAGAAAAGCAAAAAGAACTTGAAACTAAAGAAAAAGCTGTATCAAATAAAGAGGAATTGCTAAATACAAAAGAGGCTGAGATAGATGAAAAGCTTGATAAGCTAAACAGCAGCTTAAGTAGTATTATGGAACAAGTAGAGTATCTAGAAAAGATGGAATCATCAAAAGCTATGCAGATTTTATCTAATATGGAAAGCAAAAATACAGTGGTTCAAATACTTAGAAACATGAAAAAGGAAAAAAGCAGTTCTATATTGATGCTTATGGATCCACTGCAGGCAGCTCAGATACTTGAAGATATAGCCCAACCAGAGAATGTACATAAGACGAATAATTAATAGGATGATATGAAAGGAGGTGATAATAATGGAATCATTAGAATTGATAAACTTAAGCCGTGGGAATTCTGTAGGCGCTAAGATTGGTTTAAAGCCTAAACCTGATTTGAATAGTTTTGCCTATTCCAATATTATGGAGAAAGCCCTAGTGTATAGAGAAAACCGTGAAACAGCAAGAAATATAGATAAGAAGAAAAATGTACTTGACTTTAATTCTCTAAGCAGAACATTAGCAGGAAATCAGCAAATATGCAGCAACAAAGATAATGATAATAAAGCTTGCAAAGATTCTGCCCCATTAGAGGATATAGCAGATGAAGATATTACAAAAGAAGAAAAAAACCTAATAGACTCTATCATGACCATGCTTTCAGGGTTATTAAACCTTAGCAGACAAGAGATAGATGGAATCAGAGATATACTTAGTAATCAAATAGAGCCCAATATGGAAAATGAATCAATTAAGACTTCCATAATGAATGAAATTTATACAATTGTTCAAATCGATGAGCTGCCAAATATAAAAGACTTTGAGAATGCAATTAATCTGCTTGCAACTTTGAAACAAAACCTTACCATAGCAAAGAATAGCACTGACGAATTGGATTTAGATGATAACGATTTCAAAGAAGCTAGTGGATTAAATGAAGACAAAAATACTCATAAACCAGACTTAATTGACGGTCATATACCGGATCCTAGGGGTGAGGAAAAGGGGAAAATAGAAATTAAAAGACCTGCGCTAATAAATACTGTAATAAATAATGAAGTCGCAAACAATGAAACAGAGAATTTTGAGCAATCTGATTCAGACAATAATATTGAAAATAAATATAGTATGGAGAATCAGATTAAAAAAGTAGATTCAGCTGAAAAACGCAGTGCAATAGACAAGGCAATTGAACCTATACGTACTGAGTATATTACAACTGATGGAAAAAACTTTACTGTTAATAACGACTCAAAGCCTATTGAGAAGAGCTTGGAATATTTAGATAAAACTCAAAGCATAAACAAAGAAGAATTGTTTAGCCAGATTATTGAAAACAGTAAAGTTATTGAAAATCATGACTTTTCAGAAATAAGAATTCAATTAAAGCCAGATTCTTTAGGGAAGCTAACCATACGTCTTATAATGGAAAAAGGAGAAATGACGGCAAAATTTATCGCAGAGAATCATAGAGTGAAAGAAGCAATTGAATCAAATTTTTCTGAACTAAAGGATTCTCTAAGTCAAAAGGGGATTAATATTCAAAGTTTAAGCGTATCTGTAGGGCAGCAAGGAAAGTGGCAATATGAGAATAAAAATCTTAGAGCTTGGAAGAACAATATTAAAAGATCCAGCTATATTGGAGATGCTGATTTGGAATTAGAAGGAGAGACTTCGGCTTACAGAAACCCATATAGTCTGAATCAAGGATCTGTGGATATAAAAGTATAGGAGGTGAAAATAGTTGAGTGTAAATGGTGTTACAAATACATCTGGTATAACAAATAGTAATACAAAAGAATTTAATAATTCGCTAGATAAAGATGCTTTTTTAAATCTTTTGGTGACTCAGCTTAGATACCAAAATCCTTTAGAACCAATGGATGATAAAGAGTTTATATCTCAGATGGCTCAATTTTCCAGTCTTGAGCAGTCTCAAAATACTAATAAAATTGCAAAGTTTAATTCAGCGTATGGAATGATTGGGAAAATGATTAGCGCAACTACAAGTGGAGAGACTGGTAAACTAGAGGATACTGTAGGAATTGTTGAAAGCGTTAAGGTTAGTGGCGATAAAGCTTATTTGATAGTAGATTCAAAAGAAATACCTTATGAATCTATAAATGAGGTTACTGATGTTATCGGCTCTATTGAGCAGAATCAAATAATGCTCCAAAATATCAGATTCAACATGGCATATAGTATGCTTGGAAGAGAGATTAAAGCAAAGAAGGATAATGTTGAAATCTCCGGTACAGTAGAGGGTATAAGGAGTGTAAATGGCAGCATTAAATTGATTGTGGGCGAAAATCAGTTATCTTTAGATGAAATATACGAAATAAAATAAAAACCTATTGAGGTGGTACCATGAATGATTTTAGGATAAACATAAATAAAAATATTATGCCTATTGGAAACAGTAATAAAACTGAGATTCAGGACAAGCCAAAGATTCAGGGAGATTACAGCTTTGAAAAAATTCTAAAAGAACAAATTCAGCAGCAAGGACAAACTAAATTTTCAAAGCATGCTCAAGAAAGACTTATTTCAAGGAATGTGGAACTTACCCAAGAGGATTTAGCAAAAATCGATAATGCAGTAGAAAGAGCCTCGAAAAAGGGCATAAAGGATACCCTGATACTTATTGGAAGTACTGCGCTGATTGCAAATGTCAAGAGCAAAACAATAATTACTGCAGCAACAGAAGATACTTTGAAGGATAATATTTTTACTCATATCGATGGAGCAATAATTTTATAAGCCGGACCTTTTTAAGGAGGCTTAACCCTTCTGAACGACAGATGAAGGGATATAAAAGCATAAATAGGAGGTCGATTATACTATGATGAGATCTATGTTTTCAGGTGTATCAGGGCTTAGAGCCCATCAACTAAAAATGGATGTTATAGGAAATAATATTGCAAATGTTAATACCGTTGGTTTTAAAGGTCAGAGAGCTACATTCCAGGAAGTTTTCAGCCAAACGATCAAAGGTGCAGGCTCTCCCCAATTAGGAAGAGGAGGTACAAATCCTCAACAGATTGGGTTAGGAATATCTCTGTCATCTATTGACACATTCCATGTAAGGGGAGCTGTACAAAGAACAGATAACAATACTGACCTGGCGATAAATGGTGATGGATTCTTTATATTGTCAAATAGCAATGACTTTTTAAGCAGAAGTTTTACAAGAGCAGGAAATTTTACCTTAGATGAGGTTGGTAATCTGGTGGCTTCAAATGGATATAGAGTCTTAGGCTATATGGAAGATGAGGCAAGAAACCCAGCTCCAGATGGTTCTACGGTATTGAAGGGAGTATTAGAAGGTTTGACCATTTCTAAGTCCAAATCATTTCCGGCAATGTCAACAGATAGAGCAACCATGGAAGGTAATTTAGATAATAATTTGGCTAGGGTACCGATATATAAATCTGATGGTATTACTGATGCTGTTCCTGCTGATTATATTAGCTATAATTCAACAGACAAAACGTTGGAGTATGCTGGTGGAATAAAGCCTAGAGAGACCACCTCTGTTTTTTATGACAGTCTAGGCGGCCAACACAAGGTTAAATTTATGTTTGTACGCGGAGTAGCTGATGCTGGAGCTTTAGGAAAAGATAGTGAATGGGCTGTAATAGTTCAAAATTTAGAAGATATGAGTTATTTTAAAGCGGATGGCAGCATTGTATCTACTGATTCAACAAATGCAGAATATTTAGATCTGACAGATCCAACAAATCTAACAAATATTTTGATACCAATTAAATTTGACTCAGATGGGAACATGATTACCGATGGATCTGACAATACAATTAGCAAGCTTGACTTACAAATGAAAGGTAAAAATGGCTCAGGTGATTTTAAAGTAGAAGTAAACTTCCAAGGAATAAACCAGTTTGCAAATGATTCAACTGCTTCGGTAACAAATAAAAGTGGATATCCTCAGGGATACCTAGATACATTTAGCATAGGACCTACCGGTGAAATCAATGCAATCTTCACTAATGGTCAAAGCAGAATAATTGGACAAGTTGCTCTTGCAGCATTCAAAAACCCAGCTGGTTTGGAAAAAACTTCAGAGAATATGTATCAGAATACCCCAAACTCAGGTGAAGCCATATATGGACTTCCAGGGAGCAGTGGGCTAGGAGCTTTGAATCCAGGAACATTGGAAATGTCAAACGTCGACATCTCAAGGGAATTTACAGAGATGATTAGTACTCAAAGAGGTTTCCAAGCAAACTCCAGAATTATTACTACATCCGATGAAATGCTTCAAGAATTAGTAAATATGAAAAGATAGTAAGGTATAATCCCCGGGCTTTGCCCGGGGACTACACAAAAGGATGGGATTAAATGATTAAAGTGACAAGACTAAATGGTAAAGAATATTATATCAATTTCGATCTCATTGAAACTATAGAAGAAACGCCTGATACAGTACTTACTTTGCGAGATGGGAAAAAATATGTAGTAACTGAAACCACTGATGAAATACTCAATAGGATAATTGATTTTAAAAGGAAAATATTTACAAATGAAAATTTGTTAATAAAAGATTAAGCTAGAAAAGAGGTGCAGATTATTGGACATAGCATCATTTGCCGGTCTAGGGGTTGGATTATTTTGTATTATATTTACTATAATGGGCAGTGGCAATCTAATGGGATATATAGATTTCTACTCTGTAGTTGTTACTTTCGGTGGCACTTTTGCAGCCGTAGTATTTGCATTTCCTTTCGACAGTCTGAAGGAAGCCCTTCAATCAGTTAAATATGTATTTTTTTATAAGAAATATGATTCTGATAGTATTATAAAATCTATAATAGACTTGGCAAATACAGCTAGAAAAGAAGGTCTTCTTGCATTAGAAGAAGCAGCCTTACAACTTAAGGATGATTTTTTACAAAAAGGTATTATGCTTATTGTCGATGGAACAGATCCGGAATTGGTAAGAAATATATTAGAAACCGAGTTGGTATTTATTGAAGACAGACATAAAGGCAATCAAGGCGTTTTTGAAACTATGGGAGCTTTGGGACCTGGTTTTGGTATGATTGGAACTTTGATTGGCTTGATTAATATGCTGGCGAATCTAAAAGATCCTTCTTCTGTTGGTCCTAATATGGCTGTGGCTATTGTAACGACTTTCTATGGTTCAATGATAGCGAATTTGTTTTGTACCCCAGTTGTAAATAAATTAAAAATCAGAAGTTCTCAGGAAATACTATTGAAGGAAGTAATGCTTGAAGGTATGCTCTCCATACAGGCTGGCGAAAACCCTAGGATTATAGAAGAAAAATTAAAAGCATTTTTATCGCCTAGAATAAGAAATAATCTAAAGAATCCCAAAGAGCAAAATGAAGGAGTAGAATAGAATATGGCAAGGAAAAAATCAGAGGAAGTAAAACAAGGTGCTCCCGAATGGATGGCTACCTATGGTGATTTAGTAACTTTATTGCTTTGTTTTTTTGTACTTTTATTTTCTTTCTCAACCATTGATAATAATAAGTTTAAGGCTATTATTCAATCCATGCAGGGCTCTTTGGGGGTTTTGGATTCTGGTGTTATAGTTCAGATAGATCCATTAATCAGTACTTTTCCGGGAGATACAGACGCAGAAGAAGAGGAATTTGTAAAAATAAATGAGCAAGTGAATAATTTTATTGAAGAGAATGATCTAGAGAATAGTGTTACTCTTATTCTAGACGAAAGAGGACTTCTTATAAGGTTATTAGATGCCACTCTTTTTGATTCTGGTAAAGCAGAAATTAGAAATGAAGCTAAATTTATCATTGAACGACTATCCGATATAATCAAACAGAGCGGTAAGAGTATTAGGATTGAAGGACATACAGATAATATGCCGATTAATACATATAAATTCCCTTCAAACTGGGAGCTCTCTACAACAAGAGCAGTAAATGTCTTGAAATATTTGATTGAATTAAAGAGTATTGAGCCATATAGATTGTCTGCTGTAGGATATGGAGAGTACCATCCTATAGATACAAATGATACATCAGAGGGAAGACAAAAAAATAGAAGGGTAGATATGATGATATTAAGGACTGAGAAAGATGGTGAATGACCTCAGTAATTTTATAACTGGAGGGTTTGAAGTTGGAAAATAAAAAAATGATATTGATTATTGTTATAATATTATTAGTTTTTGTTATCATTGCTACTGGATTTATTTTATACTTTATAAAATCCAACGATACAGCAAAGGAAGAATTGCTTAAAGTTGATAAAAATATTATTATGTACTCTTTTGATGATTCATTTATTAGCAATGTAAAAGATAGCAAAAAAATATTAAAAATTACTATAAAACTAGAGCTGCCAAATTCTAAAATTGAAAAGTTAATCGATGCGAGAAATCCAGAGATTAGGAATGAAGTAAATTTAATACTAAGGGGTAAAACCGAAGAAGATTTAAATGGATCCGAAGGACAAGTAAAGCTTCAAGAAGAAATACTAGGAGTAGTAAAGAAAATTTTAAAGACAGATAAAATATTGAATGTATTTTTTGATGAATTTATAATTCAGTGAAGGGGGTGACGAAATTTGACCGAAGTATTATCTCAAGGTGAAATTGATGCTTTGCTAAATGCACTGAATACTGGGGAATTAGATGTACAGGAAATTGAAGGTGAGAAAGAAGAAAGAAAAGTAAAGGTATACGACTTTAAGATACCTAATAAATTTGCAAAAGATCAATTGAGAACCTTACAGATGATACATGATAATTTCTCAAGACTTTTGCAAACTTATTTGTCTGGATATTTAAGATCTTTAGTTCAGATAGAAGTTGCATCGGTGGATCAGCTTACTTATTATGAATTTAGTAATTCAATGCCAAATCCTTCAACATTAGGTATAGTTGATTTGTTGCCTCTAAATGGTTCGATATTAATGGAGATCAACCCAAGCATTACTTTTGCTATGATTGAAAGAATACTAGGAGGGGCTGGACAAGCCTATGAAAAAAATCGTGTTTTTACTGAGATAGAGATTACTCTAATGGAGAAGATTATTAACCAAATATTAAATTTATATAAGGAACCGTGGAAAAACGTTGCTGAATTTAAGCCGAAGTTGAAGAAGATTGAAACAAATACTCAGTTTGCCCAGATAATGTCACCAAATGAAACGATAGCTTTGATTACATTAAATGTAATCATTGGCAGTATTGAAGGAACTATGCATATATGTATACCACATATAGTTATTGAACCAATCATAACCAAGCTTAATACAAAGTTTTGGTTTTCTGGTGTAACAAAGGAAATTTCAGTTAATGAAATTAAAAATCTAGAGAGAAGAATTGAGAGTACGTTTCTACCATTAAGTGTAATTCTTGGAAGATCATTTTTGAATGTGGCAGATATTTTAAACTTACAAAAGGGTGATGTTATTTTGCTAGATAAGTCTGTTAATGAAGATTTAGAAATTTTTATAGGAAACAGAGTAAAATTTCATTGTCATCCTGGTCTAAGAAAGAACAAAATTGCTGTTAAGATTACACGAGTTGAAAAGAAGGGGGATGAGTCAGATGAGTGAGATGCTTTCACAAGAAGAGATTGATGCCTTATTAAAGGGAAATAGCTCATCTAATGATGAAGATAGACATATATCAGAAGGCAATTCTCTTCTTACACCGGAAGAAATTGATGCCTTAGGTGAAATCGGTAATATAAGCATGGGCACTTCAGCAACAACTTTATTTACGTTATTAAACAATAAAGTGACTATAACAACTCCAAAGGTAAGTGTTATGACATGGGAAGATTTAATAAGACAGTACCCTCTACCATATGTAGGAGTCGAGGTAAAATATACTAAAGGTTTTGAAGGAACTAATCTGCTTATATTGAAAGAAGAAGACGTGAAAGCTATTACGGATCTTATGATGGGCGGCGATGGTCGCAACATCGCTGGAGACATTAATGATTTGCATTTGAGTGCTATAGGTGAGGCGATGAATCAAATGATAGGATCTTCATCCACTTCTTTGTCCAGCATGTTTGATATGAGTATTAATATTTCACCACCTAAAGCATTTTTAATGAAGTTCGAGGAATCAAAGCCAATGAATCTTGGCATTAATGATTCTGTGGTTAGGGTCGCTTTTAAAATGGTTGTGGAAGATATTATTGATAGCGAAATAATGCAATTAATTCCTTTAGAATTTGCAAAGCAAATGGTTGAAAATTTATTAAATCCATCTATAGAATTCATGAACAAAAAGGATAAAAAGAAGGAAATATCTGAAAAAGGTCGAATAGAAGATAAAAGTGATTTACAAAACGATAAGACAGAAGCACCCGGCAATAAAATTGACACAAATGCCATACATGTTCAACCAGTTGAATTTGAGGCTTTTGACAAAAATATTGGAACTGGAGAGAAGGAAAATATTGATTTAATAATGGATGTTCCTCTGGAGATTACTGTCGAATTAGGGCGTACAAAAAAAATAATTAAAGAAATTCTAGAATTTGGACCTGGGACAGTAGTGGAGCTAGACAGATTAGCAGGAGAACCAGTAGATGTTATAGTAAATGGAAAATTTATAGCTAAGGCAGAAGTGGTTGTAATTGATGAAAGCTTTGGTGTGCGAATAACTGATATTGTAAGTCCAAATAAAAGACTTAAGAAAGTTTAAATTATATATTAGCATTTACTAGGAGGATTAAAAATGGCAAATAGTATTTTAATTGTTGATGATGCTGCTTTTATGAGAATGATGATAAAAGATGTTTTATCTAAGAACGGATTTACCATAGTCGGAGAAGCTGAAAATGGTGCAAAAGCAGTAGAAAAATATAAAGAACTCAACCCAGAGCTCGTAATCATGGATATTACAATGCCTGAAGTTGATGGAATCCAAGCTGTAAAAGAAATAAAAAAGATAAATCCCTTAGCAAAAATTATTATGTGCTCAGCAATGGGTCAGCAAGCCATGGTTATAGAGGCTATACAAGCAGGAGCAAAAGATTTTATTGTTAAACCCTTTCAAGCAGAAAGGATAATTGAAGCTGTTAAGAAGGTATTGGGTTAGAATTATGGATGAAACATATAAACCCGATGCTTTTATGGGTTTTTTCAAACTGATTTACGCTCTTATTATTTTTCTAATAATTTTAGGTGCTAGTTACTATTTTTCTAGATTTATTGGCAGAAAGGCCACTAGAAAAAATAAATTAATGAAACATATTGAAGCATTATCTTTTGGAAATGACAAGAGTGTACATATAGTTAAGATATGCGATGAATTCTATTTAATATCATGTTCACAAAAAGATATATGTTTATTGGACAAACTCTCAAAGGATACGTTTAAAGATGATATTTATGATATTGAAAGTAAGCTAGAAGATGTCAATTTTCAAGATTACTTAGATAATACCTATGACAATGAAAACTTGGAAGGTAATAAATATAGTATAAAGCATAACATTGAGAAATTAAAAAAAATTGTCAAAGGGAATAGAACTAATGAGTAAAAGAAGTTTAAGGAAAGTGTTTGTTTTAATAGTATTTATATTTATTATTATTGGGAATGTTTACGCTGAGCCAACTTTTCCTATACCCAATATTGATTTTAATATAAAGGCAGCAGAATCGCCAAAGGAAGTAGCTTTAAGTTTGCAAATATTGTTTATTCTTACAATTTTGTCTTTAGCTCCTTCCTTACTTATAATGGTTACTTCATTTACTAGAATAATTATAGTGTTATCCTTTACAAGAAGCGCTATAGGAACTCAACAAATGCCTCCAAATCAAGTTCTGATAGGGCTTGCATTATTTCTAACCTTCTTTATTATGTCTCCTGTTATTACTCAGATTAATGAAACAGCAATTAAACCATATACTGAAGAAAAGATTAATCAAGAAGAGGCTATGAAGAATGCTATAGAGCCCGTGAGAAATTTTATGTTAAAGTATACCAGAGAAAAAGACCTAGCTTTGTTTTTAAAATTAGGACAGCTTGATAACTTAGTAAATCTCGAAGACGTTCCTACAAAAGCTTTAATTCCTTCTTTTATTATAAGTGAGTTAAAAACAGCTTTCCAGATTGGTTTTTTTCTTTACATACCTTTTCTTATTATTGATATGGTTGTAGCAAGCACCCTTATGTCTATGGGCATGATGATGCTACCCCCTGTTATGATTTCCATGCCATTTAAGATCTTGCTATTTGTTATGGTAGACGGATGGAATTTGATAATAAGATCTCTGTTATTAGGTTTTTAAGTAAAGAGGTGGTTTTATGGAGCAAAGCATTGTAATGGATATAGCACAAAGAGCAATTACTGTTGCTATTATGATTTCTGCACCAATTTTAGGCTTTGGTCTATTAGTCGGATTGCTTATTAGTATTATACAAGCTACAACACAAATACAAGAACCAACATTATCATTTATACCTAAACTAATAACGATTTTCCTCACCCTAATAATTTTTGGACCTTGGATGGGTAATATGATAACAGATTTTACTATAAATCTATTTGAAAATATTCATACTTTAATACGATAGAAAAATGTATGAATTAACTGATGTATTTATCAATCAATTTATTGTATTTCTTCTTGTATTTGTGAGGATGACGTCGTTATTTATAATAAGCCCAGTATTTGGAAGGCAAAACATGCCTTCTTATTTAAAAATAGGATTAGCTGTGTTTTCCACTTTTATTATTGCACCCTTACTAGTAAATGTTTCTATTAGTTACACGAATTTTATAGATTTCAGTATTATTATTTTTAAAGAATTGCTTGTAGGAATTATAATTGGGTATGTTAGTTTTGTGTTATTTTCAGCTATGTTTGTGGCAGGTCAAATAATCGACGCGCAGATTGGTTTTGGAATGGTCAATGTGCTTGATCCGCAAAGCAATATTCAAGTCCCCCTCATAGGAAACTTTTTGTACATATTTGCGATTTTAGTTTTTTTGCTTGTGGATGGCCATCATGTTTTGTTTTCTGCTCTTGTTAAAAGTTATAATATTGTGCCTATAAACAGCTTCTTTTTTACAAAAAATCTTATTAACAATATTATAGGAATATTTGCTGAAACATTTATGATAGCATTAAAAATTGGGTTTCCAATTATTGGGGCAGTGTTAATATCAGAGGCTGCTTTAGGTATATTATCTAGAACTATTCCGCAAATGAATGTTTTTATTGTAGGCATGCCAATGAAAATTGGATTGGGTCTTTTGACATTATTATTGATACTACCAGGTTTTTCTAATACTTTAGATTATTTGTTTGATATTTTATACGCTTATATAAGCATTGCTATTCAGAGCATGACCAAAGGATGATTGTTTTGTATGATTTCAATATAAATCTTTCTCTTTTTTCAGAAGAAAAGACTGAGAGGGCGACTCCTAAAAGAAGAAGAGAAGCAAGAGAAAAAGGACAAGTAGCTAAAAGTAGAGAAATAATATCTGCAGTATTGTTATTGCTAATATTTTGGTGTCTTAAGGTACTATCAGGATTTATTTATGACAGCTTGACTTTTATTATTACTAAATTTTTAACTATATTTAGTAATGCAGAAGAATTATATAAAGCTCCTAATATATATGGAATCTTCATACAAAGCATTTGGATTTTTATGACAATTATGTTTCCTATTTTGGGAGTAGCTTTATTAGCTTCTATTTTAGCGAATTATTTGCAAGTTGGATTTATCTTCTCTCTTAAACCTTTAACACCAAATTTTAATAAATTAAACCCTATAGAAGGGATTAAAAGACTTTTTTCCAAAAACTCATTGGTTGAGTTGGTAAAGGCATTCTTAAAAATGTTTTTAATTGGATATTTTATTTATGATTTTTTAAAAGATAATTACCTTGTGATATCTGAATTAATCTATATGGAACTTAATTCTTCTGTCAGCTTTATAGGCAACTCCATAATTACCATAGGAATTAGGTCGTCAATTGTTCTATTTATTTTAGCAGTATTCGACTATGGTTATCAACTATGGGAATTTGAAAAGAATATTAAAATGTCTAAGCAGGAGATTAAAGAAGAGTATAAGCAAGTGGAAGGCAATCCTCAAATTAAATCAAAAATAAGAGAAAAACAGAGACAATTGTCTTTGCGAAGAATGATGGCAGAGGTTCCTAAGGCAGATGTGATAATTACTAATCCAAGCCATTATGCAATAGCAATTAAATATGATCTGAATATTTCAGAAGCCCCTATGGTTATAGCCAAAGGAAAGGATTTAATTGCTAACAGGATTAAAGATTGTGCTAAGCAATCAAGTGTACCGATAATTGAAAATAAGCCTTTAGCTCAAGCTTTATATAAAACTACAGAAATAGGACAACAGATACCTGTTGAGATGTATCAGGCTGTAGCGGAATTATTAGCTTTTGTTTATAGCTTAAAAAATAAGTAGGGGGAAAGTAATTGTGTTTAAATTTGGAGACATAATCGTTGCCATAGCAGTAATTGCAATTGTATTATTGATTATTATTCCTATACCTACTTTTTTGATGGATTTATTATTGACTATTAATATTTCATTGTCACTGATTATACTTATTATTGCAATGTACATAAATGAACCCTTGCAGTTTTCTATTTTTCCATCATTGCTATTGATAGCAACTTTATTCCGGTTATCGTTGAATATTTCTTCAACTAGATTGATTCTTGGAAATGCAGATGCTGGAAATGTTATTGAAGCTTTTGGCAATTTTGTTATTGGTAGTAATTCTATTGTTGGTATTATAATATTTCTTATTATTGTAGTAATTCAGTTTATGGTAATAACCAAAGGAGCTGAAAGAGTAGCCGAAGTAGCTGCAAGATTTACCTTAGATGCAATGCCTGGAAAACAAATGGCAATAGATGCAGATTTAAACTCAGGATTGATCAGCGAAGGAGAAGCGAAAGATAGAAGAAAAAAGATACAAAGAGAAGCGGATTTTTATGGCGCAATGGATGGAGCAAGTAAATTTGTAAAGGGAGATGCAATTGCAAGTATAATTATTACAATAATTAATATTACAGCAGGCTTTGCAATAGGCATGCTTCAAAAAGGAATGGAAATGTCAGAAGCTGCATCAATTTATACTAATTTGACTGTTGGCGATGGTTTGGTCAGTCAGATACCAGCTCTTTTGATTTCTACCGCAACAGGTATAATAGTCACTAGAGCAGCATCTGAATCAAATCTAGGAACTGATATGATCAAGCAATTATTTTCCCAACCCAAGGCATTATATATTGCAAGTGGAGTATTAGGCTTATTGGCTTTTACAGGCTTGCCACCTTTGCCTAATATTATATTATCTGGATTATTATCTTTTATGGGATATACTCTTCAAAAAACCATAAAGGAAGCAGAACTGGATCAGGAAGCCAAAGCACAGGATCATGAAGTGGATGAGATTAGAAAGCCAGAAAATGTAATGTCTTTATTGCAGGTGGATCCTATCGAATTAGAATTTGGATATGGCATATTACCTTTAGTTGATGCAAACCAAGGTGGTGACTTGCTAGATAGGCTAGTTATGATAAGAAGGCAATGCGCTTTAGATTTAGGGATAGTAGTTCCAATTATCAGACTTAGAGATAATATACAGCTTAAGCCAAATGAATATGTAATCAAAATAAAAGGCACAGATGTAGCAAGTGGGGAGATTATGTTTGACAATTATTTAGCTATGAATCCTGGTACTGCAGAAGGGGATTTAGAAGGTATAAAAACTATTGAACCAGCTTTTGGGTTACCTGCAGTGTGGATTAATGAGAGTCAAAAGGAAAAGGCTGAAATGATGGGTTTTACAGTGGTAGATCCTCCATCAATAATTGCTACCCATTTAACTGAAATTATTAAAAATCATTCTTCGGAGCTTCTTGGAAGGCAAGATGTCCAAAAATTATTAGATAATATTAAAGATACTTATCCTGCCTTGGTGGATGAAGTGCTGCCTAAAATACTAAGCCTAGGGGAAATACACAAAGTATTGACCAATCTACTAAAGGAAAATATATCCATAAGGGATTTGGTAACAATCATGGAGTCCTTAGCAGACTATGGAGTTATTACAAAGGATACCGATATGCTAACAGAATACGTAAGACAAGCCATGAGCAGGGCAATAACAAAACGATTTATTAACGGCAAGAAAGCAAAAGTAATTACATTAAATCAGGAATTGGAACAGACTATTATCGATTCGGTGCAGCAAACTGATTATGGTTCATATATATCAATTGATCCTGGAATAACACAGAGAATTGCTGCTAATCTAATGAAAGAGGTACAAAAACTAATGTCAATTGGCGAGCAACCTCTAATCTTAACATCACCGATGGTTAGAATGTATTTTAGACGTATAGCCGAAGGGGTAGCGCCTGGTTTGATAGTACTATCATATAATGAGCTGGATCCTTCAATCGAAGTTCAGTCTATTGGGATGGTGAATATTTGATGAAAGTTAAGAGATATATTGGTGAAACAGTGCAAGATGCACTTCAAAAAGTAAGAACTGAATTAGGTAGAGATGCAATAATTATTAATACAAGAAAAATGAGAAAGAGGGGATTGAAGGGTTTATTTTCTAGACCGATTATAGAAGTTGTTGCAGCTATTGATACTTATGAAAGTATTGATCGGAATCAAAAACAGAACTTTAATGAATCTATTACTAGTATTAATAAAAGTGAATCTATTAATAAATCTAAAGATTTTAACACTGAACTAACCCGCCCTAAGTCCCCCGCCTCTATAGCTGGCGGGTGTCAAAGGACGGTTAAGTCCAGTATGGACTCGACTAACATTCAATGGGGGTTGAATCCCCCATTGAATGAAGGCTCGTTCAAAGAGAACATGAATTATTCTAAGAATTCTTATATAGAACAAACCATTGAATCAAATAAAATTGAACAAGAAGTTAATGAAATAAAAAACATGTTGAATAAAGTATATAAGGTAATAAATATTGATGAAGATAATTTATCAAATATCGTTAAGGAATATCTTCTAAGATTGAGAAATAGAGAAGTTGATGAAGAAATTATCGAAAAGATAAAGGACAGAATTGAAAAGCTTACTATGGACTTGCAAAACAATGAAGATTTTATTAGAGATTTTATACATAACACTTTATTAGAATTTACAACGTGTGATAATGAAGATATAGATATCGATCCAAAGAAAGTAACGGTTTTTGTAGGGCCTACAGGTGTGGGAAAAACCACAACAATAGCAAAGCTTGCTGCATTATATACATTATCAAAGAAATTGAAAGTTGGATTTATTACTTCTGACACTTATAGGATTGCAGCAGTTGAACAGTTGAGAACCTATAGCGAAATAATTGATATTCCATTAAAAGTGATATATTCACCAATAGAGTTTATATCAGCTGTAGAAGACTTTGATGATAAAGATGTTATAATGGTAGATACAGCTGGAAGAAGTCATAAAGATGAATATCATCTAGCGGAGCTAAAGCGCTTGCTAAATTCAGGCATAAGCTGTCAGATATATTTAGTGATAAGCGCTACTACTAAAATGTCGGATTGCAGAGATATTATTAATAGCTATAGCTTTCTAGAGGATTATAAATTATTGTTTACTAAACTTGATGAAACTTCATCTTATGGAATAATAATTAATGCTTCTTATGCCACGAAAAAAACATTGTCATATTTTACATATGGTCAAAGCGTACCCGATGATATAAAAGTTGCAGATAAAAGTAAAATAATAATTTCTTTGTTAGGTGATAAAATTTATGAAGGATCAAGCAGGTAATTTAAGAGATATAGTAGATAAAATTAATAATAAAAATAGAATTCTTTATTCCTACGAAGATAGCGATTTACACAAGAATTTTGTTAAACCGACTAGTAAAAATGCTAGAGTTATTACAGTTACTAGTGGCAAAGGCGGAGTTGGGAAAACTAATATTACAATAAATCTTGCGATTAAACTAGCTAAACAAGGGTTAAAAGTCATTATAATAGATGCGGACTTAGGTCTATCCAATATTGATATTGTATTTGGAGTAATCCCTAAGTATAACCTTTCAGATGTTATTAATTATAGAAAAGGGATTTTAGATATTTTAGAAGAAGGTCCAAGTGGGGTTAGATTTATATCGGGAGGTTCTGGGCTTCAGGATTTGGTAAAATTGGACAAAAACCAATTAGCCCGTCTTCTTATTGAACTTGGGAAGCTTGATGAAGAAGCTGATATAATACTTATAGATACTGGGGCAGGACTATCCGATCAAGTGCTGAGTTTTATTTATGCAGCTAAAGAAGTTATTCTTGTAACGACTGCAGAACCTACAGCAATAACAGATGCTTATGCCCTCATAAAAATAATTGCTAAAAAGGATAAATCAAAAGAAATAAAATTGTTAGTTAATAAAGCAGAAAATTCTATAGAGGCTGATAATATTCTTAATAAATTGCATGATGCGTGCTTGAAGTTTCTAGGGGTATCAATAAGGAAGTTAGGCTATGTATCCAATGATTCCAATATACCCAAAGCTGTAAAAATACAGCAACCTTTTGTTATCTCTTTTGAAAAAACAGAGGCGGCTAATGATATTTCTGTAATAGCCGCAGCTCTTATCGATAATACGGATTACAAGCAAGACAATGGATATGGCATAAGATTATTTGTTAACAAGCTTAAGTGGTTTTTTAATTAAAAGGAGGGTGTAATTATTCCAATGATACCATTGAATAAATTCATCAATATTGGGGACAAGTTGCAGTTGAAAGCCATTGACAAGCGGAATAATAATTTATATGTAAGTCAAATATCTGATATTCATGATGATAATATTATAGAGATATTATTTCCAATATATAAAAATAAAATTGTATATTTTTTAAAAGGTGAAAGATTAGAATTGATTCTATGTAAACAGGACGCTATATTTGAATTATTGACTATGGTTGAAGAAAAGACATTAGGAAATATTCCTACATTAAGATTAAAAGTAATATCTGAGTTAAAAAGGATTCAAAGGAGAAATTTTTATAGACTGAAGATAGTTAAACCTATTAAGTATAGAATTATTGATATTTTGGACAACTCTGAAGAAACAACCAAATATCATGAAGGAATTCTTCTGGATGTTAGCGAAGGTGGTATCATGTTTTATTCAAAAAAAGAAATGGAAATAAAAGATTTGCTAGAATTGGAAATTAAGCTTGATACAAACAGCAAAATGATGCTTAAGGGTATAATAGTAAGAAAACAATATAATACAGAAAAATCTTTTTTATATGAATATGGTGTTAGATTTGAAGACATAAGTAAAGCTGATAAGGAGATACTGACGAAGTTTATCTTTCAAGAACAGAGAAAGCAGCTACAAAAAGGGTTTATATAATTAAATTTTGTTTTATATGGGGGTATGATGAATGGATGTTAATCAGTATTTAGAGATTTTTATTGAAGAAGCTCAGGAACATTTACAGAATTTAAATCAAAATCTATTAGGACTCGAAGTCAATCCAAATGATAGTAACCTTCTAAATGAGATTTTTAGATCAGCTCATACTTTGAAGGGGATGTCTGGAACGATGGGATTTAGTTCTTTAATGGGTCTTACCCATGAAATGGAAAACGTTCTTGATGCAATTAGGAATGGAAAACTGGTTGTTTATAGCGAAATTATAGATATATTATTTGAATGTTTAGACTTTCTCGAAGTTTCTGTTGGTCACATTTCTGAGAAAGGAAAGGAAATCGACAAAGATATTGAGCCATTAAAAAAGAAATTAGTTGATATAATTAATAAAAAGGATGTTACAGAAATTACATATCACAACTCAAGTACTGATAAACGTATAATGGATCTTACATTTAATCAATACGACGAAAACATTACAATTCAAGCAATAGCTCAGGGAATGAGGGTTTTTAAAGTTGAAGTTATTTTATCAAAAGATTGTATGTTAAAATCAGCAAGGGCTTTTATTGTTTTTAAAACTTTGGAAAAGTATGCTGAAATATTTAAGTCTTCACCAAGAATAGAAGATATAGAAGATGAGAAGTTTGATGAAGGATTTAAATTGGCCATTATAACGAATGAAAACTCAGATACAATAAAATCTGATATTGAGGGTATATCCGAAATAGAAGAAGTACTTATTGAAGAGATTAACCAAACTTTTGAAGGGGATAAGGCTCATTCTAATGAAGTTGCGGCTGATAAAGTTGAAGAAGACAAGGCTGACCATGAAGAAACCCATGCAAAAAAGAATAAAATTGGTAAAACTGTCAGAGTTGATATTGATAGATTAGATAATCTTATGAATTTAGTGAGCGAACTAATAATAATAAAAACTAGGCTTGAAGGCATTGACTCAGATTCAACAGACCAGAATATGACTGAGGCTTTAGAATATTTGGAGAGAATTACAACAAATTTGCATGATGCTGTAATGAAGGTAAGGATGGTACCTATTGAGAGAGTGTTTAGTAGATTTCCTAGGATGGTTAGGGACTTGTCAAGAGAGCTTGAAAAAGATATAAACCTTCAAATAAGTGGAGAAGAAACTGAATTGGATAGGACGGTGATTGATGAAATTGGTGATCCTCTTATCCATTTAATCAGAAATGCTATTGATCATGGTATCGAAGACAAGCATGAAAGGAGTAATAGTAAAAAAGCTCCTGTTGGCAAAGTTGATTTACGAGCATTTCAGGATGGTAATAGCGTAGTTATCGAAGTAGAAGATGACGGTAAAGGAATAAATGTAGATAAAGTTAAGAGAAAAGCCATTAAAAATGGAATAATTAATCAGGTAGAATCTGATGCGTTAAGTGAAAAGGATGCTGTTGAACTTTTGTTTAAACCAGGTTTTAGCACTGCAGAAGTTATTTCTGATGTTTCTGGAAGAGGCGTAGGATTAGATGTAGTCAAAACAAAGATTGAATCATTAGGAGGAACTGTTGAAGTAGAGACTTCTACTAATAATGGCAGTAAATTTATCATTAGATTACCATTGACTTTGGCAATAATTCAAGCGCTTTTAGTAAACGTAGGTAATGAAAAATATGCTATACCTTTGAATTCAATAAAGGAGATAACTTCAATCAAAACAAATAGCATAAGAAATGTTCAAGGACAAGAGGTAATAGTATATAGAAATGGTGTGCTGCCTATAGTTCGATTAACAAATGTACTTGATATAAAAGATTATAAAGAAGATGAAGAGGAACTAACAATAGTTATAGTTAAAAAAGGAGAAAAGAACTCTGGTTTTATAGTAGACAGTCTCATTGGTCAGCAGGAAATAGTAATTAAGTCTTTAGGTAAGTACTTAGCAAGTATTAAAAATATTGCTGGAGCTACTATATTAGGGGATGGGCAAGTAGCGCTTATAATTGATTCTAATTCTATGATTTAGGGGGGAGCCAAATGAACAACTCTAGCACAAATAGACAATTTGTTGTATTTGAATTAGATAATGAAGAATATGGAATCGATATACTACGTGTGAAAACTATTGAAAAAGTCGCAAGAATAACAAGAATTCCTAAAAGCGCCTCTTATATTAAGGGTGTAATAAATCTTAGGGGTGAAATTGTACCTATAGTTGATTTGCGTGAGAAATTTAAATTGGAGAGTAAAGAAGAAAGCGACAATACAAGAATTATAATTGTATATATTGATGATATAAATGTGGGATTAATTGTGGATTCAGCTTCAACAGTAATGGAGATCAATAATGATATGATTGAAGCTCCACCAGAGTCTTTGGGGAATATAGAGCAAAACAATATATATGGTATAGGGAAGTTAGACAATAGAATAATTATTCTATTGGATGTTTTTAAAATGCTTAATATTTAGGTTTTATTAAGGAGGTAGGTTTATGTCTATTAGCATAGTTGATTTGAACAGCCAACAAATTGATGTTTTAAAAGAGATAGGTAACATTGGAGCTGGAAACGCAATTACAGCATTGTCTAAGATGGTTTCAAAACGCATAGACATGAAAGTGCCTATAGTAAATGTGATTGAATTTAAAGATGTGGCTGAACTGGTGGGGGGACCGGAGGTACTGGTTTCCGGTATTTATTTCAAGGTTTCAGGTGACATAACAGGCAGTATAATGTTCTTAATCGATAATAATTCCTCACGTATCCTTATTAACTGGCTCATGAATAAGAATGAAACTAGTATGGAGCTAGATGAAATAGAGCTTTCTGCATTAAAAGAAATTGGTAATATATTAGCGGGGTCTTATCTTTCCTCTTTAGCTACCTTAACTGGATTATCTATGTCGGTTTCTGTTCCTTCTCTTGCTATAGATATGGCAGGAGCCATTATTAGCGTACCAGTTATTATGTTTGGACAGGTTGGAGATCATGTTCTTTTGATTGAGACAGATTTCATCGAAGGTCTGAATCATGTCAAAGGGAATTTTTTTCTCATTCCGGATGAACAGTCTTTTGAAATTCTACTAAAGAGCTTAGGAGTAATGTAAAATGGCAGAGATAATAAAGGTTGGCATGGCTGACTTGAATTGCGTTTATGCACCAAATATTCTAACGACTCTAGGACTGGGATCTTGCGTAGGCATATGCCTACATGATAGGGAGACAAAGATATCTGGTATGGTGCATATCATGCTTCCATATAGCTTTCAGATAAAGAATAATAGCAATCCTGCTAAGTTTGCTGATACGGGTATTTCTAAACTATTAGAAGATATGTTGAAAATGGGCGCTAAAAAAACAAAATTAGTATCAAAAATTGC